>NZ_CP024814.1:0-44962 GCF_002787395.1 Enterobacter sp. CRENT-193 | reverse complement strand
GAACTGATTAAAGTCATTCTCCAGCTCATTAAACTTTGGATGAACAGAAAAACGTAAAGCGTTTTCTATTTCTTCCTTCCTTGCCTTACCGTGATAATAAACGCCGTCGTAACACCCGATTTTCCAGATACCTTTACGGGGTAAAGAGCGGTTTAATTTAGCGCGTCCAGCTTCGCAAAGATTATGAAGCATCGACATACTTTTGGTTGTGCCAACTGCGTACTCCATTCTGACTTTAGAGTTAAGAATGAAGCGAATAATATGAACCACTTCATTTTGACCAAGATGAATCCGGTATGCTCCCGAACCATCTTTAAACATAAGCTTTTTAATCCTCCCGGCTTTAGCCATAACAGGGCTACTTCCCGTATGAACGACGGTTGAAGCAACGGGTTCGATATCAAGATTCGAATAAATTTTACGATTCTTTCTGTTTATAAAAATCTCTGCCACTTTAGGATAGTAATCACAATCCTTTACGACAGTACCAAAATTATCTTCACCGTAATATTCTTTATGGAGCCGTAAAGCCTGCTCTACCAGAGTTAATTTACCCATATGCGCACCATGTATATTAAAAACCGTGACGTTGCCTGAAGATTTTCTTCAGGCAGAGGAGGGGTTGGACAAGCGAAGCGCGTCAGTTTTGTTTATGACGCCACTCCCACGGAGGAACGGGATTACTGTCAGCCCACAGGCCGCGCTTCTGTGTCTGAGCTTCCCGTTGCAGAGCCGGTAATGAGTTATCGGTGTTGTACCTGTCATAAACCCATGCAGCCCCTTTTAGCACTTGCTGGCGGTTAGCCTCAGTGC
Organism: Enterobacter sp. CRENT-193; assembly: GCF_002787395.1. Taxonomy (NCBI): domain Bacteria; kingdom Pseudomonadati; phylum Pseudomonadota; class Gammaproteobacteria; order Enterobacterales; family Enterobacteriaceae; genus Enterobacter; species Enterobacter sp. CRENT-193. The sequence continues at coordinate 44,149 of NZ_CP024814.1, read as the reverse complement.
CGTTCGCTGTCACCACTCGTCCCAGGACTCGCCCGTAGCGATCTGTTTGCGTATAAGAGACGGTAACTGATTGCCCTGCCAGCAGGGCTTTAAGTTGATTGGTTGACCAGCGACCAAAGGGTTGTTTTTTTTCCGGTGCATCGATATTTATCAATCGGACTCGAATCGGAACTTCATACACAACAATTTTCGCGGGTAGTGTTTTAACTTCGATGGTATCTCCATCGAGAACGCGAATAACTTTCCCCTGAATCTGAGCAGCACACAATGTAGCTGGCAACAGGGCAACAGCAAAGGAAAGAACATTAAAAAAATGTCTCATTGCTTTCTTCCCTCCCATATTGCTGAGAGTCTTTTAAAAATGGATAAAACGACGACTAAAGCCACTGCGATAACAGCCAACGAAGGAAGTACATAGCTGTATAACTCAACCATGAAATTAATAAACTCAATGAGCGATTGCGGCTTTAAGGAAGCATCCCACAAAACGATAACAAAACGATAAAGCCCATAGACAATTGCCGGAAACCAGACCATAAACAACAAAATTTCAGTAAAAACAGAAGCGACCGATTTGACACTATCGATAATTTCAATTCCGGCAATTCTCACACTTCTTGCATCAGGTACGTTAATAATTTTCATCCTCCCACCCCTGTAAAAAATGTTCGCAAGTTCCAGTCTCAAACCTGAAACTTGCGTATTCACATCAGAATTAAATCAAACAGAATTAAAAGTTTTTCAATCGGCCAAAGCTTGAAATAATTTTACTTACTGTACCTGCATCAGCCGCAGGACATTCATTTAGTTTTTTCTTTCTGGCATCTGCCGTGTGATCGGGTAAAAAACCATGTTTATTCTTTTTCCTGATTGACATAAAACTTTTATACATCGGGTCACATTCTGCCGGACTACTTCCGTCAAGTTTTCCGGCAAGGCATAACACCATTGCACATGGATCGTTCGGGTCGGCCTTTTCCTCAGCATGAGCAGTTCCGGCAGCGAACGCACAAAGCAGCACTGCCGTGGTTACGGTCTTTTTCATATACACCTCATGGATAACGGGCAACTAACGCCCTGCGGTTGTTCAACCCCGGCTCAATAAAATTACAAGAATTTTATTAATCCGGCGTTATCGTGATAAATAAACACTGGTAGTCCGGCAAGAAAAACAGTTCATTTTATAACGATACTGTATGACACCGTTTGCACCGTTCGCCCTCAACCAGTTTTTAGCTGTGAAAAAGTCTGTTCCGTTACTGGTTTCAACAATCACTGAATCAGAATGTGCAACAGAATAAAAAACAGCATCATCGTAAAGGCGGTTTTCAGGCCTGAAATTATGGATAACCTTAACCCACGATGAATTAACCTTGTCTGATTTAATAACTGAGTATGTCGGTTGCCAGTCCATTAATTGTGTATTCACCGTTTCAGGATTCTGTTCCCAGTCAACCTGTGGTGGTTCAGGCGGAGAGGAACAGGCAGAGAGAAAAAGGACACTGACCATTAACATTTTTTTCATAGTAAAACCTCTGACTCCAGCTCACCGACGGAGAGCATTTTTTCTTTAGAAGGATATTTAAGCCCTTTAACACCCAATACTTTTTTAGTCTTATTCAGAGAGGCGGTTAACTCGGTAAGTTTGGGGCTTACCATCATCAGCCTGTCCATAAAATACGGGTCGAGGAAGTAGAGGGCTTTCTCAGCTTTAACCGGGTTTTCACCTTTAAGAATGATAAATTCTTCTTTAAAATCCAGCGTTCCCAGCTCCTGCGGGAGCACAAGGGCGCGCTGCGCCTCACTTTCTGAACTGCTTTTCGACGTTGAGCGTCCGCTTGTCTTGCTTGAACCTGTCGATTTGGTGGTGATATAGCCCAGCTTTTCCGAAATCTTTTTAGCGTCATCTTCTTCACTGACAGCGTAGATAATCCGGCAGGGATGCGCACTCATCAGCGTTTTGGCACCTTCAACACCATAGATTTCATTAAGCTGACTGATATTCTGGTAAATCGTCAGAAGTTTGAGTTTAAACCCGGCAATATAACCCGAACCTTTTTTAATGATTGGCATGTAACCAATAGACGGAAACTCATCCAGGAACATCAGACAGTCATGTTTCAGTGTCGGGTCAAAGTCAGGGTTTTCTCGTAACGTGACTTCCACAACGAAGTTAAAGAACAGGTTGAGGAAGTCATAGGCCAGGGACATATCTTCAGCATTAACGCCAACATAAACAGTGATATCTTCCCGGCGCAACTGGCGAAGGTCGAAATCATTGCCGTCTGTACATTTGCGAACAGTCGGAAGATAAAACAGACTCATTTTCTTACGAAACGAACCATCAATACTCGAACGTTGTTCGTCTTCGGTTTCGTGATACTCCCTGATTTTGGTCAGGGCATCGCGCAGATGATACAGCGCGTTTTCATCAAGTCCTTTTGTTCCCTCCAGGTCTTCTCGCTTACTGAGTATCAGCTCCCGGTCGATGTTGCTGTACAAATCGACTACAGAACCAATTGAGAAAACAGGTTTAAGCCCGAACTCACCAAGCCAGGAGGGGTCGTAGTTAATAAAGAAATGAAGCAATTTTGCCAGCCCCGTCCAGTACTGCCCCGCGAGGTTATTAAAGTGTGCTTCCGCTCCGGTCAGACCGTAAGACGGGAACAGGATCTCAATCAGCTTCAGCAGGTCTTTAGCCCCGCTCTCTTCTTTTAAATCAATATAGAAAAGCGGGTTAAACTGATGCGTTTTACTGTTGAAAGGGTCAAGAAGATAGACCTTATTACCCAGCAGTTTTTCACGTACCTTACTGGTGATTTTCCACAGTTCCTGTTTTGGATCTAATGCAATCAGGGAATGTTTCCTGACCAGCAGGTTTGGAATACCTATTGCAGCCCCTTTACCTGCGCGGGTTCCTGCGCCAAGTGATACAAAATCTGGTGCGGTATACCACAGGTATTTACCTTTATATGCACCTACAAGAATATCAGTATCGTTTTCTTTCTCCCATTTCAGAAGTTTCGATTTTCTTAAATCATTATCACTGGCAAACTTCGCGTCACCATAAAGAGCAACATCCGTTTTATTCAGTTGCCAGATAATAAAAACAGGCACAATGAGAGACGAAACCATACCTGATAAAAGAGAGGGGATTGCGGTTAACCTGATATCTGTCCGTATATTACTCTCTGTTATTATCCGCCACAGCAGCATGGAATCAAAATTCTTCCATATATAAAGCGGCGTTTTTCCGTTCAGGAAGTAAACAGCAACTGAGCCAGTATAATACGTCACAAGACACATAACCAGACCGATAAAAGCCCACTGGCCTTTATCGGGTAGTTTCAGAGACATAATCACTCCTTCAGCTTTTCAAAGTATTCCTGAAAATGAATATCACGATAGTAAATACCCGATGCAAATCGGTTATCTTCCTCATCGATGTACTTAATACTCATAATCACATCGACGTTGCTTAACACCCTCCGCAATATAATGTTATAAGGCAAATTCTGACATTCAGGGTTCATATAGCACCGTTGAACCAGTCCAAGCACAGCATCTTCAGGGGTGCTCTCATGGACGGTTGTAAGGTTCCCTGCATGGCCGGAACTTGAGCCTTTGAGAAAATCCCAGGCTTCCGCGCCGCGAACCTCAGTCATGAGGATTCTGTCCGGGTTCATACGAAAACCAGAACGTAAAAGAGAAGCGGAACTGACAGTGCTACTTTCCCCTTCTGACGGGTAATACAATTTCACATGATTTTTGTGGAACCTGAACTTTGCTTCATCTGTATCTTCAATTGAAATACATCGTAAATGATGGGGTATGTACTGAAGACAGGCATTTGCAAAGGTGGTTTTACCCGCCCCCGTTCCGGCACAAAATACCATCGTTTTACCCTTAACCAGGCATTCAGGGACAAATTGTTCAAAACAATTATCTTTAAACATTGAAGATAATTCATCTTCTTTATCCCTGAATTTCCCCCCTTGATTTAGCCTTGAGTAAAACCCTTGTTTAACAAAGGTATCATGGTCGATAAACACACTGGACGGCTTACGGATTGTAATAGACACCGTTTCCCGTTCCGTTGCCGGGGGAATAACTATTTGTACACGCTCCCCTCCGGGGAGCGTAACAGAACGTAAGGGATATTCTGGCGTAACCGACCCACCATCATGATAATCAGAAATTGCCCCTGCAAATGACATACAATCTTTAAAATCCATTTTTAATTCATGCTGCTGCCATTTCCCACTCACTTTAACAAACAGTTCATCAGGCCGATTTACCGCGATTTCAGTTAAACCATCGACTTCATTAAGCCAGTGGTGGAAGTATTCATCTATTATTTCATAAACAATATGTCTGTTCTCTGCATCCTTCATAATTCACCTTTTCCTTTAAGATCTTCAATAAAACGCATGACTTCTTCGTAATTAAATCGATGCGTTTTGATTTGTTTCAGTGGTTTGGGGAAAGGAACGCCATTTATTGGTATGCCCTTACGAATATGATGGTATATTTCGCTTTCCCTTATTCCTAACAGCATTGAAAACTCTTTGATATCCAGCGTTATCAAATTACCTCCGGGTACCCACCATTTTTAATTTGTAGATGCTGGAGAAATCCAAATCCTGACCAACGATCAGAGTAATGATTTCCCCCTGGTTTTTATAAAGCGTTGGAGGGATATTTACGCTGTTTGCAAACGCTTCGCGTGCTATATCAGCAAAAGCCTGGCGACTGTTAGCTGTATAGTCGGTCTGATTGTCTTTATTACTTTTAGCCGCTCCACTTGCGGCCTGTGCCACATCGGGGATCATGCCAACCATCATCGCGCCCATAAAGCGATCTGCAAAATGTGTGTCAATCCAGCCTGAAGCCCCGGCCTCACCCAGCGCTCCCGCCGCCTGTGTATCAATCAGCGGAATATCAATGAAAGGTTCCTTACGTGTTCTAAGCTTCGTAGCAGCGATAAACACGGCTCCCTGACCATGATTGAACGTGCCCGTTTTATACATCAGATATGCGGCTGTTCCCTTTTCAATTAGCTTTACATTCCTGTTTGCACTGTATACGTCCTCATTAATCGTACAGACCAGCTTGCCAGCCAGATCAGAAATAAATCGTCTGTCCAGCGAGCACTTAATCGCGGTATTTTCAGGAATGAAAAGGTTAGGGTCATAAGGAACGCGCGTAATTTTAGAAAGCTGCGCGGGTTGCCCTGCATTAACAGGCTGAACCTCTGCCTGTTTGTCACTGCCGTCCCCCTCGTTCCTGGTATTGCTGGCCGTTGATGAGCTACCACCGGAATTTGAGGAAGCAGAGCTGCTCCCCCCATAGGCCACATCCAGCGCACGACTGAAGTTTTGTTGTACTTTTTCCGGTGGCGTTTCCGCTTTGCCGCTGCTTTCCTTCCGTTCTTCCGTCTTAGCCGGTTCTTCCCTGGTGTTGAATGGATCAACATCATCGCTGAGTCCTGTCGCGCGTTTTACTGAACCAGTAGATACCGCATTACTGGCAGGCTTATCATCACCGCTGGACATTGCACGAATAATCGACGGGATATAGTAGACAGACACCCCGGCGGCCAGCAGAAGGAAAGCGGCCACAATAATCACCAGCCCCTTACGCGATTTTTTAAGCTTCTCGATACCCAGGCGTTTTACTGATTTACCGTCATCTTCATCTCCCTTATCCGTTTTATCGTTTTGCTCAATTTCTTTCTGATGCCGTTCCCGTAGTGCCTGTTCAATTTCTACAGCGGTCGGGATTTTATTTTCCTGTTCGCTCACTGGATCACCTCTTTCTCAACGTTCGGGGAAACGGTATCTCCTGCCGGAAGACGGACTTTGCCAAAGCCCCGGTTTTCAACCCCAACAACCTGATTTCCCATACGCAAAACAAAGCGCTGGTCTACAGGAACACCAACAACGGTGAAACTACCGCTGTTTTTGACTACCGGGTTAGTCAGCGTTTCCTGTTCGCCGCTCATAACAAAGACGCTGGGGATTTTCTTCAGGGGGCTGAAGCCAAACCAGGTATAGCGGCCATCGTCATACGCATAATCCGGGCTGATTGACTGGCTGCCGTCAGCTACCCGCTTCCAGTAATCCCAGTTCTTGGGCGACTTCGCATTTTCAAGAGAACGGTTGATTGCCTGCTCCTCCTGCCGCTTGTTAAGAGCCTCAATCCGTTTCTTCTCGATTTCGGCTTGCTCCTTCCGGCGTTCCTGCGGGTACTGGTAATTAACAACAAACGCGATCTTATCCGGCTGCCGGAACGTTCGGGCGTTCAGCTCCATGCTGTAATTACGTTTTGTTGTGCGAACAAACAGGTTTGTTCGCCAGCGTTCCAGGTCGTTTTCAGGATCAAGGGCTACACTGACCACCTCTGAAGACTGGTTGCCATTGTCATCGGTACTGTTCTTCTGTACGGTCTGTTTGACGGGCTTCACTTCGAGATACACCAGGTTATCTTCTTTGTTCACTTCCCAGCCCTGGGGAAAGCCGGTTCTGGCACTGATGACCGTTTCATCCTCGTCAAATACCAGTGTGGTTGTATAGCCAACCGCACTGTTTATGACTGTCGTGTTTTGCGGGTTATAACTGACAATCTGATTACGGGGATCAAAACGGCTGGCTGCTGGCGTAACGGCTGCATGGCAGACGTGCGACACCAACAGAAGCGCCACAATTAGCGCTCCTTTATTCATTTTCATAGTTTTCACCCTTTCACTTCTTTATCGCGTACATAGCTCGTTACAACGAATTTAAGCGGGTTATTGTTTCGGTCACCCGATGCCATTTCGACCTGTGGTTCAATACGGTAGGTCAACCGGACGTTCCAGTATTCATAATCATCCTGGCCTGTCGCGACATTTCGAATGGTTAATTTAAACCGGATATATGCTCCCATATCCTTATCATCGCGCCGGGATGACGGACTGATAATCACGGACGGATTATCCTGAACAGATGCGGTTTTTTCCGCTTTATTATAAATAACCTTTGGTGACTGGTTGCCGTTGATTAAAGCGTTGTAATCCGTCGCCACATTCTCAGCGCTGTATAACAGAACATAATCATAATCATGCTGGAGACTGAAATAGTTATACCCTTCACGACGCTTCACATACTGAGTAATGAAGTATTTCGCCAGCGCTTCATTTTCAGAGAGGTTTTCTTTTTTAACAGAAGTCAGTCTTTCAGCAACGCCAGTGACACCATTAATAAGATAAGCTTCGACAACCGTACTCTTTAACGGTAGCGCTCCATTCAGTGCCAGCAGAGACAACACACCTACGGCAATTCCTGCAATACCACCGAATTTATAAATGCGGTTCATTTTCTCCTGCATCAATACATTTTTCTCTTCAAAAGTAGTTGAAGAGTCTGTTACTTCTTTTTTCTTGTTAAAACCGGGAAGTTTTAATCCTGAGAGTTTAAACCCCATTGCGCATTACCTCTGCTGAATTAACAGGTTCGCTTTTTCCGGATACCGGAGGTTGTTTATGTGACGCCTGGCATCCGACAAGGCAAAGCGTCACGATAGCCGTGATAAGTAGTTTCATAATGTGAGAACCTAAATAGAGGAGTGAATATTTACTGCGGAATACTCAGAGTTGACAGATTTAAATAATAAATCGGTTAACCTCCATATTTCTTTTTCGCCGCATCTATCGCAGCCTGGCGAAGCCTCTTAGCGCCAATATTAACGCCCTGCCCGGTCAGATTCCCCAACTTACCGGATACACCAGGAGACTGGTTGAACCCTCCATCCTGACGGCGAACGCCTTTCCATGCGCCAATCCCTGCATTTTTACCCATACCAAGCAGATTACGCCCCATACGGGAAGCGCCGAACACGCCAGCACCAATCCCCATTGCGGCTGCCCCTTGCATCGCGCCTTCAACACCTACCCCTGCGAGCTGGGAAGCATAGGTTTTGGCTTGCCAGATAATCCAGGCCATAAATGCACCTGCAACCCCGGCCTGAGCACCTGTTGATATCAGATTTAATTCATCTGCGTTAGCTATCGAGATTGTCAGAATGCCATTAAGGAACGTCATTCCCGCTTTAATTGCCAGTCCACAAAACAAGAATATGAAGCATGAGCTAAATATTAACTGAAGCCAGCTATTAAACATCTGCCTTAAAAAACCAAATGAAAGACAAATAATAAACAACGGCGCGGTAATAGTAAGTATCTTAATAGTAACTTCGGCGGCGAGATAAACTATTGAAGTTAGCAATAATGCAATTATCCCTCCAGCATATGTTAATAAAGATGCGATTGCCCCATCTGTTTTCACATACTTCGAAGTATCTTTGGACATAAGATATGCAGCTACCTGCTGAACTTTCTCCCAAAGCTCGTCAACCCATTTCCAAGGATCACCTCCTGCAAATGTTTCCTTCAGCCCATCAATGGCCTGAGTTGCACTATCTAACCACCCCCCCATATTTTTGACAAAAACAAGAATTAACCAGAATCGACATAGATTCCATAAAAAATCCTGCACTGCGGTTTTTTGCTTCCCAACTATTGTGGTATAAGCATACCACAATATATAAATGGAAATACCATACTTACCCAACTGAGACGCTATTGAAGAAAAGTTATCTAACTGACCAGTCAAAGACTGGTCAAGAGTTTTAACAATAACGTCATGAGCGGCCTGGAAATACCTAGAAGTTGCCATAGTGGCTCCTTTTAACTTCCATCTTTACCCAATACATTTTTGAATGCATCTTTATAGTCAACATGCTTAGGATGTAATTGCTTATACCTAAACAAACCTTCCTTAGCGTTTTTACAATTTTCGCTATCACTCCCAGACTTTTTGCATTCAGCTACTTTTTTCGTTGCATCGTCTACGTGAGACTGCCACCAGTCTACAGATTTAACCTCTTCACACCCGGTAAGAAAGAATGTAAGCCCCAACGCCGCAACTAATCCATATTTTTTCAAAATGCCCCCTCAGTTCATTTCATAACTCTGCTGCTCAAATGCTGCCTTATAATCAACAACTGGAGTTTCTTTATTAACAGCCCCTAATTGTTTCTCCTGGAAAGCAGCCTGTAACATTTTCTCCTTGTATTCTGCAAGATCGCGCTGCTTATCGCGATACATTTCATACTGAAATTTGAGCTTGTTAAATTTCAGGCTTGCCAGAGATACAGCGTTTGTCGCGTCCTGCGTGGCTTTCGTGTCCTGGGCGTTCTTCACCTGGTCGATAAGGTCGGCCATTTCCTGATTATCTTCACGCAGTTTACTTTCCAGCTTATTGCCGTACTCGATCCCCGCCAGTTGGGACAGGAACGAGGCTTCACAGCCCCGCACCAGGTCGCCCGTATATCCCAGCCCCTTACAGGTGTTTGTCACCTTATAATCGGCCAGTAGTGATCTGGCTTGCTCAGACAGGGTGGCTTCCGGGTTCTTAATGTAATCATCAATGAAGGAGTTCCCCTGGTCGTAAATATTCTCCAGCTCCTTACTGACAGATTGCGCAGACTGCACCAGTCCCTGAACATCACGAATGCCCGTTTTGGTCAGCAGCTCCTGCTTATAGGCATTAATCTGTTTCTGGTAGTGGTTCACGGTGTCCTGCCACTGTTTGAGGCGTTCTGTCCAGCGCTGCGCTTCGACAGCCCATTCAGGGTTTGCATCAATGGCAACGGGAACACCAGCCTGAGCACCAGAAATAACCGTAACAGAGGCGATAAGTGCCGCAACGATATGCTTTTTCATAGGGATTCCTTAAATCAGGTTTGCACGTTCCAGATAGGTATCAAGCCACTCTTCCGGCTTCATACCCTCTTTCCAGATTTCATCGAACAGTTCAAGCTGGGGTTTCGATGCGCTGAGAACCGGTAGGTAATACGCCGCTTTTCCCAAATCCAGTCTTGCGAAAGCCGCAAAATCATCACTTTCCCCCTTCCTCTGTGGGTTTTTGACGACCAGGAACTGACGAGATAACGGGTCAATGGCTTTAATTTTGTCAAAATAAAGTTCTCTCACTTCCAACTCGTCTACGTACTCACTACGTTTCGCTTTGGGGTTCGCCAGATAAATATGTGTTGCGCACTGCTCACGAACGGCAGCCGCGATAGGTGATTTAATTAGTTCATCCGGCGATTGTGTCGCTACGACAAGCACCATATCCAGCTTACGCGCGGTTTTGAGTTTGTTATAAACAAAATCTCTGAACGCTTCGTTGTTAATCCATTGCCAGAACTCATCCATGTAGATAAGGAGTCGGCGGCCATCAGCCAGCATGGTGACACGGTAGATGAGATAGAATGAAGCGGCGCTGGAAAGTACTTTGTTATCCAGAAACTCCGTTCCGTCTATACCGAAAACGTCCAGGTTGTCCACATCAAACGTATCGTCCGGGTTATCAAACACCCAGCCAAATTCCCCTCCCTGCACCCAGGCATTCAGGCGTGCTTTAAGCCCATGCCGCCGGGTTTCAGTATCATCAGGCTCCAGAATGAGTGGTCGCAACTTACTGATCGGATAAGAGCGGTTTGACCTCTGCATCAGGCGCTCAACGGCATCAGAAATCAGGCGGTTCTGGTAATCATCAAGCGGCTCACTGTTAAGCGTACAAAGTAGCCTCACCAGGTCTTTCATAAAGGAAATATTTCGTTTGGTTGGTGGCAAAGCCGCAGGGTTCCAGCCAGTCGGCTCTCCTTCTTTCACCCGAAAGTAAGCACCTCCCATTGAACGTATACCGGGTTCCGCTGCCCGATCTTTGTCGAAAAATACTGTAGTTAACTTCTTTAATTTCCTCTCAGGTGGAAAAGACTCCGGCGTTCCGAACTGCTGGGCGGCGAAAGCCTTAGTCATCATCACTACCGTTTTACCCACGTTTGACGTACCAAGAATTTCGGTATGCCCCAGCGTGGGGTTTTTACCGAAGTAATTTTGATGCTCGGTAGTCATGTGATAGTTCAGGTTATAAATATCATTTCCTGAGCCGCCCAGGGTGATAAGGTTGTTACCCCAGGTATTTCCTTTCTCCTTGCCCGTAAAGAAATTATGGAAGCTTTCCATTTCGGCAAAGTTCAGACTGCTGATAGAACTCAGGCGTGGCCGTAACGTGTAGTTACCAGGTAACTGAGCAAAATACGCTGCGCCAAGACTCAAGGTTGAATAGGTTACGATCAGCCCTAAATCCTCCAGGGTCGTCGTTACAATATTGGTGTCCTTCACCAGACGCTCCGGCGAATCTGCGTAAACAATCAGTGTCTGGTGACTTTTCCCGAAAGAAATATAGCCGCTGGAGACCATATCGAGACCAACTTTCAAATCAGCGAGCAAGGATTTAGCGGCATCATCGGTCATTTCGAGTTTGTCGATCTGATCATCCAGCGCCTTGATTGCAGACTGCTTGTCTATCGGAGTTAAAGAGGAAGTCTGTACATACTCAACCGGGAGATACATCAGTGCATCAAAAATTCCGGCATCCGTTTCCTGAAAGTAGTCCTTGATCTCGATGCAACGAAAGTACCGGGCATGGTCAGAGGCAGTGATTTGTCCAGCATCGTTACCAAAGAACAGGTCTTTACCACCCAGGTATGTATAAAACGGACTATTGGTGACTCTGACTTTCTGCCAGCGCCCGGATAGCAGTTTCTGGAACAGCGTAAGCTGTTCTGAATAAACTATATTATTTTCTTCATATAACCCAAGACGACGGGAATGAAACCGGGAGAGATAGGTGCTCAATCTGCCACATATTTCATTCATATCATTAATGGGTTCTTCGAAGATATTTTTATTACCCTTTTTCCTTGAAAGAAAATGCGTCACTTTATCTTCAGCGCTGAACGGTTTATAGCATACGGTTAAGTATAATTTGTTTTCAAAATACTCAGCCGCCGAAAGCGATTCGTAATAATCGTTCATCACTCTGTTGACGAATGGGATCTTGCTGTCAAATACAGGTCGCACTTCTTTTCTAACCCGAATACGATGCGTATAAAAGGTAACGGGTTTCCCATCAAAACTACGTATCAGCGTATTGAGCTGGTCAGTAAGCAAGGCTAGATCCGCTTCATCTACACATTCAAAATAAGCTCCGTCAATCTGCCAGGTCGCCAGTAGATCATGGTTTCTGGTAACAATGAGGTTATCAGTGATGTGTGATGAATACGGGATTAACTCTTCAAGAGAAGACTGGTCTTTAAGCTTCATAAAATTGTCCACTTTCGATATATCGACTGCGTCGTACGAACTCCCCGCATAATGGACGGCATTGAAGCGCTTGTTTGCCAGAGGATTACCTTTGATTTGCATTCGCAGATAAAGCAGGTCAAAAAAGCGTTCATCTATCTTCGTAACTCGCTTGATGGCATACCAGCCAGGGAGGATGAGGGCATACATAGCCTCATGAATCCAGACACCAAGCAAAACGCAGATAACGCACATTCCAAGAAAGGGGTAGAGCGGAACGCCCAGCCCCCTAATCAAAGCGGGGCGTGTCAGCCCTTTAAAAACGGTACTCATTTTTACGCCCCCTTTTATTACATATTACGCTAACCAGTCAGGCAGATATGGCGCAACAATAAAGATGATAATCCCGATAATTAAAGGCGTAATCCACGCTGCATGCTGGCGTGAGAAGATAGCGATATAACCAATTACCAGCGCAATGATGGTGATTGCTGGCTTACGGATATCCGTCAGAAAATCGATAATCTTCTGCAAGAAGCCAGTTGTTTTAGTGGATACATCATCAGCAAAGGCGGGTTCTGCTACACAAAGCATCAATGCAGCCATAAATACAGAAAGAGTTAAATAACGTTTATTGAGTTTTAACATCGTTTGTTTCCTTTTCATCTAAAACAGTGCCACGCATGGCATATTGGGGATATACGGTAACTTCTTTAGGTTTGATACTCTGTGTTACATTCTCCTTTCTGATTGCATCTTTAACTGAAGGAACCACCCAGTTTTTTTTGTTATCAGGCGGATTAAACCCTATGCGCTGTATATAACTGGTGTTATTAAAATCTGATTCAGGTTTAGTTCCTGTTTCTGGATTGCCGGAATAATAGCAACTCAGGCCACGTAAAATATCGCCACCACGTTTATAACAATCCACCAAAATTTGCTCTGAAACCTTGAGATTTTCGCAGGGGTCAAACATTTTCTCAGCGGTTGTATTGAAGTTTGCAAAATTCGTACTCGTTATTTGCATAAGACCGACTGAGTAACGATGATTTCGTGATTCAATTTGATTTACGATCTGGAGTGCAGCCTCCTTAGTTTTGGGAAAGTAGGACACTACGCCTTTGTCACCGGGCTTACGTTCAACCTTCGGTATTATCTCGGCAATAGCATATGGGTTAAAACCAGATTCAACCCTTGCAACTTCATGCGCAGTATCGGGATGAACGCTGGCCGCGCATTGCAAAGCAAGCGCCGCAAAAGCAGTAGTAGATAACATGATTTTCTCCCGGCCAGAACAGCGCGGAAAGTTTAGACTGAATGGTTAGTCATCGAAGTCGTCATCGTCTTCATCGTCTTCGTTTATCAGCTCCTCAATAGCCTGGCTGGAATATTTTTTTATGAGGTACTGGACAACACCAGAGCTTGAAATACGTCGCCCCCTGCGATAGCCAATCTCCAGAGCAATTTTATCCAGTTCCTCACGAGAAGCTGAGGGCAGGTAGAGTGTATTACGTTGGGGCTTGCGTCTCGTTGCGGTTTTTTTTCGGGTAGCAGTCATTTTTCTTCCGTTTCATTTTGTGGGTTAAGCTTCTCTCTGTGATGTAGTGGATGAAAGCCATACTTCTTTGCTGCGGATTATCCATGAGTAGAATTTCAGCAAAATCGTGTGGAATTGATTTCCTTAAAAGATTTGCCTGAGCTGTTGTATGTGATTGTCTGTACAAAAGCTCCGCCATCACATCTTCTGGTACAGGTAAAGGCTCACCGCCAAATGAGATAAAGCGTTGTACGTAAGGGATAGCAGTTATTGTAGTGGAATGAACCTCTTCAAAATCTGCCTGGATAAAAAGATAACCGGGAAAAAGCGGCAAACGTCTTTCTCGATATGAAATTATCTTATCCGGGCGACGATACCTTTCAGTCTCCATAGGACAGAAGTAAGAGAAGTTCAGGCGTTCGAGATGAGCAAAAACTGCTGCAAATCTCGTAGTGGTGAATTGCAAAACATACCATTCCATAGTTTTTCCTTTCAGGCGCTCTCTCGACTCGGATGACCCCGAATCAGAGAAAAAAAACAAAAGGACAAATTTACATCTCATAAAAACTTTATCAGCTACATGTGCTGCGTTCAACCACACAAGCAGATCTTTAGATCGCATTTACGACACATTTCATTTTGTTTGTGCTTGTATTTTATTTATATCTAGATACATATGCTATTTGATAACAAAAAAGCAGATCGATTGATCACCATGCGCTTATTTTATAGTCAAGTTAACTAAATTTTTTACCGCTAGTTACTTTTTACAAAAACTCTGCTAACAAGATAAATAAATCGATCTTAATCAATAAGTTACCGGAGAGTATGAATTATCCTAAACGAATTCCGATTTTCACTTTCTGTTCGCTTTGAATCATCGACTGTTTTATTTGCGAGAAATTTCTCATCTGGAGTTGCTGTTTCTTAATCATCTCCGCGCTGTTCAGCACCAGCTCTTTACTGGATGAAGAGATTCTGTCTATGCCCTTAACCCCCAGGTTCTCTAGCTGCCACTCATTCCTGTGTGCAGTCTTCCAGCCATGCTGTACACCGTTCTTATCAAGTGCAGGGATTTTCACCTCCTTTTGTCCTAACTTCTTCAGCTTAACAAGATCACCTTTCTTAACGTTCTCGCGAGTGGTTAACTCACCAAAATCAGCCCCCCAATATGTTTTCTCCACGCCCTTGTTCAGTGTCTTAAGCTTTATGAAATGCTGCTTTGGTTTGGTTTTATCGTTCTGATAATGGTCGTAGCCAACATCAACAACCTCATAAACGCCCTTCTGTCGTTTTGGCGCTGTTTTGTGCGCATCTTTAATAGACTGGTTAAGTCCATGCTGCTGCTTATGAGTGGCTTTAACGTCATAGCCCTTCATCTTCAGCTCTTCACAAAAACCTGTACGAATTTCCCGTAAATCTTTTTTCCTGATATCAGCTCGTTTACCGTCATTATCACGAATACGAAAAACGACATGCACGTGTGGATGTTCTTTTTTGTCGTTATGATAGCCAAGCACAAAACGATGATTTGGGTACTTCTTGTTCATCGTTTTCCTGACAGACTCAAGCAGATCTTCAGGTTTTACCTTTGCTGATACAGGCGGTGAAAACACAATATTTTGGGTTACTTTTTTATTTTCCTTACCTTTATCATCGAAAACATTTTGAGGGTCATTAGCACGATCTATCATGTGCTCTTTAGCCTCCTGAATCTCATCACCTTTCCATACCTGACCGCTTTCACTCATCACTGGCAGCTCTGACTCCCGGCTCATATAGTCAATACTGTTTCGAACTCCCTGCCGGGTAATCGCACCTCCTGAGATTTTGACAACAACCTCCTTACTGGCACCCTTGCGGTTGATACGTTCCTGAACGTTGCGTTGATAGTTTTTACCACCATTTTTAACTTTATGGGCGAAAGCAGACTTGCGGCCAGCTTCAGAGGACTTACGCTTAACCCTGAATTCCTTGTCAACATAAACGCCCATGATTACACCTCAACCTTGTTAGAAACAGTTCGCCCTTTGCATAACATAATGTAGTTTTCAAACTCACTTTTGAGACTCATTATCTCTGAACTCAACCGCTCAGCGTCCTGATAGAACCCATCTTTATCAAGTACTCTGGCATTATCATTAACGATAATATAATGAAAGTTTCGCCCTATTTTATCTATTGCATTACGGCAACGATTCATCACCAGAAGTTCCTGATCGAAAAAATCAAGTTCATTTTCAAGTGTCGTCTGGATTCGATAACGACATTCTCTGGATAAATTCCAGCCATGACGATGAGCCGCTTTCTCTATTAAAGTTCTTTGTTTCCCTGTCAAATACATTGTGGTTTTGATAAAATCATCATTGTCTTTTGACACATTAACATCTTCATTTTTAACCTTGCTTTTCAGTAAAGCATTGGCAAGCAGCTTCATTCCTTTTGCCACGGTTAAACCCGGTTCATCTGGATAAAGTGTTTTAAGACAATCAAGTAGATCATCATGTTGGCTTTCTTCAATCCTGAATTGAACTTTTTTCATAAAACTCTCCAACAAGAACCGACTGTAGGTCACCGGGCAAACGTTGCGGAATGGCGTCAGAGACGTCATTTTGCGGCGTTTGCCCTATCCTGCATCGCAGTGAACTACCTCCACACATAAATTGTGCTTCAGCGTCCATCGAAATGCAAAAAATGAAAGGCTATCGTGGCTGTGATCTGGTGCGTCTGCGACCGGAGACAACGGATTCGCGGCTAACTTGGGCGGAAATAAATTCGCTACGCGAATGGCCTGGCAGGGGGCGCGAGCGCTGTTTTACGGAATATACAAAAAAAGCACCTCCCGTAAACGGGAGGGCTTCGGCGATTCAGGAACGGGAATTTTATTCTGCCTCTGGTGTGTCGCCTTCCATGCCCTGCCGGGCATCATGGAGCCAGCGGCGGAGGTTACTCATTCTTTCCCGGTTTGCCCGGCTGGGACTTTTTCCCCTGTTACCGCTTAGTATACTCCAGACTCTTAACCCGGCCTCGTTAGTCCAGTGCAATACAATTTCCCCTTTGCTGTTAAATCCCAGCGAAAACCGGACAGCTCCCCGCCTCTGTTCTGCACTGATAAAATCTAAAAACTCCTGTTTTTTCATAGCACCTCCTGTTTTTCTATCAGTGCTTTTGTTTCTTTCTTTTCCAGGGCTTTTCTGAGTAATGCCATGTACTCAGGAAAAGCAGAGAATGGCATCAAGGGAAAAACCGGACGCCCACCCTTTTCAACAGTCTGTATTGCTGATAACATGCGTTCCGACATTTTATATTCCTCGCGAGGGAATTGAGTGTCACGGTATCAGGTTGCCTCCACAACCTGATACCACCCCTAATTGATTAACTCCGCAGTTCTCTTATCGCTTCATTTTTGGCTTCCTCCAGTTCTTTAAGGGTATATGCGAAATTCTTCCAGTTAATTACTTCGTTTATAACCTCAGATTTACTTAAACCACACTCATTAAACCAAAAGTTAATATTTTTCTTGAGGGAATTTTTCGCCGTCAGTTCCTCGGACAACAATTCACTAACAGACGTGATAACATAACCACGACCGCGATTTTTATCTTCGAAAGAATGAACGGCAAGGAAGAGAGTTTCTGAATGGACAAAAGCAGAGCAGGTGATTTTTTCTTTCTTAGTGTTTAAAGCCTGGAAAGTGATAACATACGTGTTCATTTTAGTCTCCCGCCCGTTTGGGCTACTGGATCATGGTAAGGAACTATTCCCGACCTACAAATAAATTATACCATCATATGATGGTAATGCAATTTATTTAGTCACTTTATCCTGATTTTTTTCTCTCTTAACGAGCTGGTAATCTGGATGTTCATCAGCCAGGAGCAAAAGTAATTCATACGTACCAGCGGCTAAACCACGAGACGTTTTACCGGATGTTTCTTTGGCTTGCCAGGCTGATAACGTAAAACCAAACCGTTCAGCGGCTTCCTGCTGCGTAAAGCCAGCTTTAATACGTGCTTGTTTCACCTCTTCAGGTGTTGGCTTAAAACTCATGATTTTGTACCTTCACAATAGTATCTGTATAGAATTTCAATAAAATTGGATCATCAATTTCATCTTTAACGTTCGAGAATTCTTCGTAATAAAATGATTTTTGGAAAACAATCTTTTTAGTTGTTTTTTTATCCGCTTCTTTAGAGCGTACCTTCATCAGTTTTTCAAGTTCAATAAACAAACGTGTTGCATCTTCAGACACAACAATCCTGTATGTTACATTACCTTTGTTTTTCCTGTCGCTCAGGACTTCATTCATTTTTTGCCTCATAGCTGTTTAATAAACCCCGCTACCTTTATGAGCTGATCTACACTCAGGCCACGAATTACCATTTCATATCCGTCGCCCCGTTCTGATACGTTACCATCTAACCCATTCTCAACTTTAAACCCGGTCAATGTCCCATGCCAGCTTTCAAGATGCACTAAACGAGATAGCATTCCTTTCAGGATCAGTTTTTTCTCGCGTTTTTGCTGTAACTGTTGTTCATACTCTCGCGCCATATCTACATTATCTAAAGCATCCGACAGGATTTTCTTTTCAATATCGGCGGCGATTTCTACAGGGTTACGCTCTGGCGATACTGTGCAAGTATGGTAAGGACTTCTCCAGCTGCGACTATCTACGCTTCCAATGATAACTAACCTTCCTTTCTCCATTCGAATATGTATAGAGTAATTTTTAAAATCAGGTGAGGTTAGCTTAATCCTGTACTGGCAATCATCGAGCAGATTTACACGCCAGCCGTTCCCCAGGATTCGACAAACGATTTCAAACACCGGTTTATACCGTTCAAAGAAATTTTTCTGTTCTTTCATCGATTCAGCCTTTTGAACTCAATAAAAAAGCCGTAAATCGAATTACGGCAGTTTTAAGACTATTCATCAAAGTGTCCATCATCACTTGCAGCTTCCTGGGCTTCGCATTCCTGCTGATATGCTTCTTCCTTCGCAAAAAGATGCGCCCATCCTTCTGCGTTTAAGCCACGGTGCAAGACTGAACCATTTTCATTGCATTCTTTGGCTGTAACTTCGATCTCATCCGGGCAAATGTAGGCTCCGTAACTTTCAAAAATGTTTATCAGCTCCGCTTCCGTTATGGTCTTGTTTTTCATCAACGTGTCTCCGAATCAATCTTTGCCATGTTCTAGGGGGCTTTCGCCCCCATTCCGGTTATGCGCTTGCTTCTACACGTGTCCAGCCTGACGCCTTACGTTTACCCGCTGTACCATACATTTCACGAATTTCTTCAATGCTGTGTTCTTTACGGTTCCAGCGGCTTTTGTGTTCTTCAGGACGGTAAAACCATTGTTTTTTCTTAGATGCCCACTTACAGCCCATTTCCTTTAAAATGTCTTTGTGTTCTTTAGTTTCTCCGCTAATCCAGACCCAATTACCAATAACTTCATAGACAATCCCTGTAAGGCCGGAAAGCGTATTCAGAACTTTTTCCAGATCTTCACCGTAGTTGTAACGTGCGTTTTCATCAGTGCTTTGAAACTGATTGATTTTATCAATGTTAGCCATGAGAAAATCAAACGCAGCATTTACTGCTTTCATCAGCTCGGCACCCAATGGATTGCGGTCTGGATGATATTTTAAAGCCGCTTTTTTGTATGCCGCCTTGATGTCCTTTTCAGTCAGATCACCGGATAAACCAAAAACGTTTAATGCTTCCTGAATATTCATTTTTCGCTCCCGCCCGTGTGGGCTTCTGGAATCTGGCAGGGAACCATTCCCAACCAACAAATTCATTATACCATCAAATGATGGTTATGGAATCATTTTTAATGCTTTACATTGTAAAGATTACATAAAGATGTATATTGCTTTACCGCGCATGAAGGGATTTCCGAAAGAGGCGCGAACTGTAGTTACATAATGCGCTGTCGTAACATCGCGCCGGAGACGTTCGCCAGGACTGGCGAACCAACAAGCCCGAATGAGAGCGATAACCCCCCTCACCCCTGCCAGGCCAATTTCTGACTATCAGACGATGTTTAGCCTGTCGCAGTTAGCGCGTGAGCTTGCGAACGGTACGCCGGGTCAGTGTGAAACACTGGCGCGGGGCGCTGTATCTGCGCGTTATGAGATGCGTTAGCAGCGAATTACGGGGCGGGTTGCTGAAACCGATTGATGCCTGACAGCAAAAAATGAATCCGGGCGCCAGCTGCTGCACGAAAATTGCCAGCAAAAAACACTTGGCCATCCTCGCCGGTCGTGAAATTTTGCTGGCATAAGAAATAATCCCCCCGGTATGAGGGGCTTGTCTGAAAGGTTAGTGGTTGGGCTTACTGAGAGTGAACTGTAACCCGGCTACTGCTGCAAGCTGTGCAAGTGTTGTGATGGTCGGGTTTCCGTTCGGGGATAATGCGCGGTAGATACTCTGACGAGCAAGGCCGGATTTTTTGGCCGCCTCTGTTATACCCCCTGATTAGGGATCAGGTTAAAAACGAGCTGTATGACGTTCTAAGCGCATTTTACCCGCTCCGTTGAACCATGACCGGGTTAAAGCGGTTAAAACGCCTCTGAGGGCTTTTGAGAGCATTTAAGAATTGGATCGGAAAAGGATCCCGTCTGGATCTTTTAGAGAGATTACACCGCTCGCCGCAGCCGAACGACAGGGCGAAGCCCGCGAGTGAGCGAGGAAGCGGAATTTCCACGGGGTTTCAATAGAGCACTTACGCGCTAAGGTTAATATTTGCTCAATTTTTGGTGGTGCAGTGCTCAGGGAGGCCAGACGGATCTATCCTCTGGATTTATGCTGAGTTATCCACAGACGCTGTGCATTAAAAGCCTTATATTTTCTTCTTGATCTTAAAAACTTAAAAACTTAGCTCGCTTCAATTACCTGAAAATTATGGAAAAAAATTGCTAAAGGTGAGAGGATTTTTCACGTAAGGTGAGAGGATTTTTCACGTAAGGTGAGAAGATTTTTAAGTTAAGGTAGTTAGATTTTTCACTAAAGATGAGAGGATTTTTCACGTAAGGTGAGAAGATTTTTAACGGTTTCCACAGTTTGACTGAACATCAAGTGAAACATGCGGTTGTTGCTATCTTTAGATATGAAGATCCTCAGATCTTCATATCTAAAGGTGAGAGGTTTTTTAATTAAAGGTTGTATTGTTGTCTTGAATTACAACCTTTGTGGGGTTATGATTTGCCTACATAGGAAAGGTTATATGAGGCTTATCGTGAAGACAGTAACGGGATTAACGAAAGTTAGACATAGAAATGAAGTTGGGGTAACTCTTGCATCCCTTTCCCTTTCAGCAAAAAGAGTGCTTTTTCTGGCTCTTTGCCAGATTGATACAAAGGAAATGTTAGATGATGATATTTTGGAGGTTGATGCTGACTTTTTTTCAAAAGCTACTTCTTTAGATAAATATGCCTCTTATGCAGCTCTGAAAGAGGGAGCTAAAGTTCTTTCTTCAACTACGTTAGTTTTAAACAGAGATGATTTAAAAAATTTGGCTGATGAACTTGGGATACTATCATCTAAGAATAAAATACCTGATCGCTTGGATTTAAACTTAACAGAATTCTGTGCCTATTACGATCATCTTGCAACTGTACGGATAAAATTCACAAATACAGCTAAGCGATATTTTTCTAAGTTGATTGGTTCTGAAAATAGATATACCACTCAGGTATTGAAATCAGTTGTGTTGTTGAACAGTGTAAACTCAACAAACCTTTATCAAGTCATTAGGAAATATTACAGTCAGAATAGTTCAAAAAAATCTTTTGATATATCCGTGGATGATTTAAAAGAGGAAATGGGACTTTATACTATTGAGGAAGGGGAGAAGAAATATAAGTATCCTAAATACTCATTTTTTGTTCGTGATGTTATCAATAAAAGCATTAATGAGATAATTGAGAAAACGGAAATAAATCAGTTATCTTTCTCTGTTGTTGGGAAAAAAGGGAGAATGGCTCACATGCTTAGATTTGAGTTTAGTATAAATGAAAAATCCTCATCCTTTTCGGAAGATGATATGGCATTTTTAGAGGAGTTTGACAAAGTCGTTCCACCAAAAAAGAATAAGTGAGGCAAAACATGGCTAAAATATATGAGTTTCCGCAGGGAGCCGAACGAAGTAAGCTGAAAAAAGAAATCATCCGGGAACGTAAAAAACGATTGCGAGAAACGAACGGTAACCCGGTTATCCGGCACGCTAAATGGTTCTGGTTTTATCTACGTCTTGCTACGGCTGGCGCACTGCATTTAGTCTCTGTTATTTCTCTGGCAGTCCTGGGGGCTTTCAGTAAAGCTATTTTCTGGATTGGTGGAATGCTCTGTGTTGTTACATGGTTCCACCTTGAGCGCCAGTTCTGGACGCCGCAAAATTTCACGATTCCAGTAATCGTAACGCTGTGGGGATTGAGTTTGTTTGCCACTCCCCTGATGGAGCTGCTTAACAAAAAAATGCCGTGGTATCGTCTTCTGGTTCCTGATGCAAAGCACACTAGCACTGAGGCAACCAATGATGATCAGCCGTGAAGCAACAATGTTATCCAGTCGGCTTGCAGTGCTTCTTTCAGCCTTTTATCATCGGTTAATCATAGCGCACGAGGCGAGTTCTTTTCACTGCGATGCAGGATAGGGCAAACGCCGCAAAATGACGTCTCTGACGCCATTCCGCAACGTTTGCCCGGTGACCTACAGTCGGTTCTTGTTGGAGAGAGTTATGAAATATCAGGTTAAAGAGTTTATTAACGAAAAATATTCTAAGGCTGTTAATATTTTAAAGGATAACCTTAAAGAACACTACCATATTTTTTATGGTTTGAGATTAAGTGAGATTCTTTTTCCTGCCAGCGAATACGGCTCTGAAATGTTTTTTCAGGAGTTTGAAGCGATTAACAGTGTAATATTGCCTTTGGTGATTTTTGATTTGATAGACCGAAAGCCGATTATGGTTATCGGCTTCGGTGAAGTATGTGGAGTTGATTCACTTGTTGATTCTGGTATAGAAGTTGTTTCTTTAGACGGTTTAAGCGATCTGCTACTGGTTGAAAAACTGACGCCATTATTTAACTAAACCTCTGGATAACTATCTTTTCAGTTTTCCAGTAAGATTTTTTCTATATCTGAAAGCACTATTTTTTCAATGCTTTCTATATAGTAATGCTCATTAAAACCTGTCATTTCTGTAAATTTTAGCTCTGCATCATCTTTCGAATAAGCAATAACAACTCTGAAATCATTTTCCCACAAATCCCACCTGTATTTGTCTTTTATACGAACCCTGTACAATCCTTTTTGGATAGTGCCATCTTTTTTCTCTTCCTGTACTTTTTTTAATTTTTCATTTTGCACCTGTTGTTCAAGCCATGATTTATTCATAAATCCCCCACGGTTAACGTCTTTAGGCTCGGTTTTTACTTAACGAAATCTTCCGGTTTTACACCTGTTTTTACCTTCATATACTTGCCCTCCCCCCTTAGCTTCGGCTGAAGTTCGGTAAAGTACCATCCGGCAACGGTAATAATGCCTAAAAATACAAAAATAGCAGGCTTCAGAACATCAATAGCTGATACAGCGCATAACTCAATATTGAGATTAGTACAAGTTCCCTCATCAGGTGCATAGAACCCCCATAAGCCTATACCTATAAGGAACATCCCCAATATCGGTTGGATGTATAACAAGTAGATATTAATAAGAGTTTTAATATATCTGAATATGAACATTTTTCTTTCCTTAGGTTTCTTTCTATTTTGGATTTCCAATTCTTAACCAATGTGATGGTTCGACAATCCATTCTCCGCAGTCATAGGCAACGGCCTTATTATGCCTGTTAGCGAACCATACTAACCAGGCTAATAATCGCTGATTGCCGCTGTATTTGGTTTATCTCTAACCATCACAACATATCTCTTTTTCTTAGCCATAACGCTACCCTAATTTTGCAGATTCAAGCAGCCAGTGGTTTTTCAGGTTCTCGTCCAGGTTATCGAATGCGGCCAGCGCTGCCTTTAGAACGGTTGTCTTGCTCTGGCCTGTTCTCTGCGCCTCCGCTTCCAGGATCTCCTCAAAGTACGCTGGCAGTCTGAAGTTCATCAACTTTGGTTTACCCGCTACAGGCGCTCTGGTAGCGCCGGAGATAAAACGCGCGGTTTCTGCGTTTGTTGCTGGTTGCTGAGATTCATCGATGTTCGGGCGGTTTAGTTTTAAAGCCATGAAAATTTCCCCTTGTACGGTATGCATTAATTGTAAATATCATAGTATCTTTATGGTGTATTTACAATGTAAAGATTTCGATGAATATTGTTGATATTTCTATAAAATGCCAATTTCCTGTGCCACAAGTTCAATCTGTGCTTTCGCTGTTGAAAGGCTCGATGCCCGGCTAACGTCATGTACCCCTGCCCCTTCATTACAGGCGCTTTCATACACATCCAGCTCGGATATCCGGGTTTTCAGAGGTTGAATCCAGATGTTGTCCGAACGCAGTAATTTATCCAGATCAATGGCCGCTTTTCTGTGGCGGGGTTTCGCTGAGTTGATTCTGGTGAACAGCACCCACGGTTCCAGAGCTGCGTTAGCTTTCTGAGCGGTGCGGATTTTCTCTGTAACACTGGTCAGTGTTTCGCTTTCGAAATCAGAGGACGGCTTAACCAGTGTCACCACGATATCTGATACTGTCAGGGCGCTACGGAACTCCTGGCTGTCGTGGCCGGGGCAATCGACAATGAGAACTTCACACAGCTTACTAAGGCGCTTAATTTCGTTGCTGACGTTTCCGTAAGCTGCGTGAACCGGGATAGTGAGTAAGCCGTTATCTGTCCGCTTTTCGTTCCAGCTCAACAGATCGTGGTTTTTATCTGTCTTCAGGATAATTACCGACTTACCTTTGTTGACCAGCATTGAGCCTGTGTTAGCCACGTAGGTGCTTTTGCCTACCCCACCTTTATCTGATACGACAAGCAAGATTTTACCCATTTCAGAATCCCTCTCTTTATGTTGTAAAGCTCATGTAAAGATATGAATGTCTTTACATGGTGTGTTTTTCGTAAAGATACTTTTGTCTTTACAGTGTCTTTATAATGCAATGGCTTTACCATGTAAAGCACAAATAAAGATATATTTATCTTTATGGTGTCTTTACATGGTAAATGTTGCTGTGTCTTTATGTGCGCTTTATGGTGTAAATCTTGGTGTGTCTTTACATCATCTTTATGTTGTAAATTTTTAGTGTGACGTTGTCACTATAGGGCTGGGGTCTGTTTGCTGGTTCTTTTTGAGTGTGCCTTCCCTGAACCAACTGAAATGGGTACTGTATGGGTGTGTCTGGTTAACTCAAAATGAACTGGTTCCCTATAATGACTCAAACAGTACCGAAAGGCTTTGTCAGAGCTTACTTACGCGCATCCACGACTGAACAGGATGCAACACGCGCCCTGGACACGATAAATACCTTCGCCATCGAGCGCGGCCTGAGCATCTGTAACTACTACATTGAAAATGAATCAGGTTCTAAGCTTGAACGCCCTGAGTTGTTCCGGCTCCTGAAAGATTGTCAGCAAAACGATATCTTGCTGGTAGAGGATGTGGACAGGCTTTCACGCCTGGTAGGGGAGGACTGGAACACACTGAAGAAAATGATCCGGCAGAAAGATATCCGGGTTGTGGCCGTCAACGTTCCGACAACCTGGCTCGCATCGGGTCACAATGATTTTGACAGCCGAATGTTTTCGGCCATAAACGATATGTTGCTGGATATGCTGGCCGCCGTCGCCAGGCGAGACTATGAACAGCGCCGGGAACGGCAGCAGCAGGGGATCGCCAGGGCGAAAAGGGAAGGGAAGTATAAAGGCCGCCAGGTTAATCAGTCTCGCTATGACGCCATAAACAGGCTGATTGCGAGCGGCAGCTCCTGGAGCCAGATTCAAAAAGTGCTGGGTTGTAGCCGGGCGACTATCAGCAAAGCTGTGAAGCAACAGACCGTTAACAAAATGAACCATGAACCTGAAGGTAGGGAGTAGTTACAACATAATAAACAGTGTGTTGAAGAATAAAACTGATTCTTTATACTGTATATGCATGGGTCTTCCCCGATCATGGTGGGAAGGCTCAGAACGCCATATTCAGCTTTCCGTAGTGGAACATCACCCCCAGTTTAAAGCGCTCCCGGTTTCGGTATCCCCTGGCTTTTATCCTCAGCAGCCTGATCTTGCTGTTAAGTGCCTCCGCATTTCCGTTTGAGACACTGTGTCGCATCGCATTCAGGATCCCGTACAGCCTTTTTCCTATCGTTTTCGCGGCATTTTTCATCATGGGAACGTCACTGTTAGCCGCCAGCGCCAACCATCTCTGCCAGTCACTCCGTCTTTCCTCGCTCCATGGCCTGTTCCAGATATCCTTTGCCAGCTCTTTCAGCGCCCAGCACTGGCTCGTCAGCTTCATCTGTGCACGCAGCCACATCAGCTTTTCCTGCCGGGATTCGGTCATCCACTTATCGCTGTACTGCCACAGGAAGCGGGTTCCTTTTGCCTGGTGTCGGCTTTCAACAGGGAGGTGCGGATGTTCATTCTGACGGGTTTTATCAACTACCTCGCCCAGTTGCTTCGCCACATGGAAGCGGTCAAAGGCGATTTTCTCAACCGCACTGGGTAAGTGGATACGCGCTGCTCTTATATAGCCCGCGTTCATGTCCATTGAGAGCGTTTTGATAGCCAGCAACTGCCCATCAGTGAGCGTGCGAAGATAGCCGGCAAGACTCTCTGTGCCGCGATCATCCGTTAAGGCCAGCGCCCGACCATCGCGATCGGAGATCACCGTTATGTAACGATGTCCTTTTTTAAAGGCGACCTCATCCACATTCATATGACGGGCGGATAATGGCTTTTTTATCCGGGCAAGACCTCGCTTAACTGCCCGGGTCATAATGCCGTCAACCGCATTCCAACTGAGCTTAAGTTGCTTCCTGACAGCATCAACGGTGCTGATTTTCAGCCATGAGAGAACGAACGATTCGAATAGCAACGTATACCGGCTTCCGGGGCCAGCCCACGGAACAGGCAACGTCAGGCAGCCATGCTCCGGACACATAATTCGTGGAACATCGGCTTCAACAATAGTGGTGAACTGGCAGGTATCAAGATGGCGCCATTTACGATGACGGTGATCGTGAACAGAACAGGATTTACCGCAGGTCGGACAGGCTAGCCGGGTGTTTTCAGCGATCTCAATAGTGACAGTAACAGAACCGGCATTTTCATCGAGAGAAAGGGACTTTACCTGCCACGGATCGGACAGGTTGAGAATATGAGCGTAGAGGGACTTTTCGTCCATGGCGGTGACCTCTGGCGATTAAATACACCATTATCATGCCTTCAGCCACCACAACAAGGGAAGACCCATATGCATACAGCTATATTGATCGGAGGTTTTTCATGCCTAGACACTATGAAATTGACTCAGCCTGGCGTGCGAGCATTAAGCGTGAGCCGAACGGTCGTCAGACAGTTACGACAGAAGCCTTTGTCAGCCAGCTTGCGCTGATTAATTTTCACTGGAGTTGTCGCCAAGCAAATCAGTGGATTGAAACCTACGTGACCGTTTTTAAAGACATTTCCACTCAGGAAGGAGAGAACCGGACATTCATGCTTTTTAACCCCAACGGAGGCCGTTAAAAATGGGTTTTCCATCGCCAGCAACCGACTACCAGGAAAACAGGCTGTCACTCGATCAGCACTGTAATACAGGAGCGCCGGGAGTATTCTTTTTTCGAAGTGATACCTACTCTTTCCGGGAAGGGATAAAGCCTGGTGCGCTGCTCATAGTAGATTTTGGGGGCACGCCCGTTGACGGGTCTTTGGTGCTCTGTGTCCTGGAACAAGAATTCAGGATCATGCGATTGCGACTACACCCCAAGCGGTGTCTCCAGGAACTCGATAAGCTGGATAACTTCAGGGCTATACCTGATGACGATGAGGACGGGTTGGAGGTCAGGGGGGTCATTACGCACATTGTGGCACTGTTGCAAAGTTAGCGATGAGGCAGCCTTTTGTCTTATTCAAAGGCCTTACATTTCAAAAACTCTGCTTACCAGGCGCATTTCGCCCAGGGGATCACCATAATAAAATGCTGAGGCCTGGCCTTTGCGTAGTGCACGCATCACCTCAATACCTTTGATGGTGGCGTAAGCCGTCTTCATGGATTTAAATCCCAGCGTGGCGCCGATTATCCGTTTCAGTTTGCCATGATCGCATTCAATCACGTTGTTCCGGTACTTAATCTGTCGGTGTTCAACGTCAGACGGGCACCGGCCTTCGCGTTTGAGCAGAGCAAGCGCGCGACCATAGGCGGGCGCTTTATCCGTGTTGATGAATCGCGGGATCTGCCACTTCTTCACGTTGTTGAGGATTTTACCCAGAAACCGGTATGCAGCTTTGCTGTTACGACGGGAGGAGATATAAAAATCGACAGTGCGGCCCCGGCTGTCGACGGCCCGGTACAGATACGCCCAGCGGCCATTGACCTTCACGTAGGTTTCATCCATGTGCCACGGGCAAAGATCGGAAGGGTTACGCCAGTACCAGCGCAGCCGTTTTTCCATTTCAGGCGCATAACGCTGAACCCAGCGGTAAATCGTGGAGTGATCGACATTCACTCCGCGTTCAGCCAGCATCTCCTGCAGCTCACGGTAACTGATGCCGTATTTGCAGTACCAGCGTACGGCCCACAGAATGATGTCACGCTGAAAATGCCGGCCTTTGAATGGGTTCATGTGCAGCTCCATCAGCAAAAGGGGATGATAAGTTTATCACCACCGACTATTTGCAACAGTGCCCCCCGCCCTGCAGGAACGCCTGCGCCAACTGCATCCCTACGAACTCCCGGAGCTGCTCGCGGTCGAAGCCGCGTCCGGCCTGCCCGAATACCTGCAATGGCTGGCCGCCGAGAGCCGACCGGTAAACTGAGCCAATGACCGCATCCACGATCCGCCTGCGCCGCTGGCTGGCCGGGCTCGCCCTGCTGCTTGCGCTGCCCGCGACCTCGGCCGTCGCCCAGGACTTCGAACTGCCGCCGGTCGACGAGGTCTTCGTCCTGTCCGCGCAGGCCACCGCGCCGGACCGCATCGAGGTGCGCTGGCGGATCGCCGACGGCTATTACCTGTACCGGCACCGCACCTCGGTCAAGGCCGATGCCGCCTTCACCGGCGCGACCATGGCGCTGCCGAAGGGCAAGGCCTACCGCGACGAATTCTTCGGCGACGTCGAAACCTACCGCAAGGAATTGCTCGGCACCCTCACCGGCACGCCCGCGGCCGGCGCGAGCGCGACCACCCTGACCGTGAAGTACCAGGGCTGCGCCGATGCCGGCGTGTGCTACCCGCCGCAGACCCGCACCCTGAAGGTCGCGTTGCCGGGCGAAGCGGGCGCTGGCGGCTTCGGCTGTAAGGCGCGCGGGCTGCATGATTATGTCGTCAAGAACGGCTCTGCCGATCATCCCAACGCCGAGGTGAAATTCGCACTGGGTGATGTGGTCAACACCATGATCGGCTGCACTAATGGTGAAACGATCATGCTGTGCCACGACACCTCGCTGCCGCGCCCCTATTCTCTCGGCTTTCGGGTGCAAGGCACCGAGGGGCTGTGGATGGACGTCAACAAGTCGATCTATCTGGAGGGCAAGAGCCCACAGCCGCACCGCTGGGAGCCTGCCGAGGGCTGGTTTGCGAAATACGATCACCCGCTATGGAAACGCTACGCCGATCTGGCGGCAGGGGCCGGGCATGGCGGGATGGACTGGTTCGTGATCCACGCTTTTGTCGAGGCGCTGAAGGCCAAGGCCCCGATGCCAATCGACATTTACGACGCGCTGGCCTGGAGCGCGATCACGCCTCTGTCGGAACAATCGATTGCTGAGGGCAATCGCACGTTAGATTTTCCCGACTTCACCCGAGGGCAGTGGCGCACCCGCAAGCCGATCTTTGCGCTGAACGACGCCTATTGATCGACGCGATTTAGGCCAAGCGCACCGCAAAGGCGAAATTGGTAATCTTGTCGGTATCCTTGACGCCCGGCGCGCTTTCGACGCCGCTGGAGGTATCGACCAGCGGCGCTCCGGTGCGCGCAATCGCCTCGGCAACATTCGTCGGATTTAGCCCGCCTGCCAGCCCCCACGGCAAGGCACCGCGATATCCGGCCAGCAGCGACCAGTCGAACGCCAACCCCATGCCGCCGGGCAGCGCGCCTTTGGGGGTCTTGGCGTCGAACAAGATCAAGTCCGCCGCCCCGGCATAGGCTGCGGCGCGTGCGACATCGCTGGCGCTGGCGACGGGCAGCGCCTTCCACACCGGCTTGCCAAACCGCGCGCGCAACTGGGCCACGCGTTCGGGCGATTCCGAACCGTGCAGCTGCAGCGCGTTCAGCTTGGCTGCCACCAGTGCGTCGGCGATGACAGCATCATCCGCATCGACGAACAAACCGACCATGGCGATCTGGCCAGCTGCGCGCGATGTCAAAGCGCCCGCGACATTCGACGTAACCGCACGGGGCGACGCTGGATAGAACACCAACCCGGCATAGTCCGCCCGCGCCGCGATGGTCGCATCGAGCGCCTCGGGTGTGCTGATCCCGCAAATCTTGATTTTCGCGGGCATGCGGTCAGTCGGGGTTCTGGATCAGCCGCACCAGCGTGCAGTCGGGATCGATCAGGTAGCCGATCCTCAGGCCGCTCGCCTCCAGTTGCGGAGCTTTGAAGCGCGGCCAGCCGGTGCTTTTTTCCTCGGCTCCCGCCGCGTTCACCAATGCCACCATGGCATCGAGATCATCCAACCGCAGGCAACAGCCGAACGAGCTCGTAGCTGGGTCGAGGTCAGGATAGGGGAAGAATTCGAGCTGCAAACCGCCGCGCTGCAGGATCATCCAGCCGCGATCCTTCCAACTCGTCGCAAAGCCCAGCTTCGCATAAAACGCCTCTGTCACATCGAAATCGCGCGATGGCAGATTGGGGGTGACGTGGTCAGCCATGGCTCAGCGCAGCTTGTCGGCCATGCGGGCCGTATGAGTGATTGCGGCGCGGCTATCGGGGGCGGAATGGCTCATCACGATCATGCTGGCCTTGGGGAACGCCGCACCAAACGCGCGCGCTGACGCGGCGTAGTGCTCAGTGTCGGCATCACCGAGATTGCCGAGCGACTTGGCCTTGCTGTCCTTGATCAGGCAGCCACCAAAAGCGATGTCGGTGCCGTCGATCCCAACGGTGATATTGTCACTGGTGTGGCCGGGGCCGGGGTAAAATACCTTGAGCGGGCCAAAGTTGGGCGCGGTTGCTGGTTCGACCCAGCCATTGGCGGCGAAAGTCAGGCTGTGTTGCGCCGCAACCATCCCCTCTTGCGGGGCAAGCTGGTTCGACAACGCATTGGCATAAGTCGCAATCCCCGCCGCATGCAGCGCGTCCATACCGCCCATCTTGTCCTGATGCGCGTGAGTCACCACCGCCAGCGCGACCGGCAGGTTGATCTCCTGCTTGATCCAGTTGAGGATCTGGGCGGTCTGGTCATCGGTCCAGGCGGTATCGACCACCAGCACGCGGCCGCCATCCCTGACGATCAAACCGTTGGAAGCGACTGCCCCGAAACCCGGCATGTCGAGATAGGAAGTGTGCTGCCAGACATTCGGTGCGAGCTGGCGGAAAACCAGATCGCCAAACCGTTGGTCGCCAGTTTCCATTTGCTGGCCAATCGTCGGGCGGATTTCACCGGGCATGCACCCGCTCAGCATCAATGCAGCGGCTAATGCGGTGCTCAGCTTCGCGACCGGGTGCATAATATTGGGCAATTCCATCAAGTTTTCCTTTTATTCAGCATTAAAAACCCCGCAAATGCGAGGCCTAGTAAATAGATGATCTTAATTTGGTTCACTGTAGCAAAAATATGGGGCGAATTCAAACATGAGGTGCGACAGTTTCAAAAGCCATATGATAATCAACAAGCTGAGCAAATTTCTCTAATGGTGTAAGCCAATCTAACGCCTTTCTAGGACGAGTATTCAGTGACATGGCAACTTGATTTAAATAATGCTGATCTGCCTGATTTAAATCAATCCCTTTAGGTAAATATTGCCTAATTAAACCATTCATATTTTCGCATGTGCCTTTTTGCCAGGGTGAATGTGGGTCACAGAAATATACATCTATGCCTAAATCTTCTTCGAGTATTTTATGTTCTGACATCTCACGTCCACGGTCATAGGTCAACGTTTTACGCAGTTCTGCAGGTAAATATTTCAGAGCTTCAGTTAAAGCCTTGCGCACTGATTCTGCCTTTGCATCAGGTAATGTTGCCAAGATACAGAGCCGTGTATTTCGTTCAATAAGTGTTGCTATCGAACTTTTATTGTCTTTACCTTTAATTAAATCAGCTTCCCAATGACCCGGTATTTTTCTTTCTTGAACTTCGGCTGGGCGCTCATGAATAGTTTTAATATCCTGTAATATAGAATCTTTTTTAGGTTCACCGTTAGCTTTTCGCTTTTTATTTTCATGACGTAGACAGGATAATAAGTCTTTTTTCAACTCACCCTTTGGTAATGCTCGTATCGTTGAATAAATCGTTGTATGGCTTACATTCATTGTTTGATCCAAATCAGGAAATGTCTTTAAACGCTTTGCTATTTGCTGAGGAGACCATAAACAACGGATCGCTTCAACAATAAATTTCCAGAGGATTGAATCGATTTTGAGTTTTCTGTGACCACGTCTACGTCTAGCGAAGGTGTTATCAGAAGCATATCGAGCTTGATAAACGTCATTGATGCTATTTCTTTTAAGCTCACGATAGATCGTACTAGGATGTCTTTTAATGAGTTCAGCAAATTTTCTGGCTGAAAAGCCTTCTTTTCTTGACTCAAGCATTAATGCAGTACGATCTTCAAAGTTAAGATGATGGTATGACAATTTTATATACTCCATAAACCCTTTAAATTAATTAGGTGGTTTATGTCGCACTTCAAGTTTTACTCTGCCAACTTTAAATCAGTGGCTCCACTAACACTCTTCACTTATTTATTTAAAATTTAGCGACGTTAAAAGACAATTAAGTATTTTTAGATAATGGGGTTCTAGGGATTTTCCGTCCAAAAACGACAAAGTGCTCTGGAGGCCGCGCCGTCCGTGGCCTCCAGAGGGGTATTACTTTTCGCTGACGGGTAAATATCCCTCGATTGAGCGCATAAGCTCCTCCAGATCTGGCAATTTTTCGCTCAATTCGAAGTGGTAAGTCCCCTTGAGGTTAATGTTGTGCCAGGCCACAGGGGATGCCTGTTTGACGATATCTATTCTCTTGGTATCTCCTTGGTATTCGAAGCTGGTCAACAGCTGGCTGAGTATCCTGGAGTTGAAGTAAACGATGGCATTGGTGACCAGGCGAGCGCACTCATTCCATAGCTGGATTTCTTCGTCTGAACTGCCCCGGAACTGATCCCCATTGACGCTGCTCACGGCCCGACGCAGTTGGTGATAGGCCTCTCCCCGGTTCAGCGCGCGCTGAACATAGTTTCTTAAACTGGCATCATCGATGTAGCACAGTAGATAATTCGCTTTCACCAGGCGATTGTATTCCGTCAGGGCTTCCAGCAGCGGGTGATTGCGCTTGTACTCCGAGAGCTTTCTCACCAAGGTGGCTTGCGTTGTTTTCCGCTGCTTAAGTGATACTGCAATCCGTTGGATGGTATCCCAGTGCTGCGCAATACGATGGGTATTGATTGGCTTTTTTAAGCACAGCTGAATTCGGTGTTCTTTGTCTTCCTTGACATCAAACATGTCATTGATCACTTTGCCAACCTGGGCATAGCGTGGGGCAAACTGGTATCCGAACAGATCCAGTAACGCGAAGTTCACATGGTTCACCCCATGGGTATCGGTTGAGAGCACATCCGGAATGATGTCTGACGTATTGCTCATCAACAAATCAAAGATGTAGTGCGATTCATGTTCGTTGGCGCCGATCACTCTGGCGTTGATCGCAGCGTGATTGGCGATCAAGGTCATGGCAGAAACACCTTTTTGAGTGCCAAAGTACTTCGACGAATAACGGGTTTTGAAGGTCTCGCGCCGGGCTTCGAACTTTTGACCATCGGCACTGGCGTGGATCACATCTTCCTGGATGTTGTAGTACCGGAAGATGGGTAGCTTGGCTGTCGCGTTATTGATGTTGTCGTTAGCAGCATTCAATGTTTCCAGGCGAAGATAGTTCGCCTGGATAGTGCTGAGCTGATCATAGGTACGATCAGAGATCTGTGCCATGCCGTAAATGCCTTGATTGGTTGCATTGCCGACCAGAATTGCCAACAGGTCATATTCATGGGAACGGCTTCTGGATTGGGAACCCAGCACATGAGCGAAGCAGTCAATGAAACCGGTGTCACGATCAACCATGCGCAGTACATCCGCAATCCCCGTTGTGGGAATTTGCTGGAAGAAGGGATTGTTGACCAGATGATGTTTGCTGGCCGAAGGCAGGCGCCAGAAGCGTTTACCCTGCGGATTACGCAAGATGATATTCCGGTTGTCTTCCTGTTCAAGATATTCGCCGACTTCGTACAAACGGGTATCCAATTCCATGGCCATCTGTTTGATCAGCTTTTCAGGCTCCTCCGCTAATTTTGTAAAATGGCTCTGTTGAAGCAGCGTATATTTGTTTTTTCGCCAATGTTCCCCGTCGATCAGGTCGGCGTCGAGTGCCCGGTATTTAGTGATATCAGGCAGCGTCAGCTGGCCATTCAGGCGATCAGGAATCTGTTGATAGAGGAACCACTCATAACGATCGATCAGGATATTCCCTTCACCATCCAGCAGGAATTCACGTGATTTTTTGGAAAGGAGTCTGGTGTCGGCAGTTTGCAACTGAGCGTCCTGGCCGTTGAGTTCGTTTTGTGTTTTCGCCAAGGCGGCCGCTAAGTGCTGGGTGCCGTCGCAGCCTTCGAAGCGCAGACATAGGAACAACTCTCGCAGCAAACCTTTCCGCAGACTTTCTTTCTCGTCGCAGTACTGCCACATGGCTTCATCGACCGATCGTCGCTGCTCGTTCAGGAAGAGACATACAGATTCCAGATCCCTTTTGGTCAGCAGGCTCAGTGCTTGCTGTCTTACTGTTGCAAACGGTAGTTGCAGATCAATGCTGTCATCAATGAACAGGTGCAGTACTTCAGCTGCCTTGCTGACATTTTTAGCTGCTTTTTGCCAATCCTTAAACACCGCTTCCTGCGCATAATCCTTTGCCTTCTGTTTGGTCTGTCTGACATGATGCACAAAGCCATCGGCAATACGTTCCAGCGCTTGCTGCCATCGCGTTTGAAGATAGCACAATAAATACAGCCATTGGCTGCCTACGGTTTGACGTTTCAGTTTGGCACCGTAGTAGTCGACTTTCTCTGCCAGGTGTTGCAGATTTTTCTGCGACAGTGATAGCGTGCTCAACAGCAGATCCACTTCCGGCATCCAATGCTGGATATGGCGATAGACAATCAGTTCTTTCTCCAACTCGGTTCCGGTGAAGTTACGAGCCGATTGTCGCAACTGTCGGAACGGCAGTGGACCTGTGCCGTTCACGAGCTCCGCCAGTGCTTGCTTAAGACCGCGTGACATTGCACGCTCAAGGTGCGCGGCCATGTGTTCCTGTTCGTCTCCCACCACCTGACTGATGATCTTTTGCAGCGTGCTGTAGGCAGGGATTGCGATCTTCTGCCCCGAACAATATTCATTGGCCGCATCGAAGAGGTGCCTAGGCGCTGTCCAGGCTCTGGCTTGCTGGGATAAGTAATCTCTCAACGCCGCTCCATGGTCTTTGACATTCCAGCGCTGGTAGTTGCAGAGCTGGAAAACACGTTGGTAAATCCGTTCGTTCTCTTTTGGCGTGAGATTAAAGGGTCTACAGCCTGGGCCTGGTAGAACGGTTTGATAAACGTATTTGAGGTCCTGCTTGATCTGATGAAAGCCGGGATTCAGCACCACCGGCTTGGCTTTGAAATAGCCCAGCAGTACCACCAGCATGTAACGCTGGCCCCGATGACGGAGGCTTTTAGCGATCGCCAGTTCCTTATCGTTCAGCGAGAAAAAGAAGCGTTGGTCGGCGGAGGTGAAAGCGGGGGGTCCATATAACTCATCTTGTTCTGCCTCGGACAAGATTTGGACACGTTCTTCGAATGCCATGGATTTAGCCCAAAAAGACTAAATCTTACTCAAACAGAGCCCAAATAGGGATCTCGAAAAAAGTAATACCCCTCTGGAGGCCACAGACGGCGGGGCCTCCAGAGCACTTTGTCGTTTTTGGACGGAAAATCCCTAGAACCCCTCAGTGGGACGAAATGATCCGGACCGCTGGCTCCCTGAAGCTGGGCAAAGTACAGGTTTCAGTGCTGGTCCGTTCATTGCTGAAAAGTGAACGTCCTTCCGGACTGACTCAGGCAATCATTGAAGTGGGGCGCATCAACAAAACGCTGTATCTGCTTAATTATATTGATGATGAAGATTACCGCCGGCGCATTCTGACCCAGCTTAATCGGGGAGAAAGTCGCCATGCCGTTGCCAGAGCCATCTGTCACGGTCAAAAAGGTGAGATAAGAAAACGATATACCGACGGTCAGGAAGATCAACTGGGCACACTGGGGCTGGTCACTAACGCCGTCGTGTTATGGAACACTATTTATATGCAGGCAGCCCTGGATCATCTCCGGGCGCAGGGTGAAACACTGAATGATGAAGATATCGCACGCCTCTCCCCGCTTTGCCACGGACATATCAATATGCTCGGCCATTATTCCTTCACGCTGGCAGAACTGGTGACCAAAGGACATCTGAGACCATTAAAAGAGGCGTCAGAGGCAGAAAACGTTGCTTAACGTGAGTTTTCGTTCCACTGAGCGTCAGACCCCTGTTACCGATGCAAGAACAGGGGAGTTTCATGAAATGCCTGTTTAGGAGTGATTAAAGGTAACTTGTGCGCAGAAGGTCAGGTGTGTGGTGGTTAGTACAGACTAGTGAATGTTGTAACTAAACTATATTTTTATTAAAGGCCGGAGGTGGTGTTCCTCCGGCCTTAATTACGTTTCCGTGTTCATTAGTCGATGAACTGGCGGATCAGTTCCAGAATGGCAATCAGCGCGTTTGCAAGCGCCGCTACCGCCCTCAGAACGATGATTAACAGGTTAATCATCCGTTTTCTCCATAAATGGAGTAAAGACACCGTGGCTTGCTCTTACACTGCCTGTCACCACGGCTTCTCTTCGTCTTGTCAGTTGTAGAGAGTCTCACTCCTGCCAGAGCACAGATAACCAGCACCACCTGTATTACCTGTCAGGACTTTGAACCTGTTCATGCCGCATTTAGCGGAATGCAGGGAGAGACTCACCACAGAGCTAACCCTCTGATTATACGTTTATCTAACGTTCAGGCAAACCGTTAACGCACAGTCACTGCCCGTCATATTGCATAATCAGGCTTCACGGATTATCATACTATTGTCAGTTGTAGAGAGTTTCCCTTCCGGGCTGAGTTACCAGCTCGCACCGGAACCGTAAAAAAGCCGACCTCACCAGTCGGTTTTTTTACGTCTGCGGTTTCCCGCTTCGTTTAAATCTATTTTAAATGAATAAATTGTTCTGCGGCAAACCCAACAACATAAGGACGTTAGGGTTGATGGTTGCCGAAATCGCGGTGCGTTACGTGAATTCTGAGGTTTTGCGAGGGGGATTGGGCGCGAGAATTTACGAGAGAGCGCCGGAACAATGCCGGGATCACAAACCATCACCCGTGAAAGAAATCTTCCGGCATTGCCCGGTCAGGTAGTATGACATTCATTGTCAACGGCCATCAATTTATAAGCTGCTTTGCACTTCATAAAAGATCACCACCAGGGCTGCTAAAACAGTACCGATAGCCAGCACGTTAAAAAGTACGTCCTTCATCTTTACGAACGACATACTGATTTGCGTCCTTTCCCTTTTGTCAGCCTTCTCTATCATCCAGCGTTGGTATGAATCACTGTTACTTTTTCTGTCCATGTTCCCCCCAATTCATCAATGAGCACCAGGCGGCCACCAGGCTTCTTGCCAACAAAGTAACGGCCTCGCGGCAGACGTTCGCCAGTCTTCAGCCGTTCGATCCAGTCCTGAAATGCAGGGCGCGGTTTATAGCTGTAGCGGCCAAAATCAGCTAAAGACTGCGTGACCATGACTGTTTGGCAGCCATGCTTTCTCATATCACGAAACGTATTTTCCAGTGCAGCCAGTGTATTCATTTGCACGTTCTCTCTGCTTTTCCCATGAAGATATTAACGACACTCAAAACTAACACCGTTGGCATGATCACGGCAGCATAGCCGACAGCAACGGCCTGATATATGGTCAATGAGTAGTCGGGCTGTTTATACAATACGACTGAAAAAATGCTCCCCAAACAAGCAAGCAGAGTTAAAAACAAGTAATCGACAAATCTGTTTTTATAGATAACCCATGCAACGATGCAGGGATATGACACCAGGCACAGGATAATCGCATTTGTGGTATGCACGTTTCGCTCCTTGTTATTTAAGGGTTGTCAGCCAGATCAAACAGATTGTTCAGGCTGGAACGGAATTGTTTTACCGATGATACCAGCTCCTGACTCCGCGCTTTTTCCTGCGCCAGTTCACGCCGTAGCTGCGCCATCTCGTCTCTGTTACGCTGAAGCTCAAGGATAGCCGTCATAAAGGTTTTGCTGGCTGATGCCTGTCCGGTCGCTTCCTGCGCCTTTTTAATGGCCTGATCTTCGTCGTCATTCGTTCTGATTGTGTAATGCCCCATGATACCCCTCTTTTGCTGTCATTTTTGCGCTGCCGGCGCGAACCCGGGAAGAAACTTTGCTGGCAAAAAACACTGGCCAACAGATGTGACCGGGAAAATTTGCTGGCAATTAATTTTCGATGAAAGCCAGCTCGCAATCGCCGCATTCAATATTCAGTCCGGCTTTGCCCCACACGGCAGCGCCACACCCGCGACACTGATATTTAACTTTATTTCGTTTTGGCTTGTCCTCAAATGCTGCAACTGACAAATCATTGTCATTGCTCCCGGCCATATCATCTGAATGGCTCCCGTTCTGCGGTGACACTGACGGCAGCAGAGCCATAGAAAGCACCGCTTCTATATCAATCCCGGCCTCAGCATTTTGATGCGCCAGAGCAAGCGTTTCGCGCCATTGCTCTATTACGGCGGTCATATCTTTTTGTTGTTCGACCTGGACAGGGAAGCGATCAAACCAGCTCAAAGCAAATTGCCCCTGGAACAGTTCCAGTGTGACGCGCTGGAAGCGGCCACCAGGGATCGGATAGTCATTAATCTTCTGGCCGACTTTCGCACCACCAGGTCTCCCGGTGGAGGAGGGCATAAGTCCGATACTTTCCATTTTTGCCGCCCACTGCGCATTGTGGTACGTCTTACGCGACGGGTTGCCGTAGTGGTACTGCCACATATGGCACTGCTCATGAACCAGCGTTTGCATGACTTCAATAAGCGGGTACACCGGGAAGTATTCAGGATTGAGGGCGATTTCATCAATCATCCTGCCGCTGCCGTCAGCAGCAACAAAGCGCCTGTAACTGAAATAGCCCATTGTGTTCTTGCCGCGCTGGAACGTAATCAGACAGTCAGGGAGTTCGCCGTCAAAAAGGCGCTGGTTATAGAAATCAAACGCCTGTTGTAGCTCGCTGTAAGCGCGTTCCGTGGCTCTTGTCATGCTGAAGTTCGCTTAGCGGCGTTCCGATATTCCTGTAACTCTGCAACAATAGCAGGGAACACATCAGCGCAACGCTGTGCCAGCTTAACCGCCTTTGAACAAACGCCCATACCATGTGCTCTTTTGAGCGCCTCCAACAAATCTGCCAGTTCCTCGTCAGTGATTTTTTCAGTCATCTATTAAGCTTCTCCATTATCTGTATCGTACGATACAGATAATATAAACCACACCTTTGATAGCGGCAATCTTTTTTGCTGGCAATTTCACGCCCAGGGCGGGCATCGAGCGGGTAATATTGCTGGCAAAAATCAACGGCCAAACCGGCTGCAGGAAACTGGTTTGCTGGCAAGCGTGATTTACTGCTGGGCTTGACACCTTGCCATTGTATGACGCTTGTTTTAGTGTCAAATGAACAACCAGCGCGAGAAGAATATAGGAAGCAAAAGCAATGGATATCAAACCTAACTCAGTGATCCACCTGGAGCCAGGCGAAACATTACCCGGCTATACCAATCTGAAACCCGTACCTGATAAGTATTTCGATGAGTTAAAGGCACTCATAAATAAACTCAATACTCAATCCGGTAATATTTACCTCAAGTTAAAACAGATGTACGCCTTTTTGGATCGTTTTAACAAAGAATTTGTGAGCACGTTTACCTCCTGTCAAAAGGGGTGCTCTTCGTGCTGTAAAATGGATGTTCATTTAACCGCGCTTGAGGCAACACATATTGCACAAGCAAGTAAACTTACTGCCAGAGACAACCCGCTTACGACCGGGCATGAGTCAAAATGTCCGTTTTTGTCTGAGAAGGGAACATGCTCAATCTACAATTACCGCCCGCTGTTATGCAGGACATATCATGTACTCACTCCGCCGGAGATGTGTAATGACCTGGATGCACAAGTCATGCAGTATGGTTCTCAAAGCGCGAACATGGGAAATCACATCTACAAAACAATAGCAGAGTGGATCTATTTTCAGACGTATCACTGCACTGGTAAGTTAGAAACCAAAGATATCAGAGACTACTTCCCTTATCCCCGCGAAGATATCCAAAGATTTCTTCACCATAACCCCCCGCGCCCTTTTTGCTAAAAAAAAGCCTCTGACGCAGTGTCAGAGGCTTGTTAGATTACTGTTCGTCACCAGCAGTGCTGGAAGCATCTTTTTTGATGAGAAACTCATCAAGAGAACGGCCAGCTTTTAACGCTTCGTCGATTGGTTTTGGTGTCCGGCCACGACCAGACCAGTATTTCGTTTCGCCGTTTTCATCAAACTGATATTTAGGCGGCGCTTTTGGCAACGTCTTTTTGCGTGTTTTTTGCGCATCTTCGGACAGGCCAAGCAGTTCTTCCGGTGAAAAACCTTCTCCGGCAATCAACTGGAGCAGTTCCTGGCGCTTTCTTTCGCGCTCTGCGCGTTCTGCTGCCTCACGCTCTGCTTCTTCACGACGTTCTTCGATCACGGCGTTAAGCTTTTCCTGCATTTCCAGCAGTTGTTCAAAGCTGGTTTCTCGCGCAAAAACACGAACAGAGCGAATATTCAGGAGTAGCTTTTTTGTTGCGTCAAACGTTTCATTTTCACTCATCGAGTTAATCCTTATTTTTTACTGAACTGAAACCCAAGTTTACCCGTAGTTTTATCCTGCAAAACAATTGCAGCGTCAAACTTTTTCCCGGTTTTATTACTGGTAAAGCCTTTAATCTCTCCGGTTTTACCTTTTTTGATTAATGTCTCAACCTGATTTTGTGTCAGTTTTTTTCCTGACACTTCAGACCAGATTTTAAACTCGCACCCGGAACAGAAAAAGCCTTTAGGCCGGATAATAATTTCTTTACTGCATGAAGGGCAGGGGGCTTCGAGCCGGGACATGGAACCTTCTGATCTGGATTTTGCTTCCATATCCGGTTTGCCGTCTTTGTCCGGGAATGTTGTCTTGCATTCAGGGTAGCAGGAGCATCCCCAGAAAAAGCCATTTTGCCCCTTACGCTTACGCAGGAAACCGTTGTTACAAACCGGGCAGGGCGTGGCATTTGAAGAAATCGAAATTCCGTTCCTGTCCAGCTCGTCGATTAACCCCTGGACGTACTCATCATTTTCCTTAATAAACTCCTCAACTGTCAGCTCTCCGGCTTTGATCTGAGACTGCTTTTCAGCCCACAGAGCGGAGATATCCGGTTTAGTGATTTCAGGAGGCAGTGCAGCGCAAAACTCCTGGCCTTGTTTTGTGGTTTTCCATACCAGCTCCGAATACCCCTTTTCTTTTTCGATGGAGATAAGCCCGGTATTTGCCGCCAGTTTCTCAAGAATACCCGCGCGGGTGGCTTCCGTTCCGATACTGCCACGATCACTGCTGCCCTCGTCTTTCGCTTCCAGCGCCTTTCTGAGAGCCGGATCATCAATGAATTTTGCCGCACTCGTCATGGCGGCCAGTAACGTTGACTCTGTGAAATAGCGAGGTGGTGTAGTCTTTTTCTTGTCCACGTCTGCCGATTCACACAGGCCGCTGTCATTAAATTTCAGCAATGAAAGGTCAAAACCGTCCGTTCCGGCATCTTCGGTTTCGTCCTCGTCATCACTATCCTTACCCAGCGCTTCCCAGCCCTTTTGTACCAGAACGCTCTGTGTGGCCGTAAAGGTATCCCCCTTAATATCAAAGTGGATTTTCGTCTTGTTGCGGATCGCATCCGGGTAGAACAGCCCGATAAAGTAGACGGACACCAGGTTATAAACGTTCCGCTCTTTTTCATTAAGCTGAATACCGGCTCCGCTTTTTGTCGTCGGGATGATGGCGTGGTGCGCCTCAATCTTACTGGCATTAAAGGCTTTGTGTTTCTGGCCTTTATCCATATCTACGATCGCAGACGCCAGTTCGGGTACGGTGGCCGCTATAGCAGTGGCAATATCTCCGGCCTGGTAATAATGCTCATCTGAAAGATAGCGATTGTCAGAACGTGGATAGGTCAGAAGCTTGTGAGTTTCATACAGCCCCTGCATCACATCGAGCGTATCTTTTGCAGAATAACCAAATCGCTTTGCGCAGAGCTGCTGAAGCGTGGAAAGGTTAAGCGGAAGCGGAGGCTTGCTATTTTCCGGCTTTGTCGTCGCGATAGTAACAATAGCATCCTTACCCGTAACACGTCCGGCAATATGCGCGGCCTGAGCTTCGGAGATCAGGCGTTTTTTCTCGTCTATCTGATCGTCGTCTGTTGTCTGATATTTCGCCTTAATCTGATGCCCGTTCATCGACAGACTGGCGAATACATCGTAATAAAAGCTTTCTGTGTGATTCTGGTTCGCCAGCGTGCGCATGTTCACCAGACCAAGAACGGCACTTTGTACCCGGCCAACGTTCAGAACGCCGTCATAGCCCTTCTCACGGCCTTTTAATGTACATCCCCGCGTCATGTTATAGCCAAAACCCTGATCGCACAGGGAACGCGCCAGGGCGCTTAACGTCATACCGCGAAATTTATCGTTAGGTTGTAAATTCGACAGTGATTTTTGCACTGGCGCAAGGTTGAGGTCGGCAACAAGCAGTCGCTGGACGGGTTTCTTGTTTCCGGCATAACCCAGAATCTCATCAACCAGCAAACATCCTTCATCATCGGGGTCGCCTGAATGAACGATGCTGTCGGCTTTATCGATAAGAGACAAAATAATGCGGGTCTGTGCTTCTGATTCAGGCTTGATTTTATATTTTGGCGGATAAACCGCTTTAATGGGTAAATCACTATAACGCCAGTTGGAATATTTGTCGTCATAATCCTGTGGGTCGTAAAGCTCCAGCATATGACCATAACACCAGGTAACGACATCAGAACCGTGTTCAAAATAGCCGTTTTTCTTTTCTGTATTGGGATTTCCGCCCAGTCCTTCAAAAATAGCCTTTGCTAAAGACGGTTTTTCTGCAATAAAAAGTCTCATTAATCAATCCTCAAGGTAACTTGAATAGTCAGGCTGCGCACCATTCTTTTTAAAGATTTCTTCCCTTTCCTCTATGTCTTCTTCTGCCTCCTGCACACTAAGGTCAAGGGTTCCTTTCAAAAAGGCACGCGCATTCTTGATTACATCTACTGTTAATTCGTTTTTTGTTCCGCGAATCATGCCAATAGCAATATTTATTATCTCCTTTATTTCAGCAGGAGTCGTTCTGTCCAGCACCGCGCCAAGTTCTTTAAGGTCAATATTTATATCGTCTGGTAAGTACATTTTGGCACAAGCGGCAGCGGCTTTAGTCCGAAAAGCACCTACAGATATGATTCTGTCAATTCTGCCAGGGCGTTTTCTGATGCGCGGATCAATCCGGTTAGGATAGTTCGTTGAAAAAATAACATATGTCCCGGCAAGATTTCGCGGTGTATCAGCCCCATCAAGAAAACTTAACGTTCCGGCATCAGCCCGATAAAGTTCATCAACCTCTTCAGCTATTATGATAACGGGTATTTTCTTTTGAGCTGCGGCATAGCAAACATCTTTAAAGTAATCATCAGCATAAACAAATACATATTTATCCTGATATTTTGCCCCCAAAGCTTTTGCGATAGTCGTTTTCCCTGTGCCCGGAGGACCAGTAAAAAGCACTTTTCGCATTCCTGACTGACCATAACGGGTGTAGAAATCAATATCCGAAAA
>NZ_CP024813.1:0-298989 GCF_002787395.1 Enterobacter sp. CRENT-193 | reverse complement strand
GCGCCAGTCCTGAAGTGTGAGGCTAATTTCAGGGGTGTCATGCTCTTTCTGAAGAGCCTGGATACCTTTACGGAACAGCTGCATCATTTCAGGAGTAAGGCAGTCTTCCTCAGCTCCAAAATGTTCTTTCCAGCCTTCAGGATCTGCATACATCCAGACGTTTTTAGCGAGCGAAGGTAAGGAAGCATCAGGCTCTACAAGGAGGTGAGGGATGTTCTCTTTGATTCCGAGATAACGTACCGGCTGGCCATTAAGCGGTAACCCATCCGACACTGTAACTTCTGTTCCTGGCAAGACGACGCTGTTTACCAGACCTCCACAATGTTCGGCCACCACGCGGCCTAAATCTGCCATAAACATCCGATGCTTTTCTGGTGAGTCCAGCTCACCAAGGAGTTCAGGTTTAAGCAGTAAACCGGTAATAATCTCAGTCAGTTCACGAGGAGATACTAATTTATACATTTTGTTTTCCTTTTCTGTGTTGGCTTTATATTACCAATCCAGATGCACGAGCTAATAACCTCCAGACAACTTTTTCAAAAATTATTTACTTAAAGCAGGGTGCTAATATGCGCAAGAAATGAATTTAGGAAGGACGGCTTCAAATTTAACTTTTTGGTTTTTTATTTTAGACGGACTTTAAAATAGCATCGTTGATAAAATAATAAACATGGTTTGTTTTTTTGTTTGTATTGACAATCAAATGGGTATAAATTAATTTACTTAC
The DNA here is from genome assembly GCF_002787395.1 of Enterobacter sp. CRENT-193. NCBI lineage: Bacteria > Pseudomonadati > Pseudomonadota > Gammaproteobacteria > Enterobacterales > Enterobacteriaceae > Enterobacter > Enterobacter sp. CRENT-193. The sequence continues at coordinate 298,262 of NZ_CP024813.1, read as the reverse complement.
ATGGCGTATATTTAACGCCACCGCCCCGGCGGCACCGGGCATAAAAGGAAAACCATTTTGAAACCGATGCTCAAAAAAGATTTTTTTTCAGCTATTGAAAACCTTCTCAAAGCTGGCTTTCAACCTCGCTTTTACACTGTTAACAGTGGCCGAATCGGTCTCATTACATTCACTGATAAAAATGGAACAAAACAGGTCGAACAGGTTTATTCCTGCACTTCTTTAGCCGCCAATACTTTTGGAAAGCGCTTCACCACTTGGTTAGAAGAAATTTTTCAAAAGCATAATGAAGAAAAAGTAGCTGATTCCGGGTTCGAGGTTGGTAGCCGTGTCTGGGATAAATTGATGTATACGTTGCGCACCATTTCAGAAATTCGTGCCGGGGGGGTGCTGGTGCTGGATAACGGTGCACAGCGTACACTGGATGAAGTGCAAAAAACGGCACCTGAAACAAACCAGGTGGAGCCAAAGGAAATCTCTTCACTTCAGGAGCTGCTGAACGCTTCCAAAAATCTGGAGCCGACTTCGCCTGAGCTAATTGCGGCTCTTAATGAGGCTCTGTCAACCGCCATAAAACGGTGAATGCAACGGCAGTCTGGCACATCAGGCCTTGTCAGAGATTAGGCCTGAAAAGCACTTACGTACCGATATAACACCTAATTCCCCTCTAAGGAGATTGCCCTAAATGGCGATGAATAAAAAAGAACAAGCCGCGTATGATGAGCTGGTGGCACAGGCCAGAATAAACCGCGCTTTACGCTGGTCTGACTATGGCGTTGAACGCGATATGCCCGTACCAGAGGTCTCGGGGGAATACCAAAACGGCTGGAGCTTCAACACCGCCACTGGCACTGTTTATCCGACATGGAGCGGAACTACGGTTCACGGCACACGGGAAGAGGGAGAGGTTGTCGATGCAACCTCCCGCCGCATGCGAGGCATGAATGGTAGCCAGAACGGCATACCACAATACAGCACCAAAGAACGCGCCCTGAAGGCATTACGCTGTTCGCTTGAAATCAAGTTTGCCATGCAGCTGGATGCCATAGATAAAGCTATCGCAAAAGAAATAGAGCTGTCCACCGCTCGCCGGGAGAGCGATACATCAGATGCCTAGCGGTAAACCATCAATTCAGGCCCGTGATCAGAGGGGCCTTAACGCCCTGAAAGAGGCGGTTCCAGCGACGGCACAACTACAGATGCGGGTTACCCCTGAACGTAAACTGCGTTACGTCAATCAGGCAAAGGCCGAAGGTCTGGGTCTAACAGACTGGGTCCAAAAGCATATGGATAACGTGTGTGATCTGGCAGGCCAGCCTGAAATAACCATGTACAAAGATGATGGAGAAACAAGTGGCCAAAAATAACAACAGTCTCAAACAGCATGTCTTCAATATGCTGTCGGCTGGCAGCGAACTTAAAGAAGTGAAGCGTTTTCTCACCAGCAAGCGAGTTAAAGCCCGCCTGGCAGTGTCAATGATCCACGAGCAGGCGATTGCTGTGCAGAACACTGAATACCAGAATTATCCGGCTTATAGCTAACTGGTAACAACAATTACAGAGAGATACTTAAAATGAGCGTAAACCCAGAATACACCAGGGTTCAGCATGTCCAGATTATTCGCGAGCGAGATGGGCAGAAGGAAGTTGTTCGAGTCTATGATGAAGATGGCGACGTGGTTCTGTGTTTACCTGCCTACATTCAGGATGAGGAAATAAATCTTATTCTGCGCCGGTTGAATGACGTATATTCAGTCGGATATCGTGTAGGTGATGCAGCCCGCCGCCGCGCCATCAAAAAAGCGCTGGGGGATGATGAGGAGTAAGGCCATTTTTACTGGCAAGATATCTGTATACCGGAGTCTTTAGAGTACGTTCTAATGGCTCCGGATTATTAATACTGTTTTACTCATGCAATAAAAAGCAAACCAAAATTCTTTCGCTAATTCATTTTTAAATGCTCAAATCATTAAATGTAAGGAGCGTTATTTATCAATAGGTATGGCGTTCTTAATGGCTATTAAGCTAGTTCTGCTTTCGCTTGCTTCTGGAAATTAGGGAAACCTAATTTTACCCTATCAAAAAGTAACTTTTCTGGTTTTGTTGCATTCACGTAAACAAAAAAAGTCCCGCCGGGCAGAAAAGAAAAACATCAAAAATAGCTATTTTCCCGAAAAGATCACGAACACTGAAAAAGTATCATGGGGAACCTGATCAGGAGACAACCCATGAAAATCAAACTAGCCCTGCTTATTGCATTTGCAGGTTTCAGCGCAGGAGCTTCCGCTGAAATCGCAGAATTCAGCTTTAAAGATACCCTGAACGTTAAAAAGACCGTATCGCCTGCATCCGTATGGATTAATCCGGTAACGAGCTTTGACGTTGCCGTTATTTCCGGTCTGGACCGTTATATTACGCTCAGTCTGCTGAAAAGTGACGGGAGCCTCATCTGGAGCACGAAAAGCAGCCTGGTTACCGTTGATGACCGTACCACATCTTCGACAGGCTTTGATTATTACGGCAAGACTCTGACCGTACCAGCGATGGGAGAAGATAGCTTCACCCTCAGAGAGGTGATTACCGACTTGCAAGGGAAGGAGGTCTCCCGGCAGGATTACCCGCTTGCAATTGACCGAACGCCTCCGGCAACGGGTACCATAAGTTATACGAGAAATGGGTGGAACTTTGGCAGCGAAGCGATCTTCACTTCAGTACCAGCCGGTATGCAGTACGCCAGCGTCCAGGCACTGGTCTTTAATGGACTGAGTGATAAAGGTTCCGGGCTTGCTAATGCTGAATATTTCATAACCGATGCCGCTGGAGTGGAGCGTAAAAAGCCAGCGGAAATTAATACAGTGGAAGGTAGCGTAACCGTTCAAGTCGCCGACGCAAGCAGCAATGCCCTGGCACCGGAAAACCGCTCTGAATATAAAGTGGGGATCTACCTTTATGACAAAGCGGGAAACAGGAGCGAACTAAGCCGCCGAAGCGTAATTGATCGGGTTAAGCCTGACGATATCATCCAGGTGCAGGACGCCACTACCGGATCATGGGTCTCCTATCAGTCTGGCATGACCGTCTTCCAGAACCCTATTTCCGTACGGGTATTAAGGAAGAAAAGTGACTTTACTGCTGTTAACGGTTCCAAATATGGCTGGGCGGACTCGAATTTCCAGACGTCCGATAGCACTTATAATATCTATACTTTCAAATACATATATCCAAATGTGGGGGATACTTATCATGAATTTCAGACTCTGGCGGGAGGAGTAAGACGAATTCATCATAACTCCCTCAACTTCACTCCAGCCCCGGCGATGGAAATAGCCCCGAAGATAGTGGCTAAAGAGATGTACCGGAGTGATACCAGTGAGTGGTTAACTCAGGCCTCAATCAGCGTTAAAACCGCCACCATTAGCCGCATAAAGGTAACCGCAGAACCCCGACCATACGTGCAAAAGTTCAGAACGGTAAAAAATGCAGCCTGGTTCTGCACTATTCCTGTCGGACAAAGTTCATGCGAGATGACGGTTAACTTCAACTACACCAGTGACAAAGGATTTGAGTATCTGCATCTTTACTCGGGAAAAGATGGTGACAGCATATTCGATGCGCTTGCTGGTAATTTTACGGTTATCTGGGATAACAACCCACCGGTGGTTAATGTCGCTCAGGTAAACAAGGCCTCCAAGACAATCACTATGACGGCCACCGATAATGATCGCGTCAACGCCTGGAACATCAGCTACTGGGATACCAAAGTTTTCGAAGCCACCCTTAAAAATGCCCGGGGGGAAACTTTCACCCTGAAGCCTGTGACTGTCAGTGAAAGCGATTATAAAACCAAAAACGCCACTTTCTCATACGCTGGTCTACCGGACGGGGATTATACGGTTGTTAGCGTGTCTGCCACGGATCTTGTTGGAAACACAGGAACCAAAACGCTTAATGCACCGCTGAAAATTGACTCAACGCTTCCGGTTATTGCGTTCAGCTTTAATGGCGCAGACGCAGAAGGAAAACTGGTTAAAGGGCTTGAGAACCTACGCATAAGCGTTACTGATGCCTCTGGGGATGCTTCCCTGATATCGCTTCAGCTCGCTGGTGGACCTAACTCTGAAAAGGTCACCCTTGCATTCACGCCGCTATCCAAGGATGTCTTTATTCCTGAATACCCCAGAATCTTCCCCAATACTGACGAATCGGGACAGATGTATCATCTGGAGGCTCTGGCTATTGACGAATCAGGTAACCGGACCACTAAAACGCTTAATTTTACCTACCAGCCAGCTAACCTGATTATGCTGGATAATCTCAAGACGCTGGCCACAGCCGTAGCACTGAAAGCAACGGACAACACGCCGCTGGCCATCATCCGAACCAGTGTGTTGCGTCGTCAGGACGGTTCTATCATTACCGGACAGTTAAACGGAACCCTGACTGTTCAGAAAAACGCCCAGTTCGGCGTTACGGTTGCCGGAGTTACGGTCCAGCCTGGTGAAACTAAATCGCTGTCACTGGATCTTGGTAATGGTGAAGAGCGCACATATCCCGTTACTCCCGCTGTAAGTGGTCAATCTGGCACGGCCACATTTGCTATAGAATTCCCTCAAACATAAACCCTACACAAGGGTACGGTAGTATGCCGTACCCTGTTACGCCATCCTCAATGTAAAATGTAGAGTTGAGCATGACTTAATTATTACTTTCTCATTAAGTGTCTCTTAAACTGCAAACGGGAAAGTAATATTCCCGAGACGGGAAGGACTCCTTCCTTTTGGTTATAATCTATGATGCTAAACTGTGTAATTACACCGGAACAATGTCCTCGTTTAAATCGCTGGCACCAGTACATGATTTATCCATGAATGCTTTTTGATGCAATTTTACTTCAGAATGCTCTTAATTTTTTAAACAAATTATATTTGAATCCTTCGTGTATAAATTTGCAGACCCTCTCTCAATGTTTTTTTAAAATATTTACTCTCAGGTTATTAGCCAGTAGATTCATTCTGTCATGATTACTCCAGAACTAACCGGAGGAATCACATTATGACCAAATATTATGATCGCAGTGGAATTGAAATCTCCAGCGCAAAAATCCGCTGTGTTGATTCTGTAAAAGGTACTGCGGAATATACTTTTCGTATTGTTTGCGATAAATGCAATGGGCGGGGAGAGCGTAAGCATTTTTATAGAAGTCGCTGTATGGCTTGTAAAGCCACGGGTTACAGCCTCGAAACGACCCGTACTGCTTACACGCTGAATGCGCTGTACCGCATTAATGCGCAAGCTGCCCGCAAAGTGTCAGCATCCCTGCAAGACGAGCGTTTAAGGACTGAAAGCGCCCACAGTTCTGCGTTCACAGCATGGTGCAGGTCTCATCAAAAAATGGTTGATGCAATCACCCAACAATCCAGTAGTAATAATTTTCTGGAAAGCCTTAAGTCTTCTTTAACCCACCAGCGTCAGTTAAGTGATAAGCAGCTGGCAGTTGCCGCCCGCATTTTAGGTATTCATTAATTCAAAGCCCTTTTAATTTAATTTTAAGGTCAATTATTACGGAGGAACTATGATCCATTCATTTAAAGACAGACGGCTTGAAAAGTTCTTCCGTAATGGAAAAACAACGGCAGGTATTCCTTCTGAAATTATTAACGCAATTCTGTGTCGACTTGAAACGCTGGATAATGTCCAGAGTGAGCGGGAGTTATTATCCAACAGCTTGCGTTATGAACGCTTAAGAATGACGTCAAACCGTTATTCCTCCATTCGAGTAAACTCTAAGTATCGATTATTCTTTGAATGGAATGATGGCGCACATAATGTTCATTTGTCTGCACATGACTATAAATCGCTCATCCATTAAGGTTAAAAATGAAGCTATTTTCAATTTCATCCCGGGATACAAGCATGGACGCGATGTTTTATATCCAGGCCAGTACTAAACAACAGGCAAGTTACATATTTAGTACCCTTTCCCCGAAGCCTACTGCGAACTGCCAGCTTACAGATTTGCAGAATGAGACGGTCGTCCCTTCCATAAGCCCTATTTCGCTTTCACTTAACCCCTGGTCGATCAATTCCCAGTCCCGAACCCGGGAACTGCGTATGGCCACGCATGGTCTTAACCTGATCTGTGCAGTCACGGATGAGCATACCCGTCAGATAGTTGACTTTTGCGATAACCTTGGACAGCAGCTTAAGGATCCGGACGACAAAAGCGCCTGGGTTAAGCTCATTAATTCTGAATGCGCTTTGCTTAATTCTCCGCGTCTCTATCCCGTTCTGCTTGAGCCGGATACACCGGCACAATTTGAAATCTTTGTGCCAGCTCCGGAAGATGGAGAACACGACACGGTCATAGCCAGCGTTGTTAAAGAATGTTTCGGAGATGAATGCCGGTACAGAGTAACGGACAAAGCTTTTGCAATGTCGGAAAAGCCAGTCATCAGGCTGGAAGCTCATTTCAATGACAAACGCGAAAAGGTTTTAGAACTGACCTTTTCCTGTTTCAATCTTTCACTCTCAGCGTCCGTGCATGAAAACCAGCTACGTCAGATTTTGTTACTTTGCGAAGACTTTGGCGTAAGGCTTCAGGGTAGAGCAGGGGCATCCTGCCACGTTAATATGCGCAGTGCTTACCGTCGTCTTGCTCATGTTGGCACCGGCTCTCGCCCAGGTGATGACAGTGATGTGCGGGTCTATACCTCGTTAAAAGAAGAAAAAGATGTTAAGAGGCTGCTTGATAAGTCAACCAGGGGAAGTGAGCTTGTACCGGCGAGGCACGGGCAGCAGTTTAACGGGGTCTTAGTGAATGCCACACCCGCATCGGCCACTACTGGTTTCATTTACCTTTCGCATGATTTTCCGGAAGGCCAGTTTATGATGACAGCCGAGGTGTTGCATGTTGGAATTACACCAGGCGGTATTTACTACATTGAAACACTGGACGGTTACCGGTTTATCGTGACAGCGTTTGAGAAGGGATTAATGAACGGTTTGAGGGAGTTTATAGCTGCAAATGAGGAATATTTTAAGTATTACCGCTGGTCTTAGTATCTGAGCTGAAACCGGTAGGCCAGGGAAGGCAACCGGGAAAATGCAATTTAACCTGATCCTATACCTACGACTATCTTTATCCACTTATAATAGCCTCACCAAATTATAATGCCCGATCACCGCATTTGCTTAAACCTCACATATTCTTCTTATGCTTCCCCTGATAATCTACGACCGAAAGACAAAGGAAAGTGAATACGAAATAAGATTTATGAGCACATAAAAGTTACTTTTCCTTGGTGGCACATCACAAACATTGTGGGTTTCATAATCCTTTTTGTTATTTAAAAAGGATGTGTTCAATTCTAATTAAAGGTGGTATTTTTTTTGAAAGTTTGCTGGGAGGTTATTAGCTGGGGGGATGGGTAACAGTATAATAAGTACAGATGAAAAGGAGGTTTTATGAAAGCGTTAGACGTGGTTTCAACTCAACTCAACTTTATTAATCTGTTGGATCAGGCAGGATATGCTCTTTCAGAAATTGTTGTAAAACGCTTCAGTGCTGCACCAGCCTTTAACGAAGGGCACTGGTTGTTCATTGCAGAGCAGGATAACCGCTACATTGAAGTGGTCTGTATTCTCTCTTTAGCTTCAGAAAGCGGAGAGCAGCATATTGATGTTTTTATTAATATGTTCGAAGACCCGATTGATGATGTTATTTCACGAAACATTGAAACCAAAACCTTTGCGACGCTTTATAAATACATTGAACGTATACCTTTTACTCCGGGTGTAAAGAAAGAATTCTTGAGCAGTATTGAGAACATCAATTTTAGTTAATCAAAAACCACAACTTTTTGCCACCAAGTTATTAGGTAATGCTATCAACCTGATATAATTACCTTAACATGAATATGAGCGGAGCCGGGTTATGTCTAATAATACTGAAGTCATTAGCTGTGATTTATTTTCAACTCTATCTTCACTTAATTTTAGCACCGAGGATATTACAGGTTTGACTCCGGCCAACTTTCGAAAGGGAGCTTTCTTACATGCAAAAATTTCTGCTAGCCAGGCCACGCGAGCGACTGATATTTCCATTCAATTACTCACGGATCGTGTTTCAGGTGAAATGAACTACGTAATAGTAATTGGCAGGCACGAAGGACTCCTGCAAAGCGAAGCAATTGACCCAAACGCTGATAAGCAATACCGGGAAAACCGTTATTCTCGCCATTTTATCTCAGTAACCGATGCCAATACCAAAGCCCTGAAAAAAACCTGCAAGGTAATGAAAACATATATCAAAGAGCAGGCATTTAAGCCTAACACCTGGGGGCACAGTTTCATTAAGGGTTGATTTATTCTTGCCCCGGTGAGCCGGGGCAACGCTAAATTAACCTCAAACTGTGCTGGAGGCACAAATGTCTGAAAAACACTTTATCGTTAAAATCCAGAACCGAAACGGCGACCATGAGAATAGCTATGTTCGGTTACTCGTCAGCGATTGTGAGAAAAATGCTTGCCAGACGGCACTCATTTCAGAGTGCCATGGCGAGCTTGAACAGCTGAGTTTTGAAGACGGTGGGGTTTACGACTACAACGGCGAAAATCACTACAGTGTCAGGAGCTGCGTGGAGGTTGCTCCAGAAGACGTTGCAACTTTGCAACGCTTCCTTTAACACCTGCGACATTTGATTAAATATCGGGCGTCCGCTACAGGATGCCCGTGATTTAAACGATTCCTCAAAGATCGCTGTCACTCCTGATAACTGTATTAAGAGCAGGTTTGTGATAGGTTCAGCGTAACAACATTACTGGAATTTTGGTTGCCTTGATGAAGAGCTGCTTTTCTGATTTACCCGTTAAAGACGGCACGTCCGGAACCTGGAAACTGGACACATTCGAAATTACCGCAGATAAGGCGATGAGCCTCGCCCTTCGTGCCGAGTATACAGGTAATACAGACGAGTTTATCCCGCCCGGTAGATATCGGCGTTTGTCCAACGGCTGGGATGTGGTGATGTCCAATACCCCGATGGAGATCAGAACCTGCCAGGATTTTTTAGAGCGAGCCACCGGGCGCGTGCTCATTAATGGTCTTGGTCTGGGGATGGTGCTTCACGCCATTCTTCAAAAAGAAGATGTAACCCATGTAACAGTAATTGAAAAAGAACAGGACGTTATTAACCTCGTTGCGGCCTCGTTTGCAAACGATCCTCGCGTTGAAATTATCCATGCTGATGCAATGATGTATTGCCCACCAGCAGGCGTCACGTACAACGCATGCTGGCACGACATATGGCCAGACTTCGCAACAGCTAACCTCTCACAGATGGATAAGCTGGAAATTAAGTACCGGGACATCTGTGAATGGCAGGGCTCGTGGGGCAGGGAGGAGTGTGAGCAAAAGCACATTGAGTTTCAAAATCTTGGGGCTGATTGAGTACAACTTTTGAAGGTGTCTCCGCTAAAGAAGACTGGGTCTCTTTGCGCATGCCCAGCTGTGCTGCATGACCTGACAAAGCCTATAAATAAACAGATCGGTTTGATTTAGTAATCCCCCTTCCAACCATCAGGCCGATATTTAAACTGCATCTCCATTAAGGATGGCTGATGAGCACGATTTCTACGGATTTAATTGCACGGATCTACGCAGCCTCCGAATTGCCGTTGAGCAACGACGAGCTTTATCGCGAAGTGCAGCGTGAAACTGGCATGTCGGATGCCGAATTGCACGAACTGAAAGAATTTGGGTCAGATAAAACCAGAACCAGCGGCGTCAAACACAAAGTACGCTGGTTTCAGCAGACTCTTCGGCAGGCCGGAGTCATCGAACGCGTTCCAGAAAAACGGGGCGTCTGGAGATACTCCTCTAAGACGAAAACAAACCTACACGAGTCATGGGAAAAGCTCTGTGTTGTCGGTTTCTCAACTTCTCTTGGGGCATCGGTTTTTGGAAACGCCTATGCCTTCTTCAGCAATATCACAGAGCAAATTCATCTTTGCCTGACCTCGCCGCCTTACCTCCTTCGAAATTCAAGAGACTACGGGCATGGCGGGGGGCGTGGCGAGCAGGTTTATATTGACTGGCTTCTGCGTATCCTCGAACCGATCGTGAAACAGCTTGTACCCGGCGCAAGTGTGGCATTGAATATCACTCAAGATAGCTTTAATAGGGGCAGGCCTTCACGTTCTCTGTATCTGGAGCGTCTGACACTGGCATTATGTGACAAGCTGGGGCTTGAGCTCATGGACAGGCTTCAGTGGGTGAATCGCAGTAAGCCCCCATCGCCAACGCACTGGGCATGTAAGCAACGAGTGCAGCTCTGCTCATCGTATGAGCCTGTGCTGTGGTTTACCAATGATGCGAGTAAGGTTCGTTCAAACAACTTACGTGTACTGCAACCGCATTCAGAGCAGCATCTTAAATTGCAGGCAGCAGGCGGTGAAAATCGCACGACCTTTTATGGTGATGGGGCGTACCAGCTTAAAAGCGGATCCTTTGGAAATAAAACAGAAGGAACGATCCCCAAAAATACTTTGTTTTACGGCAATAGCTGCGCTGATACGAGATTTTGCCATTCCATTGCCCGCGAGCTAGGTTTTCCGCTGCATGGTGCAACGTCTCCTACCAGGCTTGCAGCGTTTCTGATTGAGTTTTTGACAGAGCCGGGAGATCTTGTTGTAGATCCCTTCGCTGGCCTGCATAAAGTTCCCATCGCAGCCGAGCGACTTGGCAGACGTTGGCTGGCGACGGACAAAATCATGGAATGGCTGGCGATTTCCCGAAACCTTTTTACGGCCGCACCGGGATATAAGAGTAACCCCATGCTGGACGAGCTCGCCGAACTGTATCGGGCTTAATGCAAGTTAACGGTTTTGATAAAGTGGTTTGAAGCGACAAGCGGTTTATTCATTTTGCATTGTTTCTACCATAAAATGACAATATTAACGGCTTAGCATACGCCGCAGAGATAATTAGGGTGCCATTCATTTCCGGTTGTCTGTATTAACGAGTGTATTCAATATTCACTTGTTTCTCCGATATAGACCCAACAAAAAAAACTGATGGTTGTGATACAGAACTTGTTGAATTAACATCCGGTACATTAACTATATTGGTAATTTAGACGGTTTCTAAATTAAAGGTGGACAGATATGAAGTCAGATACAGAAATGGTTTCTCCTATCGAGTTGCACATTGGCGATCATGTCCAGCGGCATGGTGCTTTATTTGAGGTTATGCATATTGTTGAATCCGAATGCGATATTCCCGGCGGCATCCGGGTAGCAGCATGCATTTCACGGGTTATCGGTGACGTTACGGGCAATATTCCTCGTGGTTGGCTGGAAACACCGAAGCGTATGGCTGAGCGAGGAGTTAAGTGGGCGACGAGTCTGCCTGAGGGGCTTTACTTTAACATCCAGGGGAACGCACATGCGAAAGTAAGCCGGGTTATTCGTAATGTGACTAATTGAAACTTTTTTCTGAATTGCGGTGTAAAAGTTACTTTTCACCGCATCGTTTTCCCTAACTACTAAATCAGAGCTTCTCTGAAATAAGCGGATTTAACCGCTAGCGATTTATTCAGGCCATTTTATTCTAATCATTATCCTACACTTCAAAAATATTCATTATTTTTTCTTCTGACCTATTAGCCAGAATTCTCGATTCGGTATCATTTACTTACGGTAAATCTTTTGAAAACGAGGTAAATGGCATGCATTCTCAGGATCCTATCACGAAATTAACCCAGACGTTGCAACGCGACGATGGTTCTCAGGTTCGTATTGTAGCGCAGCGGGGATATGGAAGTGGGCTTACAGCCTCGCTTGATGTGTACGTTCTCCGTCGTGATTCCTCTGAAAGCAACTGGTCACTGTGCGGAAAAGATCCTCACCCAGAGTGGAGAAAGATGTCAGTAGATGAGTATCAGAAATTTGGACGCTCTGAAATGCTGCGTTATGCCACACCAGGTGAAATTCTCAGGGTGGCATCCGCTATTGGCCAGCCAATGAGCTTCCTCGATGGCAACCCTGCGTTTTAGCCCGAACCCTGGCGACGCCTTTTAAACCGGCGTCATTCTTTTTACGAGCAACAGACGGAGAAAAAATGAATCTGAACGAACGAAGCACGAGCGCAGCAACGCCAGATTTGAGCCGACTTTATCTCATTTCCGGGCGCATTATGTTTGATGATGATGATCAGGCCTACCTGGTCGAAGCCGACTCCCCTGGTGATGCAGAGGAGGCTTTCCGGCATCATATTGCTGACAGTGCCGACGACTTAGAAAAGGTGATTATAGTTTCCTCTACAAGTTTCGCTTCAGCTCACAGCAGTCGCGTAATTTGTCGGCCTGCCGTGAAGTAATTTCAACTTCCAATGATATTTCCCTCTTTATAAAAGCCGCCGTCTGGCGGTTTTTATTTGCAAAAATGAATATTAATCCTGAATGATATTAATTTAAGATGAGGTAGTGTTCATATTCTTCTTCTTAATATTTTTTCTAAAAAAACGCCTTCAGGTTATTAGTTGGTATTAGTGTATTTGTTATGATCTTCTCATCAAATACATTAATTAAATAATCAAGGAGTCAACTGTGGCAGATAATTATACTCAGGCGTCGTTTATTATTCCCTGCACTCAGGAGCAGGCAAAAATGGCACAAGAAGCAATCACATTCGTTACCGAAGCAGAAATTGCAGAAGGTGAGCGTTTGCTTGATAAGCCACTGACAGATTGTTCTCTGACTGAGAAGCTGATCCTCAGTATTATCGAGAACCACCCTGAGTATGACCCTTCTGAGCCGAGCTTTGGGCAACCATCCTGCCCAGACTGCAATTATGAACTGTTGTTCGCAACAGAAGTTACCAGCAGTGGGCTGGCAGTTTTTCATGGAGAGACCATTGATCTTGACCATGCAATTTGCCTCACAACTGCCGTGCTGTCGGTATTCGACCTCTCGGAAATGGTAACAATTACTGCTGCATTTACATGCAGTAAAAGCCGGACAGATGAATTTGGGGGTATGACTATTCTGGTCACAAAGGATACCCACTATTACCAGGATGGCTGTCAGTTTTCTCGTCTCATGAATGAGGCTCACAAAGCCGGTATCCAGTATGCTCTGTGTAAAGTGACGCATTACCACGGTGAGAGCAGCTATGTGGCAAGCTATGTCCTGAGCTGCGACGTAGCGGATTCAGCCCAGGAGGTCGTTAACAAACGACTGAAGGCATGTGCCGGAAAAGAGCCAGAAGACGGAATCTATATTCTGTGTGAAGAAGACAACACTAGTCTTTCGGTCGAACTCGTTACAGAACTGTCTCCGCTCGATTACGACAAGCTGAGCAAGCTTCTCCCTTCCCTTGACACCCTTTGCGGCGCTTAAGCCTGCCAATTACCGTAGCCACCGGTTTCCCCGGTGGCCTGGAGCCTGCCATGACCAATAAATTCATAGTTTCTACCGTTGATTGTATCAATGAATTTGCAAGTGACGTTCCGCAGAGTGTTTCCTTACGGATAGATACAATGCTTGAACAGCGTATCCGCAAATTGGCGGCATACGTGAAAGAAAACGATCTTCATTTAACTGAGTTTTACTTCTATGACGCTAACTGGTCATTTTGTGGTGAAGATGAAATTCAAGAAATAAAAGACATGGATGAATATAAGCATAGCGACAGCATAAAGCAGGAAGCGATGCTGCGGGAAGTAATGCCATCAGCACGTACGGAATGCCCGGTTATTAGGGTGATGAAAGATTCATTTCAGCTTTCAGCTCTACCACGCCATTGTGGTGATGACATGACTCTTAACACTCCTTTTATTCCGCTGTCTGAGTTGAAAACAAATAATACGGCATTTATTACGCCGCCAACCTATAACTAATAGCTGTGCCGGGTGATTAAATTACAATGGATTATTTTTATATATATTGACATTAAATCCGCGTGATTTTTATTTAATATAATTTCGCTAAATGGTTGCGCTGTAGTTATTTTAAAGTTCTAATAATATCAGTGATGCAGCATATACCGTGGTTCAGGAAAATATATGTTTATTGAAAAAAGCGACTCATTCCTTGAATTATCCTCAGAAGTTATTTTTCCTGAGGCGGCTAATGCTGCCATTTTGAAACATGATAAATGGGCGGATGTTTGGGAGACCCTGACAACCGATGCCGATCTGAACTATACCGATGAAAAGGAGACTGTGAGTCTTTCTTCTCTGGTCATGTCAGCCACATCTGCTATTTATCAGGCTATTACGGACGGCTGGACAATGTGCGTGGGATACAGTGGCGGCAAAGACTCCCATTCTCTTCTGCACCTGTTTCTGATGGCATTGATCAGGGCAGTACGTAACGGCACAAATATCAGCGAACATCATTTCATTCAGATGTCCGATACGCTGATCGAAAACCCTGAGATGCACTATCAGGCTTCACAGGTTCTCAACCAGCTCAGAATGTTCATTGCTGAACACCAGCTACCGGTCACAGTCCTTGTCGCCCGACCGTCTCTTACGCAGAGCTGGGTCGGCCGCATTCTGACTGGGCGCGGACTTCCGACCTGGACTAATTCTTCTACCCGACAGTGCTCAACCGACTACAAAATCGCGCCCCTGCGCCAGGCCAAAGCTCGTTACCTGAAAAACGCCCCGGCATCCGTTCGAAGCAGGGTATGCCTGATGCTGGGCTCCAGGGATGATGAAAGTGCCCGAAGGGCCGGAAATATCCTCAAAATGGGAGGGCAGGCGAGGAAAGTAACCCTGACTGAGCACGGTGGTGAACTCTATCCGGTAAAGGAGTGGCGCACTCAGGACATCTGGTCTTTTCTGATGGCCTGTGGTTCCGAATCACGCTTCCCTTTACCAAGCTTTATGCCGGATAACTTCAGCCTGGCAACGCTTTATAAAGACGCCACCGGGGAGTGTATCTGGTCGCCGGAGAAACCCACTCGAACATCAGCTTGTGGGGCTCGATATGGGTGCTCGCTTTGCACAGCAGTAGGGGTTGACCATTCAATGGAAACGCTCCTTCGAACTGACCCGGAGAAATACGGTTATCAGGCTGGCCTGAGTCGTCTTCAGCGATTTCTTTCTAAGATCCAGTACGACTGGAGCCTGCGGGATTATATCGGTCGTAAAGTGTTCGAAGGCGGATATGTGCGTCTTCAACCCAATATCTTTTCTTCGTCCCTGACTGAACGTCTTTTTCATGCCTGTTGCAGCCTTGATTATGTTGAAGCAAGACGTGCGGCAGAGCATCGCAGAAAGCTACTTTCCGGCGAGGTTGACGATACGGCTTATAACCGTCGTATGGCTGAGCCACAATTTCGGCTTGTACAGGAAGCAAACGTGATCCACGTTGATTTCCTCTGGTCGTTGCACTGTTTCAACCCTCGCCCGTTTCGGGCAATTGAGATCTATCGCAGGGTCTGGGAAGAGGCCGATCTGGACCTTCTTGAGGATGAGCCTGACATGCAGCCTGTGCCCCGTACACCAATGCCAGCTCCACTCTGGATGAAACTGCCCGGAGGCCGGTTCGGTACAGCTTATGATGGACTGACTGATACGTTGCCGCTGATGACCTATTTTGACGGGCAGGCTGACCCCAGGGCTTCACGTAGCCTAAAGACCGGAGAGAGCAGTTCTGTCGTCGTGGCATTCGAGGAAGAGGATGAGCTGACTGTTGAAGAAGATACGGCGTCCTGGATTATCTGGCATGAATACGACGGGTTACGCCAGCGCATCGCTGACGGTGAGTTTACTCCAACGACTGCTGCTCAGTATCTTCTTCGTTATGGCGCGGTCCGAATTTCAAAAGGCAAGGGCGCTGTCTATCATCGTCTCGCACAACGGGGACAAACCTTTTCCCGCCTGGGGATAGGCGACAGAGTGTCGCTTCCAGAGCTGGTTGCCAGTCGGCGTTTTAAAATACTCAGTGATTCTGCATACCGTCAGGTTGTAGCCCGGAAATTGCGTGGACAGATAAAAAAGTTCAGATTCTGGGCATGCGTAGCTGCCTGTGTTCAGTTGCACGTACACAACAAGACGGCACTCGGAGAAAGAATTTTAACGTTACTCGAAGGTGAGAGGGAACAGCAACAAGGTGCGATCCAGGCGAAGCTGAAGGCGGGAATGATGGATGCAGTTCTAACTCTGTGTAACCAGCGACTCCGGGTGAAAGAAAATACTAACCAGCCAGAGGAGTTCCGCTATTACCGTGCCGTAAGAGCTCGTTTCATGCGCCATTTATCTGAATGCCTTAAGCCAGAAAATGGCGGCGTTATCCGTGACGTTATCTGGGAACTGAGGGTGCTGAGCAGTGCTCACGGTACGACCAAAACAGGTTTTTACTATGTCGATAGCAATCGCCCGACAGCGAAAGGACTGTTAAACCGCCTTCTGATGAGGATGGTCAAGCAGGTCGTATAAGCGTCTGAAACGCGAAACACACGAAAATGGAGGGGTTATACAAAAAAAACTTAGCTTTGATCGTGATGTAATGTGGACATCATGTCCAAGCGTTGCTGCATCCAGAAAAGTAACTTTAATCCTGTTGATACAGCCCTTGCATTACCTGTTTACGCATAGCGTGGAAACGTTCTAATTAAACCAGACGAATATAAATTTAAATTAATTCACTCACCCCCGGAATCGGGGAACTAAACAAAAGGATCATCAATGCAAAATCAAAATACACCCGCTCAGGAAAAACACACCGTATACCTTTTTAATGCCGAACATGCTGACAAGACAGCCGCCAAGCAAGCCGGGAAACTCTTCACGCTGGACATTGAACACCCAATGACCCTCAACGATCTCTCGCTGCTGTGTGAGTCGGTCGCGGACGCTGTGGGAGCACCTGGCGGAATTAAATATGAAATCACAACAGAGCCTAATGGGGTTCAGGAGGAATACTGAATCAGTGTGGTGTGAGTCCATTTTAATTTGACGTTTCATGAGTTCTATCGAGAGGCTGAAGTATGACTTTGAAAATGGAAAGTTCCCGGACTTCCAAGCCTGAGGGGCCATTTGTATTAATCACTTTTGAGGGGGACGAATTTCTTTTTGATGACAGACATAATGTCGTCAAGATAAATGGCAGGCCTAAAAAAATGGATGTAAAGCGAAATTATTTTGAGTCCGATCTGGGAGAAGGGAAAGCGAAATACTGGACTTTAAATATCGAAGAGGCTCATCGGTTCAATTCGATTGATGAAGCGACAGAACAACTTTGTAAACTGAGTCGCCCTCATCTGATCAAAATTCGCAAAGTTGAGGGGGTATCTGAATGACCAAAGAGATGTTTTTACGCATTTTAAATGAGGCACAGGCTCGTGTGGATAACGATTCGCTTCCGCTTGATGTTCGTATCCGGTCACGCACCACGGTAAATGATTGCGTCATCCGGGCAGATAAAGAGGGGTGGCCTATTGAGTATAAACAGAAGGTCTGGGTAGATGCAGTCAGTGGCTGTTATCTTTAGCGGTTACTTAAGCCAGTTCCTGTGCCCGTGAGCTTAGTAAAGGCGGAAAATGATATGGTCAAGGTGATAAATATCAACGGGAATTTAGTTGAATTACCTGAGCCCTCAGCAAAGTTATCCAAAGCTGAATCACCTGATGGTAGGTTCTCAAAACCTAAAAATAAGATCTCTAAAATACAGCGAGCTGAGCTGCGAATGAAATTTGGGGGGCGTTGTGCCTATTGTGGTTGCAAGCTTCCTGAAAAAGGGTGGCATGCCGATCATGTTGAGCCTGTTCGACGCGACTTTGAACTGGTGAGAGCCCCTGTCGGCAGCGGCGTAACTCATGTTGCCCGAAGTACGGGTAAGGTTATGCACCCTGAACTGCATGCTATAGAAAACTTATTTCCATCATGCGCCCCCTGCAACCTTTTTAAAGGAGCTTTTAGTGTTGAAGGAATGAGAAAAGAAATTACCAAACAGGTTGAACGGGCTCGCGCATATAGCGTGAATTTCCGTACCGCAGAACGTTTTGGGTTGCTTCATATTGTAGAAAAACCGGTCGTCTTCTGGTTTGAGCAGTATAACGAACAGAAACAAAACGAATAATTTCTGTGAAACATAAAAGAAGTTAATCAGCAGTGGTTTACTAATTAAAGAGTGATTTAAATATTTTGATGCTGCTGAGGAGCTGCCTGGTATATCCTTCAAAGGAGAAAATGATGTATCTGCATCTTGTGCCCCGTATTCTTCACCATATGAAAAACAAGTGTACTCTCGTGTCAGTTTCTGTACCTGAATTGTCACTTGAGCTTAAAGCTGATTCGCTGGTGGCAATGAAACCTTATCCCAACAAGTCCTACCACGTTGTCATGTTGAAGGGGCGACGTGCATTAAATGGCTTTCTGGTAAAAAGCCCACGGACTTTAACTGAGTTCACAATGATAACAATCTGGGAAATTGAAGGCTTTGGAAAAATTAGTCATACCGTAAAAACGCTCGTTCAGGACAAAGACTATGACTTGGTCTCCCATGATGTCCTTTTGGCACATGCATACCATCAGAGGGAGGAAGAATTGGGGTACCGTGTACATCCATCCTATGACAGTCTAGCTCCCGTCGATTTTGAACCAACAATGCAGTCAAGGTACATAAAGGAATCCGATCTTTCCCACGACGTATGGGAAACCTATTCATGGGGGGAATTGCTGCGTTCGCGTGAAGAGACATTTCTGGCGATGACCATGTCATCTGCTCGTTTAAGCCATCCAGCATTCATCAGAGGAAACCGACTTCCTCAAACTGACCAGGCCATCATTATCAGTTCGTAACGACCTTTTATTCTTTTTGATGCCAGGCGAGTCTCCTTTTGCCTGGCCACTTTGATTTATTGCCTGGGAGTAACCTATGGATGAGCAAGATATTCTCCGCGTTATAAACGGCCGTGAGATTGATGCTTCTGACCTCCTGGAAGAAGCTATGCCGAACGCAGCCCGACGCTTTTATCGTTTAACTAACAGCATGAACAAATTGCTTTAGGAGGTCAGGGAGCACTTTCCTGACGCGATGTATTACTCTGCCAGCGGAACGGTAAGCCTGCTGTTGGGGAGCAGCCACGACAACAATGACCATCCGGTTAGAGAAATGGTCGCTGTAAGGTCACCAGATCTAAACATTGAAGGCGGTGATTGGTAGGTCAAGCAGGGGATCTATGTGCACTTCATGTCCTAACTTCATCCAGTGCTGAATTCAGTGCACAGACAGTAGGGGACTTCTCCTTTAATCAGAATGGCAAAGGGTTACGTGAGGATCAGATTCTATTTTTTTGCCTCGAAAACGGATAAACCCAGGTTTTGGCGCTTTAACCGAAAAATCAGCAGAACGGTAAATGATAGGCTGTCATGGATAACCATTTTGAGGCAAAAATGAACGTTTCAACTGACAGCAGCAACATATCGATAGCAGAACTCAAAGAAGAATTTATACCCGGTCTTCTGCTTAATGCTGGGGCAATAAGCCATTACGGCGACTCGGCTTTATCTTCGAAGGCTATGGATAAGTATTCAAATCTTCTGGAGAAAGACGCAGTTACCGCTTTATCAGGAGCCTTGAACCGTATCGTAAGTGCCTTAGCGGAGGCAGATCCACGTTCTATCAGTAGCAATCCATCCTGGTTTTCCCGCTTTACGGGCAAACACCTTGAAAAGCGCGTTCGTTACCAACACGCACGTGAGAAGGTGGAAAATCTTATTAATGAGGGGAACGGATATCTGACACATGTGAATGAGACGCTACTGGCTTTAGAAGAGCTGCTTGAAACATATGTGTCAGAAATCAAACGCCTTAAAATTTTTATCCAGGCAGGCCATGAGTTCCTTAGGGATTCTACCGAAGAAAAAAATAGTGACGATCTAAGCCTTGTCTTCGATAAACCGAGGGAAAGATTTGCCAGACGTTTAGCTAACCTGGCAACACTGCTTGCGTCTCATGAAATGGCCGCCATGCAGATGGAAATCACTCGCGGGACTTGTATAGATATTGCTGACCGCTTTAACGAAACTATAAAAGTCCTGGTTCCAGTATGGCGGCAACACACACTTTCGCTGTTATCAGTAAATAACACTGACCCTACGATTGTTAGAAAAGCTAATCAGGCCCACGAGGCTCTTCTAAAAAGCCTGCGACAAAATTTAGAGGGATTCCAAAAATGATTAATAATTTGACCACCAAAACTGAGGTTGTTGCTTTTACTTTGACTTCCGCTGAACTGGAAAAGTTCGGGCTGAATGAGCAAGATGAACAAGAGATTAAAGCCGTCGCGGAATGCATTAATGCCGATGATCCAGGAACAGTTTATCGTTTTGGCCGGGCAATGGGGGAAAACACTGCTAATTATGCGGATAGCCTGCTTGAGCAAATTCGCAATAAAGATTTAGACGAAGCCGGGAGCAAATTAACTGAAATTATCAACCTTGCAAGAAATGTAAACATCTCGAACTTAACTGAAAGTCGTTCAAATCTGCCAGTTATTGGCCCTTTGTTGGATAAAATCCGCACCCGTGGGAAGAATTTCGCCGCACAGTTTGAATCAACTCGTGAACAAATCGATGCTCTGGTTTCAGAGGTTTCAGTTACACAGAATAGCCTCGGTTCTAATAATATTTCGCTCCAGCAAATGTTTGATGAAGTCGTTAAAGAACACCACTTAACAGGTGTACATATTGCTGCCGGTAAATTAAGGCTGGGAGAATTACAATTAAAAGCAGAAAATCTCAGAGCTAATGTTGGTAACAATCCTGCTAAGTTCCAGGAAGTATCTGATCTGGATACGCTAATTGCTAATTTAGAAAAACGTATTGGCGATTTAGTTGTTTCTCAGCAGTCTGCTATGCAAGTATTGCCAATGGTACGGATTATACAGGCAAATAACCAAAGTCTTATCGACAAGTTTCATAGCGTCAAAGAGGTTACTGTCCCTAATTTCAAGCGTCAGTTTCTGTTAGCCATTTCTCTAAATGGACAGCGTAACGCTGTAAATCTTGCCAATGATATCGATAATGCCAACAATGAGTTACTCCGTAGTAATGCAAAATTACTGCATCGCAATGCAGTAGAAACTATGAAAGCAAACCAACGGCTGGTTATTGATATAAGCACCCTTAAAGAGGTGCAGGATACGCTTATCCAGACGGTTGGCGATGTTGTTAAAATCCAGAGAGAAGGGGCTATTAAGCTCAGGGAAACAGAAAAACAGGTTCTTGCCATGCGTGAGAATTTGCGCACCCGACTGACACAAAAAGGGGTAGATCATGGTGCGTAACCTTAAGAGTAGTGACGATTTTTCCCGTGAACTGTCATTTCTTTTTCACCGGTCTATAAAGATTAGAAATTCAGGTTTCGCGATATTTGGTGCGGGCCTGCTGATAATGATTTTTGGTCTTTGCTTGTGGTTGCTGTCATTACACCTCTCACCTTCAGTTCTGGACTTTGATATTGATGTGCCCTTGTCATTCTTCAATTCATCTGAAGGTGAAGATAAGTTAGTGGTTTCGGATTTTGGCGATGCATTTGGAGGCTTCCTAACTACATATTCTAAGTTGCTATTAGGGATTATGGGGCTATTAGTAGTTTCTTCAACTGCCTTTAAAATTTTAAAGGGGGAGGAAATAGGTGAGATATTCCCGATGCTTCTAATTGCTGGCGCTTTTCTTATCGGCTTGTCAGTTTTTACATCTGCTTTAGGTTCGGAAGAGACTGATGCCACTTCAGCTTCGACTGTAAAGGTTATCAAGAAATATGTAAAACATGAAAAATACGATAAACTTGTCGCATATTTAAATGATAGTAATTGGCCCTCAGGCGAAGAGGTATCTGTAAACTATTTAAAGGCGCAACTACATATAAAACTCGGCAAGCCAGATGTGAAGTTAACACAGAATGTTGTTAGGGCGTATATGTCTGGTGTATTACAGTCAAATATTCCCGTGAAAGTTCGTTATGCATTGGAAAAGACAGCTTTAGATAAATCCGTCTCACCACTTGCGATTCGTTATGAGCAAAAACGTATGTCTAAATCACATACCTTTTCAAAAGCGTCGGTTAATTGTCTTAAAGTAGGTAGTCCCGTCGCATTCGTTGGCGTTTTGTTCGCTCTTCTTGGTATAAAAATCAGGCGGCGAGTCAGATTCTTAGAATCAAATTGAATGAAAGCCCGGTACGCTGGGCTTTTTTATTCAGTAACTTTTATCAAATATGTAGTAATTTACCGGAATCTGCTTCTCCAGCTTGTTAGCTGAAAAGCTTACTCAAGTATAATAATCTACTTCTGATTATGTTTTTTATGGTTTTATTTTTACACAACTTATTAAGGATACATGATGTGTAACTTTACTCCTGTTCAAATTATTGCTGATTATATACTGAGGTTTCTTAAAAATAATACTGATGCCAAGCTTTATGAGGCAATGCAGCGTCTTGAAAAGAAAATTGGTCAGTTTGTCGCTGATGGGGTTGATGAACATCAATTACGCTCTTCATTAAGCAAAGTCTGTCGATCTCGTTCCAGGGCGGCTCTTAAAGAGGAGTGTGAACAACTCATTCCATAAAAAGAACATCATACGGGAAAGTTACTTTAACGGTGAATGGCTCGCTTCTGGCGGTTTAAGTTGACGGCCATTCCTACCATAGCCATCATAAAGTATGATTAGCATTCGAGTGTGGCACTACTAATTTTAATGGGCTACGCATTCAGTCTCCACCTCTCTAACTATAAAGGTTCTTTTCATGTCCAATAGCTTCGATAAGCCGCAAACGCTCCCGGTACATAATTCTGATGCCGAACCCTTTTTTCCGAAAAACCTTGGTCCATTTATCGAGCAGGTATCCGGAAGGGATCTGGCAATGCTCACAGAATCAGAGAAGGAAAAACTTGCGCACCTGATCAGAACTGGGCGTAAATATGGAGTTTCTGTCGCTATCGTTCCTGATACAGATTCTGCTGAGCTTCATGAATTACTGTCTAATGCCGATTCCATTGAAAGGCAGTTTTCCATCTATGAACGCATCCAGACGAAGATTGCGTTCACGCGGTGTCAGGAAGCATAAACAAAGTGAGAAATACAACTACGTGGTATGACGTAGAACATATTGAAATCACCACAGGCGAGCGAGGCGGCAGGATATGGGTGCTGAAGCTCTCCTGTGGCCATACAGTATTTCGCCGAATACCTCCTATACGTCTTCATAACCTCACAGCTTTTTCTCTGCGGGAGCCCCCAGAAAAATGTCGGTGCTCTCTTTGCAATTCAAGTCCATAATAAAGCCTTTTTAAAGGCCACAAACTGCATATCACTGGATAAATCATCCTCTACAGCGTTCATTCTTAAACGCAAAATTTATATTTCATTCATTCTATTTTAAAAGCGTTATAAAAGACGGAATCCTATTTAGTCTGTTTGATGCTTAAATCATCTTCAGTGCCTTTTATCTTTTACCCAGCGACTTTAACATTAACCTGAGCAGAAAACTTGTTTTCAAACTAAGTTCGAAAACTTTCTGCTCAGGTTATTAGCCGGGTAAGCCACTTTGTTATATTTGTTTCATGTTAACAGAGGAGGCGATATGCAAATTGAAAAGGTGATGTCATTACTTGAAGTGCTTTCAAGCTGGCTTGAAGATAACATCAATATGGATTCTGAAATTATCTTTGATAATGACGAAGATAATACCAACTCAGAAATTCTGTATCCTGCTGTAGAAAAGGCTAATGCCGTTTTGCGCAAAATGGCATCTTTATCTTCAGATTCTGTTCATGCAATTCGACAGCGCTTGCAGCTTGCCGTAGAAGGCAAAGCTGAATTGTCCCTCAAGGATGTGGGAGAGCTTCTGCTGGCAACAAAGTATCTGATGTTGTCCACTGAAGAGGGAGAGTAAGCCTGTGACCACTCTCGTATTTGAAATGGCAGATATCAATAAACTGATCGAAGAAATTCGCACCGCAAAAACGTTTTCGGTCACCCCAGATCAGATCTATGACCCGGCATGCTATCCGGGGGGAGCCCTCCTTAACGCTGAGGGACAGACTGAAGAAGAGGCGCGTAAAGCTGGTAGGGTTTTCTTTCCCTCATCCTCAAAAATTGCCAGCACACATCTGGTGCCAAAAGTGCTTCTCGCGCACAGTCATGGTGTATACCTGATCACTAATGCTGAGCTTGAGGGCTCTCCCGCATCCCGCGATACTGTGGCTTACGCCCAGGGGATGAATCCAAAACTGGATGAGGACTGGGATTACGCTTGTGATGCCGCTTTGGGTGGGTCTGATTGTAGCTATACCATTCCCGTTGAGTGGCTGGAGTTAGCGGTAGAGCAGGGTTTTCAGGAGTTTCGACTTCGAATGAGTGAAACCAATATCAAACTTGTCAGCAAATAGTATGTCCTTGCTGTATCCAGTCAAACATTGTCCGCCAGTCGAGCTGCTGGCGGATTGTTTTATATAAGGCCGGGAAGGTATGTCAGGTTTAAGCAGTTCCGCCCAGAAGCTTACAAGGGCGCAGATTTACGTGTTAAGACGGATGGCATCCGGCACGATCTATGATATCTCTGGCAATTTCAGACGGGCCAGAGAACGGCGTACGTTTATGGGGAATCCTGATGATGTGACGTGCAGGAGCTCTCCGGTCCTGTTCCGGCTGGGCCTCGTGGAGTTATGCCAGCCAGTAAGGCATCTGGAGCCAGGTTTATACTATCGGCTCAAGTTGAGCTCCTCAGGGCATGAAGCTCTTAAGGCGAACGCACACCTCTAACATTTGAGATAGTTCGTTCGCAGCCAGGAAAGTAACTTTCATCTCAAGTGTGACCCTTACTACCTCATTTATGAGTAAAACCCCCCTCTGATATGTCGAAAATGCTCATTTATACGAAAATAGTTTCTCTTCAGGTGTGATGTAATTACTGAGAATTCTCCCTGAATGGAAGGCAACCGATGAAAATGTTTTTTACCCCTTATGTTCGTATCGTTTTCTATTTTTGCGCATTGATTTTTATTGTTTACAGTTTCAGTGATTTTTTCCAGGGCGTCCCTGACAGCACCTTCTTCAGTGCGGTCATCACGCTACTTGTTATCGGAACCATTGTTGCCCGGCATCTGGATCGCAAAAAATCTCTCAAATATACTTCACAGATTTAAGTTTCCACTCAGGCCACTCTCGGGTGGCTTTTATAATTTAATAAGGACCGGTTCATGCATAACCACGAAATTCAGACCATTGCTATATTTAGTGCCCAGTATAAAAACATCGAAGATGCTGAAAATGCAGGTGCTTTATATTCAGTAGATATTGAATATCCGATGACACTAAATGATTTATCGCGGCTTTGCGACTCTATTGCCGAAGCAGTAGGTGTGCCTGGCGGCGTCAAATACCAGTTCGTGTCCCAGCCGGAAGCGCATGAAACCAGCTTCTGATAACCAGTAACCAAACTGCCTAAAAGCAGGTGCAAAGCCATGAAACAAACAAAGTCTTCTATGTCACGTATTGTGCAGCTGTACGACGGGAGCCGATACGGAAACTGCGAGCAGGCTGATAACGAAGGAGAGCTTTTTACGGTGGTGTTGAATAAGCCTTCGCAGATCGATGACATCCGTAAAATCGTAGACACAACCGCCGAAGTACTTGGCAAAGCTTTGCCAGTACTCCTCTTTTAAAGCTTACATCCGTGAAGGATAATTACGGTCTTACTACTTTCAGTTTTTCATTCCAGTGCCGTCCATTTTAATTTATCGATTTTAAGCGGTCGGCGCTATTTCATTGTTTCTTTTCCGACTGTAATTCCTTATATATAGGAATATTTCAAAGAATTTATCTCAGGTTATTTGTGGCGTGGTGCCAGTTGTTATAATGATTCCACATAATCTGGAGAGTCAATCATGATCACATCTCTAATGAATTTCCGCGATTTAACCGGAGAGGCAGTCATCCAGGCGCGGCAATGCGTTATTAATGCTGAGATCGAAGCGGCCCGGGAAAAGGTAATTCATGCTCGTTCGTTATTCAAAGCGGGTATACATAATGTTGTAAACGGTAGTTCTGGCATTAAGGCTGCGGCAGCACATTTTCTGGTGATAAAACGTTTACAGACTGACACTCGGTATCTGGACGCGGTTATCACTGATAACCTTTGCATGTTTTCTCCTGAGGGTTATCTGTATCTGTTTATGCAACAACGTTATTTCCTATAAAACAATGGGTTAGGTAAGTATCTTTCCATTAAAAACATTAAAAAGGTGACTTGATGAAACCATTTGGACTTGCCGGAAAACCCCGGCCCGAACCTTGCGGCTGCTGCTGGTATACCCGTGAGGACTGCCCTTACGTCAGCGCAAAACAGATCTATCGCCGCAGGCAGCGCAAGGCAGAACGCCAGCGTCAGCGCAGCACCATTGTGATGGCCGTTTCTGAATTTCGCTGACCTCTTCTGGAAATATCATTTTTTCTCCAGAAGAATTTTAAAATAAAGGGAAATCTTTTCACGGGTATCTGATGTTTATTGTTTATGGTAAATTGCGCCACATTAATTGTTTGTGGCGCAGTTCGTGATGGCTTAAGGATATAATATGAAAATCAGCCAGCTGGAATCCGGGATGCAGGTTTGGTCTGTAACCCGTACCAAAATGGGAAATACCACCATTTCAACGGTCATTGTCCACCCCGTTGTCATTATTGAAATTCATGATAACCATGTGATTGCTCGCTGGAACGGCAATGCACCACGTCGGTTTGGAGAAACGGCTATCAGGGGCTGGAAGAAGGAGAAGCCACTGCTTGTCCGTGAGCCTTTCGGAAATGTTCGTCTGGCCACCCGGGCTGAAAAAACCGCTATGCAGGAAAAAGAGTAATACCCCCTTTTAGCACCCACAATTTCACCGTCCATCTGCCTTTAACCTTGCCTGTTATTAACGGAATCCTTTCTGACTGGGCGGATCCCACGCATAACCTGAACTGTTGGCTAACCGTCTTACAGCCAAATTCCCTCCTTTATCTGGCAGGAGTGCGTCCGTGAGCTCTGTATGATCTACGTGTTTGTTAAGTAGAGCACATAACAGGAGTGGGGTATGACTGAATTAAATAAAAGCCCGTCCGGTTTTTCCGGAGCTGATGTCAGTAAAGAACAGGCTGCCATAAGGGCACTTGTAGAAAGAGTAGTGACCAACTATCGCAGCCGGACAGCACCTGATCGGGTTCAAAAGGCTTCGGTAGCGTTTAATGGGGGATTAATCCTGACCCTGATGCTGGCCTTGACGCTATTGGGCTACCTTGTGGCGGAATTGCTCAGGGGGTATGTTGCGGATAGTTCACCCTATGTGCCCGGTCTAAGTTATTCGCAATTTTCGATGCTTATGGTCGTTGAGCTGTGTCTATGCTTTCTTGCATGGTTTTTGGTTGTCACAGGGGACTATCCCCGGCCGTGGATATTTCAGGTAGTCCCGATGGAGCAGTACTGGTTCTTTGACGAAGTGGATGACGACGATCTTGCCCGGCTTTCCTGTAACCCTTACATCAAGCGCTGGCTACTTGATGAAATGTCCGGTATTCATCGACTGACCTACACGAGGCTGCATGATCGACTGGAGCGCATCTGTAATATTGCATCCCATCTCGAATACAGCCGTATTCAGGCACATAAGATTTCCCTAATCAACGGAAGCAGTGCCTCCTGATCCTACCATTGCATCCGGAAATTAAACGGGCAGGAACTGCACTGTATGTTCCGACCCAGCAGCTGCCCGTTACCCTTTTCTTTAGTATAAAATGACTTTCGCCGACAACCGGAAGTGAATCATGTCAAATAAATGAAAAATCAGTAATTTATGTAGGCGGGGTGTTTGGCTGATCAGGGCAGGGTGGTATAATAACGCTGGTGCTGGAGGCTTTTGCCCCAGCCAGCGGTAACACTGTTTGACTGTGGTAAAAGCAGAAAGCCCCGAGTAATTTTTCAATTAACCCGAGGCCCCTGTATGCTAGTCACATTCAGAGTAGCCTCTTGCCTGCTTAAATGCAAGGAGAAGAAGGCCATGAAAATGCCGAACCAACCCATTGTTTTGTGCATATTAATAGTTTGTTTAACGCTGTTGATATTCACCTGGCTCACACGAAACTCGCTTTGCGAGTTGCGGATGAAAGACGGAACAAGGGAGGTATCTGCTATCCTGGCCTACGAATCCGGTAAGTAGCTGACAAAGAGGGGGGCAACCCCCTCTTTTCGGGGTGTGGATTAGTATGCCATCGGCACCTTTTGAAAGGGTTTCTCCAGTCGGGGAAACCCTTTTTTCCTCCCGTCTTGTGGCATATAGCCTTTTGTATAAATCAAGAACCAGACCCAAAGAGTCCCACTTCACGCAAACCGTTCAAAAGCCTTAGCGTAATCCAGTCGGGAAAAATTTCACCGGTGCTCGTCCGGGCACGTACCGGAAACAATGGACTTCTCACTGGTCGGTAGCTCATAGAACGTAGCCATTGCGGTCAGTCCTTATTCTGTACCCAGTAGAGTTTTATGGCCGTCTGGCAAATCGTTCAAACATTGTCATTTCTGTTCTCGCTGCATCCGGTCAAATGATACGGTGAATTCAGCTCATGGGCATTCGCATCGCAGTCTACGAAGGCACCAGAAGTTTGAGGATGTTACGCAAAGAACAGTTATCAGGTTTGCTGGTGGGCGTAATGCCTACCTCTACTTTACTTCATAGGGATTCTTCTGCGGGGAAGCAAGAATTGACTCAACGTTGTCCGGTCGTACCAGATTTGTCGCGGAAAGCGCCTTTTTGTGAGGGGGGCCGCAGCGCTAAACCTTTTCCTGGAACGACATGAAGGACAGCAGAGCGTCCGCCCTGGAGGACAGCTCAATACAGTCTCCACGCTGCGGTTCTATCTCTTCGTCAATGGTTTCATTGTACCAAATACGCAGCCGCCATCCCTTCGCAGGGAAAGCGCTCTGCATCGCCAGGACCATCCCCTCCGGCGACAGCAGTTCTCGACAGAGGTAGCAGGCCCCGATCCGGGTTGAATCCCGCAGCCACATTACGGGATACTCTTTAACCAGTTGGTCATACACGCATTCTGCCATATGAAAGTAATTTTCGTCAGCCCTGCAAAAATCACACATTCGATTTCCTTAAATGGTGTTCATCGAGATAATTCAGAAAGTTGATTCGCCAAACTACGGGGCATTTCTTTAATGGCGGAGCTTTACATCACTATTTCTGTCATTTTCAAATCCGCCGGATACAGCAATAATTGCACCGAACAGCGGTTTGAACTGCAATGCATCCGTAGGGTATGCGACAATAATAAGGCTCTTCCCGTACTCTTAAAAATGGAAGAGTTTAAAACCCATACTGCTGGGATGAGCGAAGCACGGTACATTATGCCAGCGTATAAGGGCCGTCATAACTTGTTTTTTTCTAGAACACGGCGAAGTTTTCTTACCTGGGAAGCTGTGGAAAGCGTACCGGTTCGGGGATGGCATGCGCTTGCCTTTTCACCTGGTTTGAGTACATAGGCTAATGCCAGCTCGTTCAGAGCCGCCTCAGCTTTCAACAGGGCCTCAATGGCCGTGTTCAGGTATACAGTTCGGCTCTCATGGTTCATCAGGATTTTCCTCACAAGGGTAAAAATGACAGGCGATACCTGCCGTTTACCCTTTGTCTCCGTTAAGAATGGCATCACGGCAGGCTTCCCAGATTACCTGGGCATTAGCATCACACTCCACGAACCCGCCGCACTGATCGTATATCACCTGGTATACCTCAGGGGGAATCTTCCCAGGCGCAACCGGAGTTGAGCGTTTGCCTTTATGAATCTCATCTGCGGTATCACAGACAGCGTCGAGATGCCGCGACATCCACTCAGATAATTTCAGACCCTCTCGATTTGCCTGTTTTACATAGCGAACCTTTCTGGAAACCGTAGATCGCATCTGAATCTGTGTCACAGCTGGCACATCTTCTTTCATGGCATTCTGTAATGCAGCTTTGGGCTTTTTCATGTTCATGGTTGCTTTAAATTATTCTGGAGTTCGTCTGATATAAATGCTGACGTGATCTGTCAGCGTCGCTTAAATAGTTTATCGCCTTCCGCCAGTTCGCCGTTGAGCTGTTCAATCACGCTCCAGATGAGCCGATCATCCGGCGTTGAGCCTGCACACACTTTCACGACCGCCACGGGTCTAAATTCTTCAGGGTCTGCCTGCCCGGAGGTGAAGAGCCTGCTCTCAATCCAGTGGGCCCCCTCTGTGCAGCAGTGGCAACTGGTTTCAGGTGGTTCATCCAGACCGTCCACTCCACAGGCTGAGCAGGTGAACAGTTTGCGAGACCCACCAGCCAGTGGCGTATCGCAAGCTGCTGGAAGTGCGCCAGCATTGCGCCAGTACAGCACATGATTTGAATCGTAGCAGTGTCCATGAAGCAGAAGCGAAACGCCGCAACTGCGAGTTTCAATGGCTTTGCCTGTGCCAAGGTATTGCCCGATCTCGTCCCATACGTCCACTAAGGTGTCAGGCAGCGGACGCGTAACAGGGAACTTAGCGCAGTCGTCCGGGGTGCCTTTAATGCAGCAGAGGGCCGAATACGCAAGCTCCTGCATTTCGTAGGAGTACTGACCACATACCACGCGTTCCAGTTTGTCGATTAGTTGTTCTTTATTCATCATACTCAGCCTTATTAAACAAATTCATTACGCCACTGGCACCATCTGGCCGGAGCAGACTGCGGCCCGGTAGTAGAGCCGCAGGGGGTGTCGCTGGACTAACAGGTGCTCAGTGAGTCCCGCACTTCCTCATGACTGGTCATTTTCAGAAGAAGCTTTCCAGGGCAGCGTGGTTCCGCCTGTGAACGGGTGACGTCTTCGTTGATTGCCTGGATATGAGCAGATTCAACGGTCCGACGCTGTACGACATGGTTGCTCAGGTTGAATTCGCACTGGAGCCTTCTGGCATCAGAATCCGCGTTCATTGCAATACGTTCATCAAAGCGGCGGTTCATTCGCAGAGCCTCTTCGTGAGCTGCATCAACAAGGGTGCGTCTGGTGACATAGTCGTTACCAGCAAAAAACGATAGCTGAGCGTGTTCCGAAGAGTAGTCGGAGCTTCCCTTACAACGGGCAATCGCGGCTTCAGAGTGCAGGATTAATGAACTCAACCGTGAACAGACGTCATTGATGGTGCCGGTTTTCAGACAGTCGTGGATAAGTGTCCAGGCGGAAATGCTCAGCGGGCGGCTGGTGATCACATAGGGATTGTAATGATCAACCGTTACGATAGTACGCAGTGAATGAAGCGATTCGGACTGCGTACGTAAGTCACGGCGAACAGTACATGCCACCGAGGCAACATCTTTACATTCTTTGTCGGACATCGAGTCCAGTACGCGGATCTCCACCTCTGCCGCCTTTGAGGCGATATGCGCACTAATCTCACCCTTAAGACGTTTGTAGTCAGCCTTGAAGCTTCCCACGCTGTCAATATCGATCCAGTAACCACAGCTGTAACCAGCATTACCAAACTCGTCATCTTTCTCATAGTTCGGACAGCCGTCATTGCTCCAGCCAGCTTTTTCCAGCAGCTCGTCAATAGCGACCAGCTCAGCCATTGGTGCATGTTCGATAATGAAATAATGGACACGGCCCCAGGCATATGCGCGTGAACGGCCATCAACAGAAGTATCAGAAGTCGTCTGACGGGAAAGTTTCATGAGGTACTCCAGTTCTGCCCGGTACCGCCGGGGCGGTGGTGCGAAAGCCGCACCATGAATGACACTATGATCCTCCTAACTTCTATTGTCAATACAATTGAAGTGGCGTTGTATTTATTCATTATTTGGACCCGGCTCGTACGGAACGACCGTCGGGACTTGCCAATTATTCTGCGGTGAGCAGGGGGAAGGGAACATCCCACCGCTTGTTTCAAGATGTACAGCCAAGGAGGGCGCAGAATGCCTGACAGAATCATCGTGCAGCGGTAGCGAAAGACCTGACAAACGGGAAAAGTATCCTTTTATTCCAAAGCCAACCTCAGCTTTTAATGTCGCCAGTACGTTTCTTAAACATGCCAAATCGGTCTCTTATACGGCCGGATGGGCCCGATGAAAACGATAAAATGAGAAACAGAACCCGACACATCGCTGCTCTCTGGGAAAGCCGGTCAGCAGATGGAGCGCCAGGAACTAAATCCGCTGGTTTTAATAATGATTGAGGAGAACAAGATGAAAGATAACAAGACACGTCCTGTAGACTCGTATGCTCATGCTGATTTCATGGAGTCCGTCTTCAGCAACCTCAGGGCTTTCTGTGATGCGGAATGCCAGCGGCTAACTGCCGGTTATCCCCCAACTGTCAAACCAGAACAGCAAAGCACTGACGGCCAGCTGTCGGCGGCATAAATCATTACCTGCCAGTTCGTTCAAATTTCCGCTTCCTTAAGCCCGGGCCAAAAGCCCGGCTCAATCCAAAAACTGAACGTACCGGTTTACCTCTATATCTCCTCAATCCCCTGCGACTTACAAGAGACCCGCACCGGTTTAGCCATTCCTGTCCTGCCACTCTCTCATCACTGGCCCAGACAACCGGAAAAGTAACTTTTCTCTCCGACTCACCTTCTGAACCAGCTATTTTGCTTAAACGTAAAAACGGCCCACTGTTGTGAAGATTTAAAACGGACGGATCGAGTAGTATTGTCTCAGGAATTTTTTTTAAGAAAAGTTACTTTTTCTTCTGTGCAACCTATTAGAAAAAATGTCGAACCTGGTATTGTTGTGTTGTAGCGCAGTTAAACAACCAACCAAAAGAGAGAACAAAAATGTCCGCAATCGAAACTGAAGTAAAAAACAACAGCAACGAAATCAGCCTTCGTGGTTACCTGGAACGCACTGGTAACGGTGCCCGTAAAGGTAACGGCCTTATCATTGACCCTTCGGTTGTTGTAGAGCAGGAAGGCTTTAACACCCGCACGGCCGGTATGGGCGAGCTCTACTATTCAATGCCTCACGTTGTGGAACACCTGAACAGCCTGGCCGATGCCTACATGGAAGACCCGTTCAGCGTGACGCCTATCGTTGTTCAGATGGTTAATGGCGTACCTGTACTGCGTCAGGGGGCTTGCCGTATCCGTTCCATCGCTATTGCAAACCGCCAGCTGGAAGCAGAAGGGCGTGAACGCATTACTCGTATTCGCTGCGAAGAGTTTCGCGGTAGCGCTTCAAAAGCAGAACTCTTCACCCTGACCGGCAACTCCAACCTGGCGCTGTCTGTCGTAGCTGAAGCGCTTTCAATTAAGCGTCTTGTTGAAGATAAAGAAGAGCCTAAGACCTTTGCGGAACTGGCAAAAAAACGTGGTAAATCAGAGCAGCATCTTCGCCAGATGGTTCGCGTACTGGACCTGCCTTCTGAACTACAGACCATGCTTGTGAGCGATCAGGTGAGCATGTACGTTGCGCTGGACGAGTATATGTACAGCGGTGAGGATGCGGTAGATAACATCAACAAGGCGATCTCCATCTATGGTAAAGCGACGAAAAACACGCTGAAATTCGTCAAAGCTGCCAAGGTAGAAGAGCGCATGGCAGATCCGCAGACTCCGGAAAACTCCGGTGATGAGCAACCGGCAGGTAATGCTACCGTTAACACCCCGGTACCGGATCAACTGAATGATGAAAGCAATACAGAGACGCTGGTTACGCCACCGGTACAGGAACCAGCTCCGGCTCCAAAGGACAGCGCTCCTAAACAGAACCCGGCAGGTAAAGCACCATCCATGTCCAGCGTTCTGAACAAAAAGACCGTGACCGTCATTGCCGACACCGCGATCCCGATTTTTGAACGTATTGCTGAAGAAGCCAAGCTTAAAGAAGGTGAATCTGTCAGCACTGATACTTACACGCTTGTTCTGACCAATGATGAAATGAACGATATCATCAATGCTCATGCTGACCTGAAAGAGTACCTGCGTAAGCATGCTGAGAAGATGAATAAGGGACAGGCATGATTTTCTGACCGACCCCTCCATCCGGACGGGTCGGTAACTTTTTCAGGACAAGGGGAAACAGGGCAATGAAGAAGGCTTTTATCAACGTAGACAAGACTAACCCACTGCCAGTCCTGACGGATTCGGTGACCCGGGTAAGTATTCAGTGCACGGCAAAAGATGAAAACGGGGCAGGGATCGAAGTGAACATCCTCGACCTGATTCAGGATCATGATACGGATGAAGTGAAAGTGCAGTTTGGGAGCTCGCCTGTTCAGGCTCTGGCGATGCTCCGCCGGGTTATGACAGCACTGGAAAAGCAGGCAAATGCAGAACTGCAACAGAATTCCTGCTCGCGTATGCAGTAAACGGTAAAAGCAGAATGTTCCCTACTGGATAAACCCGGTGGACCTCACGGAGAGCAAGTCACCGAATGGTTCACTGTTAAGTGATATACATCCGGATTTATAAGGTTTTGCAGCATCCGAATAGGCAATAAATAGAATTATTTTGATTTATCTCAGCAAGGAAATGGAAAGCTACCAGATTTTAGGATAGCGAAATGCCTGTATCGCTACTCTGCTGAATTAGAAATGATTTTAAACGCAATGCATAATGATAGAATAGCAATGCCTTTAATTATTTGTCACGTCTGAATTATATGTAGACTTACGGAGAGGATATGGTAATTACTTATTCATTATCGGAAACGTTTAATATGTTTTTACGCGAGATTATTGCATCTGGACTTGCAGTTTTTTGCGCATGGTGCGTTTTGTGTCTTTTCTCTGATCAGGAACGAGGTAAAGAGGTTCCTGTTTCTATGAAAAAAATAACTTCAAAGTCAGCTTTCTCCTACTTTATCAGTTCTCAAATTGCCGCTTTTATTATCTCCTTGTTGGGTTCAATCTTAAGCACGAAATGGGACAACATCGTCTGGAATGATGAAATAAGACAGTTTTATCTGCATGTAGGATTTGGGCTGGTAGCTTGTGTATTCTGTCTGCTTGTAATCTTGCATGAGAAATTTATCAAAAGAAATTTAAATGTTTATTCTGGTTATTGTGGTTCACTGGCAGTTAGTCTCACAGGAATCTTTGTACTTTGTGCGTTATATCTGACATTTTCATTACCATTTCATTATGAAGAACGTCTACTTAATGATGCATCCTTGGTGGCTTCGGATGGCGTTGAAAATTCAGTCGTTTTTGCAGACGGTCGTTACTGGGTTTTTGAACTGGGCTTACCATATTTCAAACAGTCATTGCTCAAAGAGGTAAGAAGGGGCAGGTACCAGCTAATCTGCACTACAGAAAAAAAACCAACATGCTGGTCTGGCAAAAAACTTCCCGAAAAACCAACCTCTTTGAAAGCTAGTTCATAAAGATTTAAACTGCT
The DNA here is from genome assembly GCF_002787395.1 of Enterobacter sp. CRENT-193. Lineage (NCBI taxonomy): Bacteria > Pseudomonadati > Pseudomonadota > Gammaproteobacteria > Enterobacterales > Enterobacteriaceae > Enterobacter > Enterobacter sp. CRENT-193. Next base: position 262,875 of record NZ_CP024813.1, on the reverse strand, counting down.
CGCTTAAATCCACACTGGTCCAATTTTGAAAATTTATTGTGTTTTTAAAAGAAATTACAGTGTGGGTTATTAGCCAGTAGGTCGGAGTTTTATATAATACCCAAAAACACAGGAGGTATTATGAAAACCAATCTGGCCTATGCATCTAATTGCTCCGATTCTGTCTACTCCTATATTTATCAGGCACTGCAACAACGCTCTGGTGCCGAGAATGAAAGCCTTTATCAGCAGGCCATTTCCAGCTGCTGCACAGATAAACAAAAAAAGAAACTGGCCGGGTATTATGCCGGTCCATGGCAGCTGCTATTCAACGCGTGGTGTAACAATCGCGTCCCTAACACAGCGGTGCTGGCCCTTTTACTCCAGCAGTGCTTATCTCATTTCCAGTGCGAAGAAGTGATCGCAGCCTGGCAGTAACCCTATCAAGCCCCTTCGTATAGCGGAGGGGCAGGAGATATCTCATGTACAGAAACGACAGAAACGTGGATTCCTTCAACCTGGTTAATGCTCTTCAGCCGGTCTTTCGTAACACCGGCTGTGGGATGTTTGAATATGATCGTAAAAAGCAGAATGAAACCGCTGATTCAATCTTACGAGCGTTGGCGTTAAATGCCGATTTCGCGAGGGCCTTAAAACAGTACGTCCGGATTAATTCTGTACGACGGGTTGTTCAGTTCGATGACGGCTCGGTTCGCTATGGTATTCATGCCGAATTTGAAGGGCATAATAAAATTAATTCCTTCCGTATTTTTAAAGATGAAGATACAGACGCATTTGACTCCTATTTTTATTCGGTTTGCGATAATAAAGCTGAGCTGGTGGATTTTAAAATGGACTCTCTCGATATTCAATTGCAGGCAGTTTTTGAAAAGGTGACAGGTATTTTTCTGTCACATTAAATATTCAAATTTTCAATCCTCGGGCTGATAGACAAAAAACGCACTTTAGAATATAGATGAGATGAATATGAAAAACGTAAATATTTTGGATACCGATATTGCGGCCATTAATGCTCTTTCTGGCGTAGAACTGACTGACTTTCTCACTGCCGGGTATCAGGTAAACTGGTTAGGAGAAAGGGAGGTTTCGCTGGTGGGCTTTCCGTGTTTAGCAAGCAACAAGCAGCCGGTAGAAGTTGGTCCCGGCATTTTCATTAATCGCGTGTACAGCAGAGACAGCCAGTCTCTGAGCGGGAAATTGCGCTATGACCTGTCTAATGGTCTGGCAACGAGTGCATTTTCATTTTTCTCCCAGTCAGGCTGGTATGGGGGATTCCGTGTCGTATCTTTCCGTGACAACGGGCCAGCTGCGTTAATCAACATTGGTATTGTCCATGAGAATGTTTTGAATGCATTTTGTGCTGACTTCCCCCGGGCCAATGTGAGCGTAACCCGTTTTCATTGTGGCATGACGCTTGAGCAGATCCGAATGTTCATTTCAGACACTGCTTACGATATGCCGCTTTATAACAACGAGTCTGACTTTCGCAGGCTCGCCAGTTAGCATGGAGGCTGACTTCAGTGCTTACGCCTAAAAGCCGGTGAGCGAGGTGGCGGAACCGGTTGGCTTCGCCCAGTCTTACTTACTTCTCTCAAGGTACTGCGCTGCAAGCGTACGTAAAAAAAGTAAGTAGCTAAATGGCGTGAGCGATTAGTTCTATACGGGAAGAAGTCATAGTATTCTGAAATGATAGTTATCTCATACGAACGATAGTAATGGAGTTTCTTAATGGGCATTGATATCTGCTGGCGATTTCAAAGGGAAGAAAAGCCTGGTAAATGGATTAATTTATCAAGCAATTATAAAGGGGACCGATCATATCTCCACTTTGCCTGGCTCGGATTTGATGTAGATCGTGAAAGGGCGAGCACATCAGCAGTTTTTATCCACGCATTACGCGGATTACCTGATGATATACCGTCCGAAGATGATGATTTATTCGGTGAACATTCATACTCATGGCTGACTTCGGAAGAAATTTTGTCAGCCATACCACCCGATAACGCCGGAGAGGTGATCCAGGAATTTGTCGAAGAAGTAAAGCGTCTCCACGTGGAGAACGGCAGCGTCCGTTTCGTCTTTGGATTTGAAGGGTAACCCGTAAGAAAGTAGCTATCTTACCCGGCTAGGTCTCCAATCTCTCAGATGCTCAAAGAGGGCCGGGCATGGTGCCCACACATCCCCTACCATTCCGATTTGATATTCGTCTAATACACCCTTTAAAGAAAACAAGCAGACGGCAATGAGACGTCGGATTAGCGTCAGCAAATATGAGACGTCAGTAGTCGATGTTTGTCCTGCGGAACGTGAATCTGTTTACAAGGGGTAAAGCCGTACCATCCATGAGGGCTCAGAGAGCCGGGGTCTCCTCCAGATCACTGGAAGTTATTGACTCTGGCAGGCCTATCCCTATGACTTTTTCCCGGATGGCAAATTAAGAGCGAACAGGGCCAAATTAGTACTCTTTTCTAAACGGAAATACTGAATCACCCTGATATAACTGGTCTCTCACAAGACAGGAGATCATCAATGGAACGTGTAATATTTTCAGTAATCTTTTTTATGATGCTGGGCGTACCTTTTTACCTTCTTTATAAAATTGCCCGGGACATTTTTGGTACCGCCGGTGCTGGTGAGCCTGCACAATTGCCTCAGGGCAAGCAAAGACGCTCAGGAGGCGCTGGTTCGGGTTCGATCTGGCAAGGACACCATCTACAGGGGAGCAGCCATTTGAACCCCCTCGGAGGTGATTGTAATGGTGAAAATAGCATAGCTGGTGGTTGTGATGGTGGCGGTGGAGGAGGTGACGGAGGTGGTGGTGGTGACTGATAGCCTGCAACTTTAACTATCAGGATGAAACCCATGTCCAGCAACCGGAAAAAGAATTCATTTCAACCGAAAAGCCCTGCCTTAAAGTGAAGCGTATTAAACGTGAAGGATGCTGAATTAGAGGGTATCGGTTTTATACTGAAGCGTAACTGGAAGAAGGATCTGAAATTAACTATTACGGAAAAGTAACTTTCTGACTCACCACGTACGCCCCTCGGTTATGCCATACAGTTTGATACGAAAACAGATCAGTAAGTAGATTGCTATACGCCGGAGAGAAGTCTATTTTTCATGCACCGAACCTGTTTGGCCTGCAATGGAAGCAGGTATAATAATCACATACAAAGGAGGGCATTATGAATACATTTTTATACGTGCTTTTGGCCTGGATTGTTGTGCTTTTTATCGCCAACAAACTGCTCGCAAGACGTAAGCCCAATACGGTTAAAATCCTGGTACAGCGCAACGGGAAAGCCGCAGAGGTTGATGCTGTAGTGGTTCAGGGTTCAAAGAGAGCTAACAACAGTTCTGTTGCGGACAGCGACGCGGTAGATAGTTATTTTGAAATGAATCCTTACTCCCGCGAAAACCAGGCGAATGGTTGGGCTATGCTGGCCAGAGACGATGACCAGCTTAAATAATCAGTTGAGTGTGATGTGTAAAGCAGCTTAAAACTCTAAATGGACGAACAGGGGAGGTGACAAAGATGACAACCAATACAACAACGACCACCTACCGCTCAGAAGAAATCGTGCCGTTCAGACGGCCCAAAGGGGATCTGGATAGTCGGTATATGCCTCAGGTGTATGCAATGGTGCGGAACTGGGCAAGTAACCCTGCTCAATATGGTGAGGGTGTACTGGCCTCCTACCGCCAACCGGCAGTAAACCTTGCCTACCAGGTAAAAGGAACTCGTGTTGTTTTAATTCTGGTACCAGTAGAGTGCGAGCCACCTGGAGTGATAATGACGGAAACAGTCCTGTGGCCGTCACTATCACTTGTAGAAGTCTTGCAGACCTTGCAGGAGGCCTGGCAAAATATTCCGGCGTTAAACCCCTGACGACTTCTGTCAATATCACCGGCTAGTGATTTACCTCTCTGCTGGTGGTCAGCCCGCCTAAGTTCAAATTATCTCTTTCTAAATTAGCCCGGATAAAAATCGGTCCCTCTAAAATAGCCTGCCCTGAGTAGGCTACGTCATACAAAGCGTTGGCCAGTCACCAGCTGGCTGGTGGCCATAATGCTCCACAGGATAAACCGTATCAGAACTACGCAAAGAAAAAGCCCCAACAATTTACCGATGGGGCCTTTTGCAGACATTTTACAGCCTTACCAATGATAGAGCGCTAAGGCTTCTGCTTAGTGAACAGACTTGCCCACAGATAATGGATAAAGTTGAGCAGAATGTATGTTACTCGTTGCTCGAATTTCATCGGGGCTTTGTACTTTGTCGTTATGTTATGAATATGAGTAAGGTCCGTATAGAGCCCTGGCGACTTCCTTGTTGACTTCAACACCGAACAGATGTGCTGAACAGACTCCGGTGTGAACAACCGTAGCCCTCGTCGTTGTTTGACTTTATGGATAAAATCGTCCATCCCCATACATAACCATTCCGGCTTGATGCCATCAAACTTACAACGTCCGTTTATGATGACGACATTGATACATTCCAGTTCTCTAGCCTTAAGAGCAGACTGAATAGCCCTGATGTGCCCCTGGTTTTGCTTAAACGGGTTCTGCAACTTGAGGGTTCGGGACTGAGTCCATTTCCGCCAGTGGCTTTCCTCCAGAGTACCGTAGAGCTTGCCTACGTAGTTTTTCTGCTCTATGACGTATATACCATGTGGGGCTACGAGAATGTGATCAACCTGCGTAGTGCTATGAGCCGACAACTGAAAGGTGAGATCACTAAGTAGCCCCTGAGCTTCTTCAGGAAGCCCAGATTCAATTGCCTTTGCAGTCCGCCGTTCCGCTATGGCAGAGGTCATAAATCCCAACAGACACAGCAACACGACGAAAATAAGGATAATGAAAGCTACCCCCGTAATGCTCCACAGCAGATTGAAAGCATCCATGTTACCTCACAGAGGGGTAGCTGGTGGCATTAACAGATTCTACTAAGCGGGTAGTGGTACCGGTAAGGCTCTCAATATTTGAAGACAGGCTCATCAGCATGCCGAGTGCAGAACGGAGATTACGATGAGGCTCATTGTAGTTTTTGAACGTGTCAGTGGAGTACATTTTTGAAAGACGTGTACGGATCTCTACTGACGTAAGATCTCCATCCACCAGGCCGTACTTAACTGCCTGAGGTGTTGGCCATACACGGCCTGAATAGAGAGAAACAGCATCGGCATCATGACGCGAGAGAAGCTTTTTACCCCGTCCAAGTTCAACATCAGTTATAAATTTTTCATGCATCGTGTTCAGGATCTCCTTCTGCATGAACTCCCTCGTTGAATCGGACAATGGGTGGAAGGGGTCAAGAGCATCTTTGAACTCACCGGCCGTAAGGGGCTCATTCTTGACGCCTACTGTGCTCATGATCTCTGACAGATTCCAGTGGTCCATACGCACACCGATAGAACCGATCAGGGCATTACTGTCGGCATAAATTGCATCAGCGGGCGATACCGCGTAATAGCATGCGGATGCGCATATGCCTTTCACACTAACGATGATTGGTTTATATGAGTCTGCGATATCAGAGAAAAAACGACCGGTACCGCTGGAGAGTACTTCGAGGGAGTTTTGCTTCGACCGTGCTTCATCGCCACGTTCTGTGCTCCCGGTTTTGTTACTCTTGTCAGCGGCTACAGATGAAAGAGAGCCACCGGCATCTGATACGCGTTCAATCTGTGGCTGGTGGTTTTTAAGCGCGTTTATCTGGCGGTAAATAATGATGGCGTCAGAGGGACCACCACCACCTGACTCTGCCTCGATAATAACTGCTTTGGCATGGGGATTATTGTAAGCTTTGGCAAGAGCTGTTGCGATCACTGTTCCATCGCCCGTTTCCGAGCCGGTACCCATCTCGCCAGAAATCCGTATTACAGCTATATGGTCTTTCTTCCCTTCAGCGTCCTGCCATTGTTCGTAAAGATTGTAGAAAGAAAACCCTACAGCGGTCATGGCAATTAGCGACATAGCAACTTTTGCCGTGGTATGAATGCGAAACATCTTATAAAAACGGTCAGCGTTATCATTGAGCGATTCTTTGATATTTGTAGGGGACTTCCTTTTTTTACTGCTTAACATCTGACCACCTTTACATGAGTTTTTGAAAGTTAGACCACAAGCGATTCAATGCAATTCCCAGTATCAATAAAGCGACTGGTGGGAAAAGTTGAGCGATATTGTTAAATAGTGACATATTTGGCATGACCAGGTAGACCATCGTTAAAGCACTGATCACCCAAAATGCTCGAAACCAAATACGATAAAACTGAACTGTAACCTTACCAAATACGTACCTCTTCAATTTCCACTGGTACATTCCATCTGCTAGCATGGCAAATAGATAGGGCAGAAAAACGATTAGCCACCCCAGGATTAAGTTCCACCGGAAAATGGACTGATAAAGTAAGAGGGGTATGTTTTTGGCCATAGTGTAATTAATAGAGGTAAATTTTTCAGCAACAATGTTAATACCTCTGGCTGGTTTTTTGGTGTCAGGGATCAGAATAGTATTCAGATAGTCAATTAACTTATAGTCATGTACCAACCAATTTAAAGTCGCTTCACTATTTGCAATGACAGACTTCCAACGGTCATTTGATATGATGGACCGGCTTGCATTAACCTCCTGAGTAATCTGATATTTGAGCTCCTCAGTATTCTGGAAAGCCAAGCTGTAACCAAAATAAATGACCATGCCAAAAAAAAGCATTGTTCTGAGCACTGCTGCCCTGCTTGTATTATCCGCAGCCATTGCTTTCCCTCCATTCACGAAAAAGAGCTAGCCTCTGATCGTGATTGCAATAGTTGTTACGCCACATCGTCGGGATACCCAGGAGCCAGTGGTACTGTTTAGGTATGATTTGGTCGATGAGGCTTAACTCCGCCAGTTCTTTATGCTCTGCGCTTTTCCACTCGATCTGTCCCACATCAGGAACAAATACAGCGGTCCTTGCTTTTGCGGCCTGGCGGGAAAATTCTATAAAGTTGATGCCCCACGGCGTCCAGTATCTGTACTGCTCGTTTAGGCCGATGTTAAACACCGGCAGAGAAAGAGTTGAGTCGGCAAAAGCCGAAATCACATTTTTGCAGACTCTTGGACTATCTATTTTTTCCTGTTCGGTTTTGAGATGAGTCAGCAGTGCACGGTCAATAATGCTGTTAAAGGTGTTTGTATAAAGGCCATTAGGGTCAGGAAGCTGATCTATGGCAGTAATGATTTTAAATTTTAACCGAGAAAGAAAGGGAGAGTCCTCAATAGTAACTATATGACTATGTGTTGTTTCTGGATGAATCTGGGGTTTGATGCGCTGTACTTGTTTAAAAGAGACACTACCTGGCAAATTAATGAATGCGCCCACCGTGCGTGTTAAATCGACGAAATAAGGCAAAAGATAACAACCAAGCATACGGGCATTCTTTTTTACAAGATCACACCGTACGTCATTGTTATCGAAAGAAATACGGAAACTAACGAATTTACGTTCAGGACCTTCGCTGGTGGTCAGTGATTGAATCCATTCATGGCATGATCCTTGTGGTACCGACCAGTAGCTGGTTTCACGGTCCCCAAAGGGATCAGTCGTGATCAACTCTCCCTTTAAAAGGAAAAGCTCAGACAGGGTATTTGCCATGGAGAATAGGGAATCGATATCGTTGCTCTGACAAAATTTTCCCAAATGATGAAACGCGTTTTTTTCTATCATAGTTAGCCGATCTCGAACTTCCTGAGAATCTGCGTACTTTAAACCCAAAGACTGAAAGCGCCTTTTTACGAGCGAGCGACATTTGCTGACTTTTAGTGCAGAGCTTAAAATTTGCTGGCGCGTCAGGACAATTTTTTCATCCATCAATGCAACTTCCTTAGAAATTTATTAAGATTTTTGATATCGAGATTTTGACGCAAAGTAACTTTTCCGGCCTTCTTGAAAAGCATTTCCGACAGAGTTGTGTTTGGCTTCATTTGTTTCTCAGCAACAGCAATAGGGATTTGGCCTACAACCTTCCTGCCATCTTGAAGCCTGGCAACTATGTGAAACATAGGGACCTGACCCAAGAGATCCTTTGGAATACTCTCTTCTAAAGTTGTCTGCTTTCTTTCTGAGATTGAACCTGAGAAGTTATTATGCGGCAAAGATGTTTCTGAACCGGTCGTATAAGTGACCATATTTGTGCTTATCGCACTCTTACCAAAGTTCTCTACAACAAGCGTCTGAGTAGGAGTATCGTTGACTCGCAAGCTTATATAATTGTTGCAGAGCCCCGTAATTCGATTGGCAGTTTCAACACTTGCCGCAGCAATAAAGTCGGAGATGGTTTGGGTGCAAATAAACAGTGCAATTTTCGCTGCACGACCCTGCGCCAGAAGGTTAATCATAGGGTTGTTAATGGCTGAGTGTGCCTCATCAACAAAAATACTTATCCTGGAATTAGCTGACATATCACCATCTTGAGCGTTGTAGCGACTACCGGCACAGGAGGTCAGATCTGACATTATTAATTGAGAAATAGCAGCTGCTGTATCGGGGTTTGAAAGGCCATCAAGCGAAATGTATAGCACCCCGCCAGTGCTGAACATCCCTTCGCTTGTTACAATTTCTCTTGATGATACTGAGTTCGGGTTAGGAGATAAAAGCTCATTTAAAGGTTTTTCAATGAGCATATCGAAAACAGGCATAATACCTGCGGTCATTTTAGCCATATGCTCTGGGTCGGACATTGAGTAATCAATAAGCTGGGAAACAGTATCTAACCAGTCTATTTGTTCGGACCCCTCGTAATTCATGAAATGAGCCGTAAACCATTCAGCGAGACGCTTGAAACGTACCGGCAAGGTATCGTTAGCGACGTACTTAACTTTTTCGGTCCAGACATCGTAACCATAATATCTCGCGTAACATGACTCCATTACCTTGACTGTAAGATTCACAATAGACATGTGGCTTTTCATGTTCTTGTGAATCAGATAAATAGAAGGCTTTTTCTCTATGTAAGAAAGCCCGGAAATCACATTGGAAACGAGAGCCTTGGCATACTGAACGAATGGGTTAACCTCACCGGGAACTGTCACCAAGCTCAAAAGACGAGATGTTAGGTCAGAAACATTAGTATAGGTGTTGCAGACATCAATACAGACCGAAGATGCTGGCTGGCCAGGATGAAATTTATAGAAAGGAAGACCGAGGGTCTTAGCCTCTTCCATTAGAGATTCTCGCCACTCTGCATCGTTCTTTGGATCTATGACAACAACAACATGACCAAGATGAAGCATGCTAATGCTTAGTAAACGCTGTAGCACCGTTTTCCCGGTACCCACGTTTCCGGTTATCAGAGTATGACCAAACCAATTGTCTTCAGTTACAAATATGGGTTCCCTACGTTCCACAGCAAAAATTGCATTGCTGCCGCCCATCTTACGAGCCATTGCGTCAAAATGTCTCTTAATTGGGTTGAAGACGAATGGCAACTCGATCTCACGTTTATCACTGGAGAGGTTAGCTATTTGATATGCCCGATCCGCATGTTCCGGACCCCACTCAAACCCATCACAAAAATAGGACTTTCGCTCGGGTATATCCTTATTTTTATTTTGATAATCCTGAACCAGTTGACGATACTTTCGCTCATTGGAGAAAAAGTTACTTTTGTTAATTACACGCAGTGAATCAAGACTAACGAACATGAAATGTCGCTTGAATACACGCCAATGAGCCATCAAAAATGGCGCTGCTGTTTTGCAACGATAAAGGCACAGCAAAAAAAGCAATATTGAGGTGAACAGAACTATTGGGGCGATGTCCAGTCCGTCTGAAGAAAGTCCCATATAAAGCATAGAAACCGAACAAATCAAAAGTATTGAGGCACTACGATACTCAAGAATAGGCCGATAAAAATTCTCTTGTGCATGGAGGTTAGTCCTCTTCGAATCTGACATTATAGGTTCCCAGCCTCTTTCAGGTTATTGATAATTCGTTCAATGTCCACTTTCGCCCGGTCTGATGCGGCCAGCAAAGTAGGCATGTTAAATGCATGGCATTTTGTATTGATCACAGCACCAGAATTAACGAGGTACTGAGGAAGCTTATTGAAAAGATCTTGAGCCTCTAACTGCGACCCAAATTTTTCCACGCAAGATTGGGTCAGATAGAGAGTATTAGGAGTACTTACCATAAATCTGTTTTTGCGCTTTCTTTTAAACGCCACCTCCATTTTGGACAGAATTTGATGCAGTACTAACGCAATTTCTACAAATTCAAGCTCTGTAACGTCACCTTCGCTTATAAGCGAGAATTCACCATTTTGGTCTGATTCAGTAGATGCAAAGACTTTACTGTTCAGATTGTGACCAGAAACAGGTGATGCTGGTTTTTGTACTTCTGCTTTGTCCGATGATTTATTCCGGTTGCGCTTGGGATTTTGTTTTTCTACCGGTGCTGTTGGGGCGAACAGTCTGGCCAGTGCTGGCGAAAGATGATGCCCCTTAGCGTCTGTGGGCGCATGCTCTCCATTTGATTCTTCAAGTACAGGAGGTAAGGCGGGCTCTTCACTTGCCATCACACTGGTTGCGGCTGCTTCGGTCTGGGAATACACAACTTCAGCTGGTGGTGGGCAGTTACCCTCAGTATCTGGTTCTGAGTTTTCTTGTCCTACAGAAACATCCATAGAGCGTTCATTCGTACCCTGGGGATCAGCGTTCTGTTCTCGGTTAAGTTCTGGTAATTCTGACGGCTCGGAGAGAAGCTTTTCATTATGGACCGAAGAGCTTGTTGCACAACTACCGACTTCTGGCCGAGAAACACTAAGCTGTGAGAAATCGGTATAATCAATGATCTCATGCTCTTCATCTTCTTTCTCAAAAAGATGTTGATAATGTTCATATTCCACAGCCTCAGTTTTCAGCGGACCAGTCGCGGATGCACTATCGGTTCCATGATATTCCACGTCGCCAGAATGTTCTTCGACTGCATTTACACGTGGGGGAGGCAGCTCAAGCGTTTGCTTTGGACGTGGGGCAGAGTTTTCAACAGAAGACTCATCATTAATCACTAATGCCTGATACATAGAAGTATTGAAAAGTGACTTTAAAGTTGTTGGCCTTCTTGGCTCATGATAGGTGAGCTGGAACCCGGCGCAGTTATCGCCGAGCTGGACTAAACGCAGATCGTCAATGTCCCTTACTATCCACATTCCATCGAGAGAGCCTTCTCTGAATGTCAGTTGGAAATAGGGCTCTTCACTGAATGCTTTTTCATCTAATCCCGGCAGCAATGCCATAGTGGTATCTATGTTGAGGTAGGGGACAGCATCAACACACACTATATAGTCATTGGAAAGTGGAGCGCTTAAAAGGAGTTCATGAAGTTGGTTGACCAGGACATGGGATTCCGTGTCCTTTGCCGATTCATCTTCACTTTCTTCTATATCAGGAATGACAGGATCAGCTGCTTCCTCACCCTCAGATTTAACTATCTGCGTGTCATTATCAATTTCATTATCACTTTCGGCTTTCTTCTCAAAATCGTCGGATGAGCCTTCATTTTTCTTAGAATGTATATCAACATCAATAGAGGCAGAGGAGCGGCCTAAATCATTAACCTTAAGAACAGCCGTCTCAACAGTATCAGTAATTTTAGTTATAACGTCCCGACCGGGCACTGGTCTTCTGTATTCAGTAACTGTTTTTTGCTCGTCAATGTAAATAAAGTCTTTATTGGCATTAACGCTAAAAAGACCCGGCACTGAGTCAGGGATTTTATAGGAATCAAAGATTAAACCAATCCACCTTAGCTTAAGAAGGTTATAGAATTCTAGTTTCCCTATCCCATTTCTAAAGATGTTTGATATTTCGTTTTCCGAATAGATACCCGGAATGAAGTAGTGAACGACACGCTCATCATCATAGGGCTCGACGTAACCACGTTGAACTAGGGATTCTACCAATACGGTCTTACCAGCCTCTCCCTGAGGGAAGTTATATTTATGTAATTCGAAATCATTGAGAACAAAATCAAGGAATGCGTTCTCGTTAAGGTATACCTCACCATTTACGATAATGATGTGCATAGGCTTAGCATTGTAATTGTTGATATTGATACTGGTAAAGTTGTGCTTGATGGTACTAATGGCCCTTGCTGCTGCATCATTAGAACGCAGACCCATGATAGGGTCACGTAAAACATTAAGGTCTGTACCAGTAGAATAGAAATCAGCGGTCCTCACGCATTTAGACAAAAAGTCATTCCCATCAGTATAAACGTTTAGGGCGGTGATCATTTTTGAATAAACACGTTCTTTATTTACCCGATCCAAAAATGCAAGACATACCGGGTTTAGGATTCGCTCAAGGAAAACGCTGGACCAGATATTATGTTGATTATGAATACGCTTTCGCCAGTGGATTTCGTATTCAACCACGTCATTTTCACGTGCCCAGTCAAGAAGACTTTGTGAGCTTGGCGTCCAAATGATCGGACTAGCTAAATTCAGGCTTACAATGTCGAGATCGTAAACCTTTCCGGCATCATGGACTAAACCACAGATAAACGCAGCATAGAGATATACTTTTCTACGGACTACTTCTTCATCTTGATATCCGATTGGTCTCAGTTCTGAGTGATGCGCATTTTTTAAAGAGAGTATGGCCACTTCCAGGCTGTGAGAAAGTAACCCACCAATACCATTATGATGATGATTTTCGGAAGCTGGCAAAAGATGTATCCAGCGAACATATTCAACCAAGGGCTTTAAAACTAAATTAGTAAATGTATATGCATCGTCCCTGATGTCGCTATCGCTGATAGCTAACATCATTGAAATTGAGTGCAGCTTTTCCCGATACAGAGACAGGATTGACTGTTCATTAAATGTCTGTATGCCCGTCGGACGAGTTGGATACTCGATGAATTTCAGGACTTCTGGATTTGGATGATCAGGAACAGTGTACTTCTGATCTCCTAGAATCTGCGCAAAAGGAGAGAGGCTTGATATATCCTCAATCATTACAGAGGTTGCATCATTCTCCTGAGATGAGAATATCCCCAAAATCCGTTTAATACATAAATACAGCGCCCTGAAATTCATCATCATACCTTATCGACGTTTGCCTGACAGTTCGGCTGCAATGTATGCCTGCACACTTTTATATTGCATTACTTTGGTGATGAACTCTGCTGGACTGTATGGCCCATCCTTACGGCGAGAAACATTCAGAGTCTTTTTCACATTCTCAACATATAAATTAATACTCTTTATAATGTTGTGAGACATAACCGGATAGTCGCTTACAGCCAGTAAACCCAATGAGTTGTACTCATACATTGTGTTCATGAGCTGGTTCATCTCGAAGATGTACTTGTAAAACCTCATGGTGTTGTGGTTATTGAAGTTGAGTTGTACTGGTTCAAAACTGAAAGGTACAAACTGAGTTGATGACATGAATGAGTCATTCTTGTCGAACTCAATTGACTTAATATAAGCAACAAGATTTTCTTTCATCTTATTGTTTTCTTCATGCAGCTCGTTGAACCAATCCTGAATAGCCTGAACAAGGTCAGGATGTTTAACTGCATCAACCGTTTTAAAGAGAGAGGAAATAGCGATACTCACATCATCAAAACCTCTGATGACTGCTCCATTTCTGGCAGTTAAAAACCGGTTAAAGTCTGGGGTGCCGGGGTTAATAATAACTTTGGCCATACCCTGGTGCTCTGGTCTACGTTGAGTAGAAGTTTGAGCGTTTACGCCTTGCTTTTTATTTGAACCTTTTACCATTACATCTTTTGGTTCAATGTTAATACGCTCATTGTCCGTGATAATTGCGTCGTTCATTGTGCCACCTTAGTTTTTGAGTATTGACGGATTTTTCGTCCAAGTTCGATATATGCTGAATGATAGAGCTCAAGCATTTCTCTGTAAGGCTCCAGCAATGCTTCCGTTTCAGAAATCATTTCGTATTCCCAGCTGGCATGGTTTACAAAACAGTTCTTAGAATATTTTCCACTTTTCATTGGTTGCACCCGTTTTGACATGTGGCTAGGCGCTCTTGTTTTATAAGGGCTGAACTGATGCCAAGTGATCGTTACTTTTCTGGCATTACCAATTAGCTCAACTTTTGGTGCGTAAGAACCCAGGTACTCCCTCTTTGGAACTTTGCTATGTCGGGTAAGGTTAATCTCTTGGTGGTTTCGTTCCTTCCACTTGATCCAGTATTTTGTAATGAGATCTTCAGCCTCAACACGCAAACCTTCAATCTGAGCACGTAAATTTTTACGTGTTAGCTCTATAGAACTTATAAGATTTGAATTACTCATGACGCCTCCTGATGTGAAATTACTATACCGGAGGAAATTTCCGTTTTTTTTCACGAACAGAAGATTTTTGAATGCTCTTTGATGAGGGAATTGAACAGATGTAATGCACTCGCTGTTTCCCCCATTCGGGAGGGGCCTTCAGAAACAGTAACAGCGAGTTTAGCCTCACTTCCATCGCTACCCCCTAAAGTTACTTTTGACAGAATGACCATTGTGGATTATTGCTTTTGATAATGTGCATTGCTCTATTAAAGTTATACATATATCTAGTGCCACTTTTCCAAAAAAAATGACCCTATGGAACTTTGTCCATAGTGACACTTTTATAAAAAGTGACCCTATGACGACATTACATAGGGTCACTTTTCAAACATAAGTGACCCTATGTGAGGCATTCATAGGGTCACTTTTCTTTGTTTAGTGATCCTATGTAAGCATGAGGTTGATGAAAAGTAAAAATGTCAGTTTATGACGGTCAGTGAAAGACGTCGTTATTCTAATCCAACGTTGGGAGGGGCTGGATTTAGGTTTTTTTTTAATCGCTTCACATTTCGTTAGCATGCGCAGGAATTTTTGATAAAATTCTGGTTAGTTTGGTTAAAAAGTGTTACAAGTAAGCGGTGTGGTTGAAGGGATAGATTTAAGGCTTATTCAAGCCTTAAGAAAATACTAAAAGTTACTTTTCACCCTACCGAACACCTAACAAAAAATCCATGTTGAAGATTTGAACAATTGTAATGGCGCAAGGACAATCAGCACATGTCAGAATCTGATAATTTAACTCGTAGCTTACTCGGTAAACTTTTCCGCACTGAGATTTCGCTTATTCGTAGTTACCGTGCATTTTTAATGTTATTGCCTGTGCATGGATCTTCTGCATATCAAACTGGGACTCCTCTTCTCCAGCGTCGCCTATTTGGGAAAGGATTTAGTACAGCCGCTGATTTAGCTTTTGAAGTGGAAACACGTCCAGGTAGTTTTTTGGTTCCGCGTACACTCGGAAAGGAAATTACATGGGAGAGGTTTTTTTCTGCGGTCTTGGACGGTGATTCCAATGTAATTCGTGAATATGATACAAATGATATTGACTATGGTATTTACGATGCCGGTGAAAAAGTGACTTTTCTGAATGGTACAGTGGATATCTATAATCCCAAGAAGATTCATGAGTTGCGTTCTAAATGTGTTGATATACAGAATGACTACTTTATGCAGGTGTTCTTTATCTCAATGCTCGCACCAGAGTTTGTAAGTATTTTCTTTGGTTTAAAACCAACTACAGCTGATGCTATTAAAGACATTGGTTATTCATCGTTAAAAACAATTAACGATGTCGTTCTTTTCCCACGTACAATTGCTTTCTCACAAGGGCATATTGAAGAGAGTGTTTCACTTAAAACGAAAGTTTTTGCCTGGGCTTATGAATTGTCTGCTGACATCCGGTTAGGAAAAGTTAGTGATGATTTGATGGAACTATTACGTTATGACACTATGTTCACCAGTCACCGTCAGGATGTGTTCAACACTTTAACAAATAAAGTTATGTTAAAGGATTATTGATATGGCAAAGGTCGATCAAACAAAAGCTAATGCTCTATTGCGAGCAGCAAGAACTATGTCGCTTGGGGCAAATAAAAATACAATACGAATTTTGTACGGTAATCATGTTGCTGAAAATATCGATTTTGAGCCTGGTGCAAAAACAAAACTCAAAAAAGGTATCCGGGGCTGGAGCAAACGCACAGATAACCGCCGAGCCTTTTCTGCTGTTATTGATGTCGCAGTTAACTATTTTGGTTTTGATCCAATAAATCCGGAAGCGAGTTTTCGGCAAATTGACTTCAACCGAATAATGAGTGTCCTTCATAATCTGGGATACTTTGTATGCGCACCGGAAGTTAATAAAATAATAGAAATCCTTACTTCTATGAAAGAAATTGAAGAACTAGGTGCCTGCGAAAAATGTAAACGCCCATACATTGTGCCAGTGACAAATGATGCTCATTGTCCACGTTGCAGATTATCTTCAACTGCTTCAGCCATAGAGAGGTATTCTCAAGAAGAATTAGATTAAATTTAAAAAAGATATCGCGAAACTTGCCTTGTCTGAATCTAAATATTGACTTAAGTCAAATTCTGTTGTTTGCTTTACAATCAAATATTAGTTACAACTTAAATATCAACTCTTGACAAGTAAAGATATAATTTGATTTTTCTTTATTCAGTTTTTCTTCGTTCCAAAAATGTGCACCTTTTTTTCTGTTGAAAACGTAAAACTACTTAGGTTCTCAAAACCTTCTATGCATGACGACTTCTTAATCGCTTTCAATTAATATATTTTATATTCTTGTCTAAGTTCGCTTCTTTGATCCTTAGCTATTCCTTTTTTGAAATATAGAAACAGCATTACTTGTGATGATTTTTTTCAGCTCTAAATACACCTGTTTTCAAAGCAATATTTGCTTTTAGATATTCGATAAAACCATGTTTTTGTTACACCGGATTTTTGACAACGTGCAAGATGGATGATCTTTCCATCACCGAGACTATCTTCTTAGTCAGCACTCCTTTTCCGTCCTTTTCAACATAAAAACGACCATGCTATACGAGCTCTAACCTTTTTTTTGTATGCCATCATAACCGCATCAGAAAAGGAGAACGGTCTATGACTCGTATTGCATTAGCGCCTTCAAAGATGGTTTTGCTTATGTCTTTGGTAATTACTGGTGCCCACGCCAGCCCTGAGCAACCCCTAATAAAAGATACGCCCTTTGTATCTGGCCAGGCTTATAAGAAGGGTTTCTTCTGGTATGACGATCCTGCTAAAAAAAGCGAAGCTGAAGAAGAAGAGGTTTTGCCACCAACCGGTGCTGCTAGCTCGCCTTCAAAAGAGGAAATGGTAGATTTAAATTCAAAATGGCTAAAAGAGAATATGCCTCGACTGTTAACGCAGGCAATGGATAACCCTACCGCAGAAAATCTATCACGTTATTACACGGCGCAAAGGTTAATGCTGGATATCAGTACGCGTTTTTCTGACAAATCAAAAGATTATTTTCTTAAAAACCCGATGATGTCTGAAAAACGCAGGCAACCAGTGGAAAAGGTGGCACTGGATGCTCACCGCACTGTTGTTGAAAAAAATCAGCAAACGGTAATGAAAGATATCTTTACTAAGTCAGGTTTATTTTTCTTTTTCCAGAGTACTTGCCAGTTTTGCCACGAAGAAAGCCAAATACTTCAATTTATGCAGAACTATTATTCGGTAGATATTCTTCCAATCAGTATGGATGGAAGGCCATTGCATAATGGCCTTTTTCAGGATTTTAACATCCCCAACGCACAAATTATTGATCAATTTAAAATTCGAGAGGTACCTACAATTTTCCTGGTTTCAAAGGATGGGACATCAGCTCAGCGCATTAGTGAAGGCATGATCTCCGCTGATGAATTAAAGAACACTATTATACTTGCCGCGAAGGGCATGAATCTGATCGATGACGCTTCGTTCCAGTCAACTCTAGATATTAAAAGGCAATATACCATCGGCGATGATGGCGTTATTACCGTTAATAAATCCGAAATGGAATCAGACCCATTCCTACTTCAAAAAATAATGGACCAAAAACTCGAAGGCTATGACATGCCTACGGCCGATCCGGTCAATTATCTCAATGCTGGCGGCAGTTTTGGAGGCACTTATGCGCAGTAATGCCGTTTTCAACTTCAAAAAGTTACTTTTGTCTCTTTCTGTTTGTGCTGCAATTTTAGCCCCGACTGCAAATGCAGACAACGCAATGCGTAACATTTTCAATGGCATGATGACGTCTACCAGCCCGGCCACCTTTTCCACAGCAACCCGTACAGGCATAGTTGGCGGGTCAATGTCTTACCGAACAACAAACGTTAATACCAACCTTGTTTCCATGTCGTTTCCAAAAGCTTCTGTCGGTTGTAACGGTATTGACGTTTTTCTTGGGTCCTTCAGCATGATCAACGGGGACCAGCTTGTGCAGGTGGCCCGTGGTATTGCCCAGGGTGCGGCTATCTATGCTTTTAACGTTGCTGTTTCAGCTATTTGTGCTGACTGTGCTGCAACGATTAATGACATCCAAAACAAACTGCAAGCGCTAAATAAATTTGCGAAAGATTCATGCAATGCAACTTACTCTTTCCTTTCTGAAAACGTGGGTACGCCAAGCCAGTTCGCTAACTCAGTTAGCTCTGGACCAGCCTCAATTCTGGGATCGATTAATGGTCTTATTCCTGATTTTGGCTCATCGATGACAAAGTCACCTGAAGCTGTCACTTCTCAGGTTAAAGCAAAGGATCCCGAAGAGTTCGCTGAAAAATTCAGTGGTAACCTCTTCTATATGTCGTTCATGGATATTGATAAGGGAACGATGAACATCGGAGGGGTAACGGAGTTATCCGGTTATAAACTGGCAGAACAACTTATGTCTCTCGTAGGTACTGTCATTATCAACTGGGATAGCAAAGGCGAAAAAGCGGGAATGGAAGTCCGCCCGTCTACCATGACTGTCACGGATTACATCATGGGGCCACCAGCTGGCGGATCAATTAAAATGCTCAAGTGTTCTCCGGCACCAGATCCATCATCCCCACGAAAGGCTCAGTGCCTTGTCATGTCAGAAGTTAATGACGGTGGTTTTAAGGGATTGAAGGATACCATTTCTGATCTTCTTTTAAACGTACAGAAAAAAATCATCAACGACGTTCGTGTTTCAGATGATGAATTACGCATTATCTCCTATATCGGCATCCCGACCATTATCGACTCTTTGCAAACATTCGAAGCACCGGAAGGGTACGCATACATTCAGGACATCAGCACTATTGCTGCGACGAGCCTCGTAATCAACATGTTGCGCCAGGTTGAGGCCAAAATTTCAACCATGAGCATACCGAGTGAGTCGCTGTCGGGTAAAAGGGATGATCTCAACCGATTAACAGACAATCTCTCAAAACAGGTTAAAGCCGCCTATGAGCTATCGCACAGCCAGGTCGGTACCAGCTCGGACGTCATTTCAACCTGGGATAACCGTCGCCTGCAACGGAAGGCTTTCACTGAAAGTATTCGTGGCACACGTAACTGAGGTCTGACATGGATTACAACATATATACCCTGGGTGATATTGATTTTGTCTGGTCGGCTTTTACCGGTATTGCCCTGATCTTTTCTCAATATACTGGTGTAAAAGAGTTCCTGACCACGGCCGCCGTTGTAGCAGGTGTGAGCCTATTCTATAAAACGTGGCTATGGCTTCAGGCTCCGACCAAAAATGAATTACCGTTTTTCTCCTGGTTTTTGGGGTTGATCCTTTTCATGATGGCAATGGTTCGAGTGGATGTAACTATTGAATCTGTAAAGTCGGGAGAGGTCAGAAACGTCGACGGAATTCCAATTTTTATTGCTGCGATGGCAACCGTC
This sequence comes from Enterobacter sp. CRENT-193, assembly GCF_002787395.1. NCBI lineage: Bacteria > Pseudomonadati > Pseudomonadota > Gammaproteobacteria > Enterobacterales > Enterobacteriaceae > Enterobacter > Enterobacter sp. CRENT-193. The sequence goes on along the minus strand of NZ_CP024813.1, from coordinate 243,105 downwards.
ACCACTAACTTAAGCCAGGGTTTGCTGAAGGATTATAAAACAGCGTTTGATCCGCTTTCTCCGGTGGACCTGTCTGCAACAACTCTGGACGATGACATCACCCTCGGTCCGATGATCCGATTCGTGAAGTTTTTGCAATGGGGCGGCGATAGCCAGGGCTACTGTTCCGCATTTCCTGAACCGGCCAGCGGGCTAGGGCCAATGAACGTATGTGCTACCGTTCAGTCTCTTGCATACAACTGCCTGAAGGCTACCCAAAACTCAAGCGCAAATATTGCCGGTAAAGAAACTATTTTTAACGATATTTTCTCAGCTAATCTGGCAGATAGCATGGACCGGATTAATCAGGCGATGAAAGGCGCACTGAAGAATGCCTCTGCCAGTATTGTTGGCGCTAACGGTTCAAAATCTGGTACGTGTGATGAGGTCTGGTCAACTGTGAAACAGGTTACCAGTACAGCTGAAGCTCGCCAGACTATTTCCCTTATAGGACAGACAAACGGCATCCTTACTCCAGACGAAGCAAATGGTGCACCTACCGGCGCAAGCTTTACTGATGTTATGGCGTCAGCAAATGGTATGTACGGTAAGGCTATTGGTTCGTATGACGCCACCCTGAACCTGTTCATTATGAATGAGCTCAGAAATGGCGCAAGCAAATATAAGACCCCACTCGGTCTGGCTTCCGATATGCAGTTGTTTGAGGCTTCTCTGAAGCGAACCAACACAATGGCTTCACAGGGCCAGTTGTGGTTACAACTGTCGGGAGCAGCAATCGCATTCCTTGAAATGTTTGCTTATATGGTTGCTCCATTTGCTTTGCTTATGCTGCTGGCGTTAGGTGGTAATGGTGTTGCCGCTGCGGCGAAATATTTGCAACTTATCCTCTTCGTGAATATGTGGCCGCTTACGGCAGTAATGGTCAACGCGTATGTGAAGAAAGTCGCGACGGCCGACTTGGATACCTGGAGCACCCTCAACAGCCAGAATAATGCCGTCACGTGGATGGGACTCCCAGGGCTTGCGGAAACATACAGTTCATACCTGTCTGTTGCTTCCGCCCTCTATGCTCTGATTCCGGTACTCACATTATTCCTGATGACACAGTCGATTCACCCGATGATGAATGCGGTTAAGGGAGTGACCCCCGATGCGCCGGTGGATACTGGTCATGTAACGCCCAAAGTATGGGATGGCCCTAACAGCGGTAAATCTTCATTTGGTGACGTGACACGAACCGCCTTAACCAGTACCGGTCAGGGATACAGCGATGGCGGCGCAGTTGATTCAAGTAATTTCCGTCTTGGAATGTGGAATGCTGGTTCAAGTATCGCTAACAGCCAGGGACAAGGATCAGCTGTAACCTCATCAGTTATGAGTGCGGCAAGTAATTCATTCCAGGCTGGTTACAGTCAGATGAGCGAAATTGGAAGGTCAGGACAGTCGAGCCAGCAGTTCTCAACCAACCTGCAAACAATGAAGCAGATCTCGGATAAGATTGGTGCCTCTGTAGCAGAAGGTATTGCAACGAAACATGGGGTGAGTGCGTCTCAGATGGCCAGCATTGCTTCAAATGTTATTCTCAACGCTGGGCTTAATGGAGGTGTTGGAACTGGCAATGGAGCCGGGCTGAAAGCGGCTGTAGCAGGGCAATTGAGTAGCGGTGCATCTAAGACCAATACAGGCAGTGACTCGCTTTCAAATGACCTTTCAAAAGCAATCACGAATCAGCTTAGCCAGGATTCTGCGTTAACTGACCAGTTCAGTAAAGCGGCGTCTCAGGTAAGCAGCGATCAGATATCCAATACTAATGCGTTTAAAGAAGCATCGTCGAAAATGAACCAGGCGACACAGACGATGGCGCAAAATATTTCTACATCGGTTTCGACTAACGCAAGCTCCAATAGTGGAATGAGCCTTGATTCTAAACAAAGCATTAACCTGGACAGGTTCTCCGATTCTATTCGCAACAAAAACTTCAGTGATGATGATGTAAGGAATTTTGCTCGTAAGAATGGGCTGGATGAGAATGCGTTTATGGAGAAATTCAACTCCTATAACGATACCTTCAAGGCCAGTAATCAGCTTGGATCGCAGCTTCAACGTACTGACGCGCTTGTGGCTGCAACCCGAGATTTCAGTGAGCAAAAAATTGCGATTGATACCGCCCGGGGAGAGACGGCCGAAAGTAATAAACAGGATCTCCGTGAAACCTCCAGCCTGCTTAAAAGTCTGGTTTCCGACTTCGGTGGTAATGCACAGCAGCTGCTACCTATCACCAATCAGCTCGACAGAATTTCAGGTGACGGGTCAGGAATTAATACTATCACTCAGGCACAGGATAGAACTCCTGACAGCGTAAATACGTCTGGCGTGATGAGTGCGTCACGCGTAGGGGAACTGGGTGGAAGTGTAGATTCGCAGGCTAAACTCGGTCTTTCCTCCAACGCTCAGGACGCGACACAGCATGTCCCTGGAAAAAGTGAAGCTGGCTTTACTCCGTATAACCTTGATAACGCGGGCAAAGGCGATATTCAGGGAATACATAACAACAACGTGGGCCGCACTTATTCTGATGAAGAAAGGAATGTGCTTAATTCTCTCGAAAAGAATGGACCTGTACTGAATAATCAGGGTGTAGAGAAAGTCGTCAATTCGGGTCAGGATGTCAGAAATGCAGAAGGCACATTTAACGATCTGGAAAAGGTTGGAGGTCGGGTGGTTGGTGATGGAATGGATCAACGAGCCACTGCTTTGAACAGTATGTATCAGAGCGGGCAAGTTCGTGGCTTATCTAATAACACTGATAACTACTTTAGTCGTGTTGCCAACAACCCGAACTTAAGCCGGGACGATAAGCGAGCTGAATTGGCACAGCAAGCTGTCTTTACCTATGGTGCCAGCACCATGGCTACCGGTGCCGAAAGAGAGCAGCTCAAAGCGGATACCCAGAAGATCCTTAATGAACTGGGTAACTATAACGTTAACTGGAGTATGAATGACGTTAAGAGCATCCATAGCAGTTTCAACACTCATAACAGAGCTGATGGTTCACTTGAGTCAGTCGTACGGGCAAACCTGGGAGAAGGTGGGTCGGGCGGTGGTCTCGTTGGTAACCGCACTCAGACCGTCACAGATCGCTTGGTTGGGGAAAAGATAGAGGCCAACACTGAGCGGGGCGCGATTTCTGGTGCGCTACTCGGGGGCCAGCAATTTGTTTCGGATACGCTAACCAGCGTTGGGGCGAAACCGGTAAATGAGATGCTTACGGGAGCGGGCATCCTTCAAACCCAGACATCGATAGCAAATGATGCCTCTAACCCTGCAAATATGCCTGATTCTCTCCAGGGTAAAGTCCTTAATCACATGCAGATGTCTGATGGCGTCGCAGCTGTAAGTGACCGGTATCAGAGTATTAGCAGCGACGGCGTTTCGACTTATGCGAATGCAGCGCAGAACTCTGAAAGGGCTATCCGGCAGCAATTGACGGATGACCCACGCTTTGGGCCTCAGAAAGCAGATGAATTCATTCAGTACATGAAGTCAGAGCTGAGCAACACAAATGAGCCTTACCAGTCACGTGTCGATAAAGCGGATCAGTGGCTTAATGAAAATAAAAAATAAGGGAGGTTGAATATAACCTCCTGAAATGACTATCAATAGATTGTAAATTACTGCTAAACAATTAAGGCCGCAAAGTATGTGTTTGCGGCCTTTTTTTCAGAAGTACCGCTCTTGCGGAACATTCAACTGACGGTTTGAATCAGTGAAGACAAAAATCTATCAAACTCTGTATGAGATTCAATAACATAATCAGTAGATGCTTTGTCTCTTATCTGAAAGCAGTCGTCTGCAAAACTATAAGCGAAAAGTGACATGCCATCTTCTCCGATTAACACCTTATCAGTGAGATTTGGGTCAACGTAGATTTCATTGTCTCGTGCTTCAAAGTTGCGTATGTAAATATTTGACCACAATAGATTTTCGTTCTCTGCCTGAACAAGGTTATAAAACGTAAGTCCGTTGTACTCAAAACCATCCATAGCATTAAACACTTGGGCATAATCAAGCCTGGTTTTAATGAGTTTCTGTATATCTATATAGGCGCTCTTTTTGTGATCTGCCCACTCCACTGGAGGCGGATTGCAGATTAAGTCTTTCAAGACTTCCGGGGCTACCGGGCTGGCTAAAGGGTAGTGATCTGCAACCATCAACCTCTTTAAGCTGCTGAGTAGTTGAGTTAAATCTTTCATGAGCGCCTCTTACTTTCCTACCGGGTAGATAACACCGTTCGGCGATGGCCATAGAACTTTGGTGCTTGAATTATACGGTAGATCCTTCGTAATGATGGATTGTGCTTTCGACAGTGCTGAATGGTATGGTGAATTCTGAATAAGTACCAGGTTGTCTATAGCGTTTGTGCCACCATCATCAAGAGGGATCTTGTGGTGAACCTGCCACCCAGAGGGGACCTTGCCTGTTGCAAGTTTCATCAAATCGTTAGGTTCAAACGTAGCCAGGGCATCTGGGTGGTCTGAAAGTGATTTAAGGAAGTTAGGGCGTACAGTATTGTTGAATTGTCCACGGAGAGCTAAATATTCAGCTCTGTCTCGGCGCATGTAGTTCAATTCGCTAACATTCATATCATCGAGCAAAACGTGTGCTTTTTTGTACTTGCCGAGATAACTTGTCAATTCATCCGCAGACCTTGGATTTCGGATAACCAGAAGTGAAGCCGCTGCAACCAGCATACCTGAAGTTGTTTCGTTCAATACCTGGTCATAGCCTTCAACAGCTTCGCCGCCAAGTTGTTCAGCCGTATGTCGAAATCCCTCCACATTTCCATTATAAAGCCCGCCAGCTGCGAGAAGACGACCAGCCGCTTTGGAATTAATGGTTTTTGTTGATTGGGCGTGCTGTGCTGGTGTCGTTGATCGAACGTAATACCCCGGGCGTTTCAACTGACGAGAGATGATATCGCGCAGACGGGTAAAGAGGGACAGGGGCAGGTCATTGCGTAGGTTGCCATTTGATATAACCCCCGGCCCGGCATTGCCGGTTATGTCTTTTCTAAGCAGAACGATCTTACCGTATCTGATGTCGTCAAGCGTATCGCGGTAAGCGAGCCAGGGGCGTTGATGGTGGAACTGGTGATACCGGCTGACAAACTGTGTATATCCCTGCGGTAAATTCCATTCCTGAATAATCCGGTTTGGCAGGGCGGTATCTTCGAGGTCATGTACCGCCGTGGCCGGATGTATGATGTGGGGAATATCCTCAAGGTATATGTCATCCAGTGACTTAGCCTGACAGTGATGCAGCATAATGTCCCTTTCTTGTCGAATTCATATGAGACATTATTGCGTATGGTATAAAACAATCAATCCTAAAGTGGATGGGCGTACGAGATCAGCAGTGACAGGGTAAAAGGAAAGTTACTTTGTTCATCAGCGTCCCATGAGCTGATGGTACCTTGCGTTAAGAGCTGCAAGGTCAGATTCGGTGAGGCCCGTGTAATAATCGGTTTTGTGCAAATGCGGATAACCGGCCGGAAATAATGATTCGTCGTCATCAAGGCAGATAAATGCTTTAACTCGATGTGAAAAGACAAAGTCCTCACACTCGGCAGCCCGCACACCAGTCTGTCCGTGTTTTAAATATACCGAACCGGTTGCACCTATGATTTTGTCTCTATAAGGCACCCGGAACAGAGATTTCAGATAACTTGTATTAGCGCACTCACGCCATGAGCTGGAGATAACAATCACCATGGCAGGGCAGTTATCCAGCAATTTCTCTAACAGTGGCATTCGCTCAAAGGTTTCATTTTTACACCTGTGGCAAACCCCATCGAAATCTAAGAAAAGCACGACATGCGAATCAGGGAGAGGGGCCCATAAACCAGCTGTTGTTTCTTCATGAACACATACTTCTTCATGATGAGGGTTTTTCTGGATCAAGAAAGAAGAGAGAATCTTAAATAAATTTCTTGCAGAAGAAGACAATATATTACTCCTGAGTCAGTGTGAAATATTTGTGGTGGTTTACCCAAGCCACTCGATGATCTTCTGTAATATCGGGTTGTATTTATTTAACAACAGGAGTCGGGTTTTGCTCCGGGACATTTTTAGCTATATGGCCATTGTATCGAGGAGGTTGCTGGGTCCATTGATAAAGCTCACCCATCCCGTTACGCTGCTGGATCCGGCGATTGTACTTTACCATGAAGTTAAATATGTACTTTGCACGTACCTTTGGGGTTTTGCTGTTGTAATCTGCAATCCCTTCAAACACATTGCCCTTGCGATCAACAATTTTTCTATAGAGCCACCATGTTCCAACCCAGAAACTTGCGCAAGCATCGTAAGCCAGAACCCGCCACGTTACCGTCGGGAAATGCTTTTTTATTTCAGGTAGATTGGATGAGTTGATCTGCATTGGGCCAATATCATAAGTGCCGTTAGTATTCCTGCTGAAAGTACCAACCTTACCGCCTTCATTGTCAAACAACGTAAAAACCAGTTCAGCATCAATTCCGAAGTAGCGGGCGGCATCCGTAATGCACTGAGTGTAAATCTCATCAGGAACGGGAATAGGTTTCACATCATCTGCTGGTGGTGTAAACACAACGATTTCTCCACTGAATCTACGTTTTATCTATTCTCCCATATATCTATCGACTTTCTTTCGGCTTTACCCGTTGATTTAAGCGTTTAAGCAAAATTCTGGAATTTTGGGGCGTGATAATATTAGTGCTCGATTTAAGGAGCGGAAATGAAAAAAATTATTAAGGCATCGGTATTACTTCTTTCATTAAGTACCGCCTTCACGATGAATGCCGAGCCGGTTAATACAATGGTACTGCCAGATGCAGCCCGGGATAAGCTCAAAGCCATTGGGCTTTCAATCGAGCACGTCGAACCCTCGCCAGTAAAAGATATTTTTACGGTGATTTCCAGGGAGGGGGTAAGTTACGTGAGCAAAGACGGAGATTACATTTTTACCGGAAGCTTATTCCACGTGAAAGGTAAAGATGTGGTAAACACCACTGAGCAGGCCATTTTAATGGGCGTCCGGGAATTCGCATCCAAAACAAAATCCATCGACTACAAATCACCAAACGAAAAATACCGGCTTGCTATCTTTACCGATATAACCTGTGGATACTGCCAAAAACTGCATCATGATCTGAAGTCTTATCTTGATGCCGGTATTTCGATTAAGTTTCTTGCATTCCCACGTGCAGGACTGAACTCGGTAGTAGCCGGGAACATGGCCAAAATCTGGTGTTCAGCAAAGCCAAACGAAGCTCTGGATGCAGCGATGAATCCGGTTTCAACTATCCCGGAAGGACGTCCTGATGAGGCTTGCTTAAACATTATCAAATCGCATTTCCAGGTGGCCTCAACAATCCCGCTGCAAGGTACTCCTACCATGGTGACACTAAGCGGCAAACCGCAGTTATTTACGGGGTGGCTGAGCCCGGAAAACCTGGTGACCCAAATGGGCGCTGCGCAAAAGTAACTTTTCCGACTGTAAGAGGTGTGTATGAAATCTACTTTACTGAGTACGTTAATGCTGGTTGCTGTAGGTGTACAGCCCGTTTTCGCTGCACAATGTCAGTACGGAGCCTGTGGAACGGAAAACGATCCCGGAATCGGATTTCTGATGTCATCGGTACAAATGGATAAAGGTGAACATCTAAAGGAACTCTCTGGTGTTGCGACCACAGGTGACACCATCTCTAAAAAGATGGAAAGCTACCTGGGAAATAAAAAGCTCAAGGTAAACACCGACAGTACCCGCAAGGGGCCGGGTAATACCACCATCAGGCCTACAGATGAGCTCGCCCCAACGAGGCAACTAAAAGTTATCCGGCCCGAACTGGTAAAAAATCCCGATTCGCAGCTCGTGGTAGCTTTCAATGAGCGCCTGGCCTGATTTATTGACTGAGAGCGTCCAGAAGGAAAAAAGATGTCGATACTCAGTAGCTTCGTCATCAGAGCAACGGGGATACCTGACAAAAAGTATCTCCGGGATCCCGTAATAAAACGTTGTTATAAACGTCTGAGTCGTAGGGTGCCTGCTCTAATGACGGGGTGGCTTCTGTGCATTCTGGGTTCAGGGTATGTCAGTATGGCACTGGAACAGCCTGATAGCACTGTATTACTCAGTCTGCTGCTGTTGTATGTTATGTCAGGCATTTTACTGATGCAGTTCCAGTATATGTATTCAGAGCGAAGCATAGGCTACAAGTTCTACCTGGAAGTGCTTATGAATGCAGCTGCCAGTACTCAACATAAAGAACAGTTACAGTATCTGTTCATTAATAAGCCCAATTCCATCACGATGGGCGATCTTTACCGACTTTATGATTTTAATGGGGGAGGGCGATAGCCACGTTAATGTGCGTGTCCAAAAGTCACTTTTGAACATTCTCTTCCCGCCGTCTGCTTTCAGTTCCAGGGGATCACTGCAACATAATTTCCGGAACGCAGCGGCGCATCAAATTTATCAGTAAAGGCGTCGATCATTGCTGAATAAGCAATGCTGTCTGACGGCACAGGTGCATTGCTTTGCATACTCACTTTCAGAACCTGCTTTGCTCCTTTCGCTGACGGGTATACCTCGACATCCAGCTGTCGCATATAGTGCATCTGCGACATCGTCTCAGTGCCTATTACCCCATCGACTGGCTTGTAGTCATAGTCAGTATGCAATTCGCCATGCTTGTCAGTTCTCGTTGTCTTTTTATCTACAACGTAGCCTGTCACCCCAGTAAGAAGCTGCTCGCTATACTGCATGTTCTCCTGTGAGCTGCTGATTCGGAACCTGAGCACATAATCTGGCTGGTGAGTGGAAATAATGACTCCTTTTTTTGCTAATCCATCAGCAAAACGGCCTGAAAACATTCTGGACTGAATACTTTCGTCCGGAGGGACTATCTGAAACCTTTTATTTGTAACAGGACGAGGCATTAGATCGTACGCATCTACCTGGTTTGCGAAATGATATCCGCATCCACTCAAAAGCATTGCGGTTGTGAGTATAAAGCCCTGCCTAATCATCCTTTAATCTCCAAAAAGCATTGTTTCACGAATAATTCCGATTTACCGGGCCAGTATAATCCATCGCAGGTTAATAACTAACAGGCTGAAAAGCATAAAGGTAGCTATGTCTAAAGAATTTTATTTAAAACCGATGGCCACGATTTTAATTTCTGCGGTTATTGCTACCGCTGCCTCGGCGTTAATCACGGCAACTTATTTTAAACCGAAGGTGCTCAGTGAGGAAGAAATTGGCAAAATTGCCGCTACTTACCTGGTAAAAAATCCCCATTATTTAGTGGAAGCAGGTAAGGCGCTGGAAAATCAGAACGTGAGTGCCTCAGTGGAACGAATAATTCCATATGCGCCAGCTCTGCTGGATACCAAGGAGACGCCAAACATCGGCCCTGATGACGCCGACGTCGCGGTAATCGAGTTCTTCGACTATCAGTGTATTTACTGCATGCGGGTTACACCTGTTGTTGAATCGGTAATGAATCAGAGCAAAGATGTAAAATTCTTCTTTAAAGAATTCCCGATTTTTGCCGGTTCAAAACCTGTATCTGCCATGGGGGCCGCTACGGGTCTGCACGTCTATCAGAATTTCGGTGCTGAAGCCTATCGTAAGTACCACAACAACCTGATGGCTGTGGCTCATACCTTCATGACCTCTCAACGCAAATTCGAACTCACTGACTTTAATACTGTGGTGGAAAAGTCAGGGTTTAACAGCACGTTTTCTGACAGGGAAAAAAACCGGTATGAAAACGTGATCTCCGGCAATATGCAGCTGGGCGAAGCGCTCGGGATCACCGGCACACCCGGTTTCATCATTATGAATATGAAAAAGCCGAATGCGGCGACTACCACATTTATCCCCGGGGCTATGGACGCAGCAACTTTGCAGGGCGCAATCGAAAAAGCTCGCGGGGCCTAAAGTTACTTTCACATTTGATGAGTACGGCCATGCCGGTCATGGCCGCTACGCTTTTACAACGAGTAATTCATCCCAGCGGGTCGTATATCTCGGTGATAGCATGGCCTGCTTCATACGAAAATCCTGTTGAATGCCTTCCCCCAGTAAAAACAGAGCTCCGCGCTTTTCTTTATTGAACCGGTCCATAACTTTCATCAGTGCCTGACTGCCAGGCCTGGCCGGGCGAGTATCAAACAGGCTGAGTTGCTCTGTGCCGTCAGTCATAGCGGAGAGCATTACCCCTGCTTTCGCATACGCTATCCCGGGTCTGTAAATGCGGTTCAGGATGGTCATGGCTGCATCAACCAGATCGCGGGTGTCCTGTGTAGCGGTAAGCGGCTCGATACCACAATTGCTGTAGCGGTTTTCACCTTGCGCATAATTGCTACTCTGAATGAAGACTGTGATTTGACGGGTCCACGAGCCATCCTTGCGCAGCTGCTCTGCCGCCCGGGCGGTAAAAAATGAAACTGCCTCATGTAGCTTGCCTATCTCATTAAGGCGCTGACCAAAACTTCTGGAAACGATAATCTGTTGCCTGACAGGAGGAGACTCGTGCAGCCGGAAACATGGTTCGCCATGCAGTTCCCGCCAGGTACGCTCGATTTCAACGCCAAAGCTTTTACGTAAAAAGCGAACGTCGCTATTATAAAAATCACCGGCAGTGATGATCCCGAAAGCCGACAGGCGTTCACTAATCTTTCGACCAATACCCCATATTTCTCTGGTACTGATCAGGCTCAGGAGCTTCCTGATCCTGGCCTGATCAGTCAAAACTACAACCCCGCCTGTAGCTGCCCATCGTTTGCTCGCATAGGTGCATAATTTAGCGAGGGTTTTGGTGCTTGAACAACCCACACCACAGGTAAGGGACAGATTATGAAGAAGTGTACTTCTGATCAACCGGCCGTAATCTTCATAATCTATTATCTTGTTCATGTTTTTCAATAACATGAAATTTTCATCTATGCTATATCGACTCGATTGAGGCGCGAAGCTTTCCAGCGTTTCATGGAAGCGATTTGAGTAGTCTTCATACAAAGTAAAGTTAGAGCTCCTGACTTCGATCCGGTGTTGCTGAATCAAATCCCTGCACTTAAAAATTGGGGTCCCACGCTTAATACCAACGCTTTTAGCCAGTTTATTCATTGCAATGACGGACGAATCGTTATTGCTGGCTATGATGAGCGGCTTTTTTGACAGCTTGGGATCCATCGCACACTCAAATGCCGCATAGGCTCCGTTAATATCAACGTGCATGTACATGGCTGAACTGATTCAGTGCAAAGGTGACGACGCCCCATATCTCAAGGGATTCAGGATTTACACGTATCGGCTTATAGGCTGGATTAGAAGGCATCAAAAGCAGCTCAGGATACGTGTGTAAGATCTTTACCGTAAACTCTCCATCCACCAGCGCAACGACGATAGAGCCGTGTCGTGCTGTTAAAGACCGATCCACAACCAGTATTGCTCCATCATTGATACCGGCATTGATCATACTGAGGCCCGCCGCCCTGACAAAGAAGGTTGAGGGGCGGTTGCGGACTACATATTCATGCAAATTTAATTCATTATCTTCATGCCCGGCGCACGGACTCATCACTCCACAGCTTAGTAAATCACTGAAAAAAGGTGCCATTTCGTAAGGCTTGTTGCTAATGTGCTCAAGGATAACAGACATAGCTACACTCGAATTCTTGTACTGTATGTATAAACAGTATTGCGAGTTGAAGAGAAAAGATCAAATCTCTCCGGTAACGCTATCAAGCCTGACGAAAAATTAAGCTTTATCATAAACATCAAAAACCATCTTTTACCGATAATGGCGAGCTGGCCTACGAAGAAGGTATACAAGCTAGGATGAAAGGATTCTGATGCTCCTCCCACCAAATTTTTTATCTCCTGAAGACCAGGCTGAGTACGATGCTTATATGGCAAGGTTCAGCGAGGTAAATCACTATTATGAGCATTGCACTGTCCCCGTGATTGACTGGTTTTTTAAACAAGCAACCGAGGCGCTGCATCATGGTCTATGGTTACCGGCCTGTACGAGCTTTCTGAATGGGATCGAAACATCACTCAGGGTTACGCTGAAGTTGAAATCAACTGTTAACGTTCAGCAGTCAGTTCCTGTACTGGTGGACTTAGATGGTACGTCAGTAATGAGTAACGCTTTAATGCGAAAGGCTAAGCAGGAAGGGATGCCGATAGAATTACTGTCATTTCCAGCCGAGAAGAATATGTTGGCAAAGATAGACGCTGGTAAAAAACCTGAAGCAGATATCGTCAGGCTTAGAAATAGTCTATGCCATGGCAACATTCTGGAGTTCATTATGAGTGTTAAAGTCGGTTCTCCAGATCCCATACGAATTTTTACTCCTGGTAACTGCTGTGGTTTAGCGCTTTTACTTTCGGCCTTATCGAAGAAATGGACGGTAGGCTTGCATCAATACTGGATCGACAACAATCTGACGTCCTGCTGAAACCTCATAAATCATGCCTACTAAAGTCACGTGCAAAAAAACGTTGTAGCATGATATGTTTAAAGTCAAAACAGTGGGTTCTATGTTTTGACGGCAAACATGATATAACTAATACTTCATAAGTAGATATCAATAGTCATAATGGAGTGAACTATGAAATTAAAAAATATTCTGCTGTGTGCGATGATGTCAGTCGCTTTTGGCTCCTCTGCTAATACTACACATAAAGTTGAAAACGAACCTATCCCAAACATTATTCTTGATGGTAAGGTTGATGATATTTGTAAAGATGCAAGCATCCGAACTGAACTTAATCATGATAAAGCAAAGGAACTGGTAACCACCAACCTGAAGCAGGCATTACCATTAAATACGGTACCGGATAAGTTGGATGAAGTTGCAGAAGCCTTTGTAAACCGCGACAAAGGCGCTTCAGAAACAGCAGACCATTGCCTTGTTAATGTACGTAATAAATACTGGGAAATGTATCCCTCTGAAGATAAGTAGCATTTATTATTAAAGGCTTCACTTAAGAAGCCTTTTTTAACCCTTTGCGAAACCTGCTTTAAAAGCAATGCGCTATTCATATCTAAGAATCTATTTAATTAATGAATAATAGTGGACGGATTCATTTCTAGTGAATGCCGAAGTTGGTGTTTTTTGAGTTATTAGACGGTAAGTGCAATCTGGTATGATTCACCTAACATACGAATCTGGAAGGAAAGGTATATGGGTGACCTGGTCAGCAAAAATAACATTGACCGTTTAGAGCGATTTCATTCTTTGCTGGCGGGTCAGTACTGGACGTCCACTGACAGCATCCCTGAAGAGGGTATTGTGGCAGGGGATACGCTGCTCATTACGTCTTTGCGTTACGTTGAAGATAAGCTGCACACAGTGATTCTACGCGCCCATCCCCGCGTTTACGGTCAGACTGTAGCTATTGTCACTGAAGACAGCAGCGGCAACCGTAGGGAACGTGGCAAAGAAATGCGAGAGCATCGCTTCCTGGTTAAGGATTTTCTGTCCAGTTTTGTATTTGAACCCGACCATAAGGTAATCCGGGATGCTGAACTCAGACAAGCTCAGGAAGAAGTGAATAGCCTACAGGCATCGCTTACAGCCCTCGTGAGCGATGCTCAGGGGCTCCGTGACCTTGCGATTGAGCAATTAGGTACAGATGACCGTGAAAACCCTGTGACGGGCCTTAGCGTTGCGTTAGTGCCCCCACAAGAGCAGCAGGCGGTAACCTCACTGGCGATTGGATCAGTTCAAAATGCTCTGTCCTCTGGTATTTCAGATACCCGCATTGAACAAATCAGAGAAGCGGCCTTAAAAGAAGGGCAGATCAGCACAGCCATCAGCAAAATCATCACACAACGAACGCAGGCAATCGCTAATGCCAGCAAAAGAATGCTGCCCTATTTCGAGGAAGTTGCAGCGGCAAGTCTGGCCACTACAGAAGAAGCCATGGAATATGTGAAGAAAATCCACGATGGCGTTGGCAGTCTGGAACTGTATACCGGCAAAGACGTTGAGGTAGTGAATATCGTGAAGGGTGAATCCGCTCCATCACACCTCCCGCTCCAGGTCGTTCAGGCAAAGCTGATGGTGGATGAAGAGCTGGCCGTATGGTGCGATCTCGATAGCTGGTTCGACTTCTCTGATATGGAAAAATTTCATGAAACTTTACGAACCAGCCCCGGGCTGGTGGAGCAGATTTTTCCGTCCGAACGTTCCATCGTATGTATGGCCACAACACGACGTTATATCGATTACCGCGATCCCTGGGAAAATCATGTCCGCAATGACAGGAACCGGGTTGTATTCCTTCTGGTCCGGGACGGTCAAAATATTCATCAGGTTTACTCTTCGGTAGAAAGCCATCTTGGGGCTTCGCAGCTATTCCCTTCCGCCAGCGAACAGGAAGCACATTTCCAGGGGATTGATGGCAGCACCATAAAGTTTGAGGACGTCAGTTATACCGACCGACTGAAGCAGCATGATCTTATGGCACTTCACTACCGTCGTTTCCTGATCCTTATCTGCGGCCTCGATCACCGGCTCAAACTATTTGGTGATTTCTATGATACCAATACCCCTTACAGTTTTCTGAGCCTTGAGTTCCAGGAACGGTACTTCCAATTTCTGCACGACAAAGACGGTTCTGGCCTTTTGGGTATGGCTGAGACACGGCCGTCTCTGCAAAGTTATCTTGAACAGGCAAACTCATGCCTTCAGTCCGGATCCCGGGTAATGTGCAACTGGGATTCGTTGATGAACCCAGTGACAGCACCAGGAGCAGTTCAGGAAGACAACAGCTACTCTGGCTATAAATGGCTTGGGAGAACCCATAAAAACTATGAGCCGGTTATTGCATTCCGTCAGGGAGACGATATCTGTGTCAACGCAACAGTAAACAGATACTCAACGGATCGAGATTTCAATTGTAAGGTGAATTTGTCTTTATTTAAGGAGTCCAGCAGGAATGATGCTGAACTGGGTTTCCTGTGCATGGATACCATTAAAGCGGAGGAGCTCGAATGGTACATTCACAGACGTAAATTCAGGTCTAATCACCTGTTTTACATTCGCTTCTTCAAGATGGCTTTAAATTATATTCGTGCCGAGCGTGAGGCAGAAGAACCTTACCGGCAGATGCTGAGCCAGGCTCTGGCCGATGGAAATATTGGCCAGCCTAATCTGAGATCAGAGTTGATAGATCGATGCATTGTAGCCTGGCGAGCTGATAACAGGGGGGCGACGCTGGAAGCTGCCATGAGTACAGAGAAGGGCTCCAAAGAGCTCCTGAACCAGCTCTATATGCTCGCTGATGTGGGGCTCAAACATCTTCCCGGGGTTCGTAATTTTATTAGCAGCAAAGGCTATGAGCTGGTCAGGTTATCGGTAAATGCTTCAGGGAAACTTGTTGCATATGCCGCACCAGCAAATTTTGAATGCGACAACCGGATGGAAGGGCATGCCTGGGTTCATCGAATGGTACTTGCTACATCCCGAAATGTCTTAAACGTCACTCATCAACGTTTTGCGAAAATGAAACACTTCTTACCAGCTGAAAACACCCTGTTCGAAGATGAACAGCTGGTGGCCACATGGTCGGGCAAAAAGACTGCTTTCAAAAGCTTCGAAGAGAAGCAGCGTTATTTTGATACATGCTCCCGTGGCGCTCAGGCTCTTAAGCAGTTTTTAAAGCTGAACGATCCGGTGATTTACACCAATCTGCTTGGCCAGTGGATTGAGGCCTATGAAAGTATCAATGAAACCAGTGAGTACGTACAGCAAGTAAGCCTAATGGCTCCTGTTGCGGTCAAGAGCGAAAAAGGTAAAGCCAGCCTCATCTATATTGGCACTAAAGACCTGGCCGACTGGTTTTATCAGAAAGCGCCGACACCCGAGTTGCAGGCGCTGTTCCTTGAGGAATACCTGTCCAAATTTGAAAATAAAGAGGTCAATAAAGAAAAGCTACTTTCACGCAGAAATACCGCTCTGTCTCTCAGTTTTTACACCATGGACAACGGGGAAGTACCAGATGAAATCCTCGTCACCAAATCAGTTGATAATGCCAGACGGTGGTATTCAGGAATGTTCACAAGCATGCCAACGATGTTAAATGACCAGTGGTCCTGCCATGTTGCGCATTTTTCCCGTAACGGAAAACTCTATTTGACGCCTGATCTGGTCACTGATGAAGGGGAACCTGGTTTTGATGAAATACTCGGGTATCCGCGCCCGGAGGGGCTGGTACCGGTAACCGTGTGTGAGTTTGAAATTGACCACTTTAACCGACGTGGCATTGATGCGAATGGTGATAAGGTGAATATTACACAGTGGGTCGATATTTATCAGGGTGAGCGTGAGGTTACGGAACTGCTGGGGCCTATTTCTGAAGAAGGGGTGAACATCAAAACCTACAGGATGGACACTCTTGAGCAGGCGATGAAAAACATCTCCCGGGGCTCGACGCGCCTCAGACCGTCAACGGAGAATAGCGAGTGGCAACAGCCAGCAGAAGGTGTGAGCCGCTATGTACTTCGGTCATGGTAAAACGCGGGGGCAGGTGCCATCAAAACATCAAACAAAAAGCCATTACAGGCTCAAAGACCCCTTATCGCTCAAATTTGAAAGAGATAAGGCTTTATGATGGCAACGAGGATTATCACCCATCTCGCCGGAGTAACTGGCATAAAAATTGTTTAATCTTTATGCCAGCGCTTCGGCATTTGCTGGCAAGGAGACAGTGTTGAAAGACCATATCGTACCCCCACGAAAAACTAGCGCGAGTTTATCTTATCAACTCAAACGTATTGGGCGCATGCTCCTTCTTTTACTGAGCTTGGCTTTTATAGTTTACGGATTCGTACTGGCTTTCCATCCGCCGCTAACAACCTGGCTACTTCAACCCGGTGGACACTTTGCCCCAGATGACCGATTCATACTGGTTAGTGTTAAGGTTCAGTTTACAACCGGAATAATGGGGCTAATTGTTTGGCGCTTATGGTAAAAGTGGCAAGCAATGATGGGAGAAGGATAACGTTGCTCAGCTCAATCCGGTTTACTGATTGCTTAAATAGAAGGCAGTCATGCCTACATCAGAAAGGAGAAGCATAGATGGTAGAAGCACGTTATCAAGGCAAGCCTGTTAGCAGTCTTCCTGAAGAAGCTTTTGCTGAAGGGTTATCGCGATCCGGTTTAAGCCCCGTTCTGCTACTGGCATCCCCGACCACAGTACCCGTTACCACGGATGAGCGCTGGTGGCTCGCAAAGGAAAACGTGTCAGGACATTACGGCAGGATTTTTTATGCTGCGGTGCGGGAGTTGGTCATAAGGTCGGATATCATCTCAGTAGTGAGAAGTATTGCAGATGAGAATTTCACGTCCGAACATATGGGGTACTTCGAGCGACTTACCTCTGATGAAAAAGAAGTCGTGTTTAGTGATTACCTGCGCACTCTCGCTGAAGGCGGTCTTACCTGCACTGAGAAGAATCTCGTCAAACTGACGCAAGATTTATACCCGATTGATGCAACTCCTGACAACATTAGAAAGCTATCCACGGACAGGGATGCACTGAACGAACTACACATCGATGGTATGGTACTTTTTATTACCGGCCCTGCGCTTTGATTATGGAGATAATACATGCGGTGTTATCCCTGTTAAGGGTTAAGGTAACATTCTTCTAGAATTACAGAAAAATAGAGGTCTAACATGATAGTAAATAAAAACAGGTTTATGCATAAAAACGGGAAAAGGTTTAAGTCCATCGGAAGGTATTTAAGATTTTGGCAAGCAGTAGCGTCCTCTGGTTTACCCATGGACATGGTAATACGGGAAAAACCATATCAACTTATGGTCGCTTTGATTGCTTTATATACGGCCATCCCTGTTGTTACAATAGTAATTTTATCTGGTCAGCAATCGCATAAGTTGGAACTAATTGCTGTGCATTTCAGTACAATTATCACGATGGTGTTTGTTTTGCGTCGAAAGATGGGGAAACGTTGGCTGGATTTATTTGAAGAAAAATTAGCCATTTATAAACCTAATGATAAACTCGCGCTTAGCGAATTACACGAAAGCATACGTGAGAAAAATGGGCTAGACTTGCAGGATTTACAAGATTGGTACTGGAAAGAGAAGATGACATATGAGTATCACAAAGAACGTAAAACAACTATAAGCTATCAAAAATTCAAGTAGCGTTTTAAAATGACAGGGGAGGGCTATTGTGATTTATTAAGTCGGCAAGGTTATTAGGTAGGGGTGTTCAATATGATAAATTCTTCGAGTGAGGTTATTTCAAGAGTTGTTCTGGGCCTTTGAGATAGCTAATTATCATTACAGACTTTATCGAAAGGTATGAATTATGAACATTACCGACAAAGAACTTAGCTCAAATACAGTGAGACAGTATGGATGGAACTTAGGAGAGTTCAATCACTCAACGCCTTTTACATCTCATTTTATTTATATCACCGACTATCATAAAGATAATACATGGATGATTTCACTTTCGCAGGAGGATTTTAATACAACCAAAATTTTAACATCGTTAAGTCTAGGGAAGGTGCGAACAAGTTCCTGATATGAGATCATCATATTCATCCGGAGCGCATCCCAGAGGGACATCATGAGCCATTAACTCACCTTCGCCGATAGTGAATTCAGCACTAAGCGCCGTCAGACCCGAAAAGAGATTTTCCTCTCCCGCATGGAGCAGATTCTGCCATGGCAGAATATGACCGCTGTCATCGAGCCGTTTTATCCCAAGGCGGGCAATGGCCGACGGCCCTATCCGCTGGAGACCATGCTGCGTATTCACTGCATGCAGCATTGGTACAACCTGAGCGACGGTGCCATGGAAGATGCCCTGTACGAAATCGCCTCCATGCGCCTGTTTGCCCGATTATCCCTGGATAGCGCCCTGCCGGATCGCACCACCATCATGAATTTCCGCCACCTGCTCGAGCAGCATCAACTGGCCCGTCAATTGTTCAAGACCATCAATCGCTGGCTGGCCGAAGCAGGCGTCATGATGACCCAAGGCACTTTGGTGGATGCCACCATCATTGAGGCACCCAGCTCTAGCAAGAACAAAGAGCAGCAACGCGATCCGGAGATGCATCAGACCAAGAAAGGCAATCAGTGGCACTTTGGCATGAAGGCCCACATTGGTGTCGATGCCAAGAGTGGCCTGACCCACAGCCTAGTCACCACCGCGGCCAACGAGCATGACCTCAATCAGCTGGGTAATCTGCTTCATGGAGAGGAGCAATTTGTCTCAGCCGATGCCGGCTACCAAGGAGCGCCACAGCGCGAGGAGCTGGCCGAGGTGGATGTGGACTGGCTGATCGCCGAGCGTCCCGGCAAGGTAAAAACCTTGAAGCAGCATCCGCGCAAGAACAAAACGGCCATCAACATCGAATACATGAAAGCCAGCATCCGTGCCAAGGTGGAGCACCCGTTTCGCATCATCAAGCGGCAGTTCGGCTTCGTGAAAGCCAGATACAAGGGGCTGCTGAAAAACGATAACCAACTGGCGATGTTATTCACCCTGGCCAACCTGTTTCGGGTGGACCAAATGATACGTCAGTGGGAGAGATCTCAGTAAAAACCGGAAATAACGCCAGAAATGGTGGAAAAAATAGCCTAAATAGGCTGATTCGATGTGTTTGCGGGAAAAAAATCGGCCCAGATCCGCGAAATTTTAATCAGCGAGTCAGCTTGGGAAGAAATGACCTGCTTATTCGCACCTTCCCTAGATGCCTGTGTATCCATGCTCGGAAAGATACTAAAAAAAATGTCTAACAAAAACGGTATCTCACAAACGGAAGAATCTGAATTCGCATTTCTTTTAACAAACTATATTAAACAGACTTTGACTTTTAGAGAATGGCAACGCAATGCTGACGGAAATCAACGACTGCACTTTCTTATTAATATCTACGGTGCAAAAGAAGACGGTGGCGAAGTGGTTTTAAGACCATTTATTGTAAATCCTGATGAATTAATGCTTACTCCAGCGGATGTCGTTGAATTTAATTCGCAGGTTATCAACGTTGATCGGCAGCGTCATCCTGAGTGGTTCCGTTAACTGGTCACAAGGGTTAAGAGCCTGAAAGGCTGCGATAGTGTATACGCAGCCTATTCTGTATAGCCGTCGCGTAATAATTGTTCTAAATGACTATCGACCGTTTCCTGATCACCAGGAATATATCGTGGCCATCCTGTTATATCGTTGACGCGTTTCACTATGTATGGATGAAACCCAAACTGCTCGGAAGTGATGTCAATATAATATTGCACTTCTTCGAAGTTCAATTCACACCAATAATGGCCAAAGCCACCACTCTCTGTAAATATACCGCCATCATCTGCACCGTTACCCCCACGAACAACAGCATCTAGACCTTTAGTTTTTGCTAAATAACATACAAGATAGCTTGCAAAAAGGCATGTGCCTTTCGTCTTCTTTGTGCCGCACTCCGTCAAAACTGAAAGTAGCTTTTCATGCGCCACTCGTGCAATGCCTGATACCAATTCCGGGGACATGTCTGCTCCAATGAAATTATTAGATCGACTTAAACAGGTAATATGTAATTAGGCATTACGATAAGTCGTGCCCTATTGGTTGGTACATCGTAAGAAAAGTAACTTTTCTAATCCCAGCCTGCACTCCGGGAATGCTTCTAACCTGAATAAATCACGGGGGCAGTGCTGGATACTTGTCAACTGTATTTGGATTCACAGGCTAACTATTTTTATACAGTTTAAGTGAATAAAACTTACTTAAAGCAGCGAACCACGCCGAAAGTGTAATGAGGAATACCGCCAATTCATCAGAACCATTTTTGATAGCACTGAGTAGAGCGATTAGTCCAAGGAACACCGAAAGAAAGACTAGTATTGCGGGTAAAAGTTTATACATGATAGACGTTCCTTTTAAAGGTTCAGATAGGTAGACCAACGCAGATAACGTCGGAATTGCCTGTTGTAAGATTACGCTCATTTAATTATTTTTATAACCTATGAATCCGCGTATAATTTCATTTGTAGTAATCTTCGTAATATATATCTGATAGACATTGATCTTTTTAATGTCTTGTTGACTCACAACACCATATAAGCAACTCTTAGATTGGTTTAACACAGCGCTTCCACTAACTCCATTTTGATAAAAAGCAGTCAAACCATCAGAACCAACTATTCCTTTATAATAGTAGGTTGAGTCGGGGGAAGCATACGTATTTGAAAGCGTATTATACATTCCCGATAGAACCCAAACAGACTCACCTGGAGCTAGAACATTATCACATACTGGAAGCTTCCAATTAGGTGGGGCTTTGACAATAGTATTTTTTTCTACTTTTAAAAGAGCGAGGTCCCGGTTCTTAGGATCATCAATATTGATAACTGTTGCTGGTTGGCTCCCATTCCTTGTTATTATACTTAGACTATAATCCTTGCTTGCATCAAGCCATAAATGTGAAGCTGTAAGAATATGTTGTTCATCGATCCAAGTACCTGAGCCGGAGATTGTCTTATTTCCAGACTTGATTTGAATTTTTACAGCTGAGTCCGAAAGCTCAAAATCATTGTGGTGCATACTTTGTTTATGAGGATTATCGGTGGAACAAGCAGAAATCAGTAAGGCTGAAAGAGCTAAAACCTTTCTATACATAGTCAGTTTCCTTCGAATAAGGCGAGTTTGGTTTCTAGAATATTTTATCCAGCGAGGAATTCTTCTAACGTGCTATCTTGGTACTGGGGATATATCTGCTTCATCATGCCAAAAGCAGCAACCGCTACGCTTTCTAAGTCGGAATAGAATTTAGGCTCCGTATTAAGATCATCACCATTCTTCAGAACGCCCTCGAAGCAGCTATAATCATTTCCGAACTCTTGAACAATAATCCAGCGCCCATCACGGAAACCTACGAGCATAACCGCTGAATTAGGATAGTCGCCAGCAGGCGTTAGCCAATCAAAGTGATAGTGCTTTATCGTATCATATTTCAGATGTACATTCATTATTCCTCCGTTGGCGATTACATTATTTGAGTTTTTTCATGGACTCTAAAGAAGCGAGGTAGGAATTATAGCGATCACCAAATTTTTCTTTCGCACGCTTAACGCGCATTTTCTCCGCGAGCTCAGTCTTGTTTTCTGCCTGGTAGGTCCTATTATTTTGCGTCTTTACTTCGGCCCCTGGGCCTGCTGCGTACGTTTTGTTTTTCTCGCTAATACACGCTCGGCATTTACTCTTGAGGCCAAACTTGCCCTTGAGCTCTTTTCCAAACTGTTCAAAGGGTTTAACTTGCTGACATGATTTGCATTTTTTAAAGCCCGGGGGGAGGTAGGTGTCAGCCATGAGCTGCTCCAGTAGGTATTGATTATAGGTGATTTTAACTTAAAGACGACGTCACTTTCAAATAAATCGACTACTTAACGCTGATCTTACATAATCCTGATTATGCGCACTTAAGTTGTTAGAACCATTTAGTAATGTCACTTTTTATCCAGATAGAAACGTCACCTTAGAGTAAGCTAAACTGAATGCAATTCTAAGGGGCTCAACGCATGTTGGTGACCATGTCAGATAAAGAGATCCACCGCCTACCGGTGATACAGGCAGTTTGTGAAAAGCGTCTACGCCGTCGTGATGCAGCATCACAGCTTGGCATTTCAGAACGTCAGGCGCAACGACTTATCAATCGTTACCGAGTTTCTGGTGCTGAAGGACTTGTCAGCCGCAAACGCGGCCAGCCCAGCAACCGCCGGTTGACCGAATCTCTCAAACTACGAGTACTCACGCTGATACGTGAAAACTACAGTGACTTTGGGCCCACACTGGCCGCAGAAAAACTCAGAGAGCGCCATAATATCCGGCTTTCAATCGAGACCGTCCGCAACTGGATGACGTCTGACGGACTCTGGGTCCCGCATGCTCGCCGTAAGTCACGGGTTTATCAACCCCGACATCGGCGTGATTGTCTGGGTGAACTTATCCAGATCGACGGCTCCCACCATGACTGGTTTGAAGGCCGTGCGCCAAAATGCTGCCTGCTGGTCTTTATCGATGATGCCACCGGGCGTCTGATGCATTTGCGGTTCAGCGAGTCAGAAACAGCCTTTGACTACATGCTGGCAACCCGGGAATACATCGAGCAGCATGGGAAGCCGGTATCGCTGTACAGTGACAAACACGCAATATTTCGCGTCAGTGGTCCGGAGAAACGCAATACCACCGTTACCCAGTTCGGACGTGTGCTTTATGACCTGGCAATCGAGCTTATTTGTGCCAACAGCTCTGAAGCTAAAGGCCGCGTGGAACGTGCGAATCAGACACTTCAGGATCGGCTGATCAAAGAAATGCGTCTGGAAGGTATAACCGGCATTGAGGCCGCAAATGCCTGGCTTGCCACTTTCATCGCTGACTTTAACAGCCGGTTTTCACGACCGGCTAAGTTCCCCAAAGATTTGCATCGTCCGGTGCAGGAAAGCCCCGATGAATTAAGAGACATCTTTGCCTGGCATGATGTTCGTACCGTGTCGAAATCACTGACCTTCCAGTACGATAAGATCCTTTATCTCATGGACACCACAGAAGAAAATAGCCGTCTTGCCGGTGAAAAAATTAAAGTACTGGATTATCCCGATGGCACCCTCGCCTTCCTCTATGGGCACCGGAGCCTTAAGTGCCAGGCATTTGATAAGCTGGCCTGTGTCGACCAGGGGCAGATTGTTGATAACAAACGTCTCGGGACTGTACTCCGACTGGCTCAGGTAAAACAGGATGAGCGGGAAAGCGAAGGCAAACGGGAACGAAGCAAAAAATCGCCCAGCCGTAAGGCTCAGGTGCGCATCCAGGAACAGCTCCGGGCTATCAATCCCGTTCTGGCAGACCCGAGCTTGTTTGTGGCAAGTTCAAAGCGATAGAATCGACCATCAGTGCTGCAAAGTACCGGAACAGTGAGTCCCCAAAAGGATACTTGAGATGATTAAATTCCCGACTACAAAGCGCGTTGATTTGTATAAAACTGCTGTCAGCTCTGAGCAATTACATCTAGATCTGGTTGCGGCTCAGGAGTTCATGTTCGATGCCTGGGAAAATGATGACCTGGAAGTTGTGCTGAAACTCATCAGAAAAGCTATCAAGAAATCCCCGCTCTGTGCTGACGCATACTCATTCTACTGCGAGATATCTCAAGAACCTCCTGAGTCAAAAATCGGGAAGCTGGAGACTGCTTTGTACGCAGCCAGCATTGCACTTGGCGAGGATTTTCAGGAGTTCGCAGGACGTTTCTGGGGATTTGTCGAAACACGTCCATATATGAGAGCAAAAGCAGCTTTGGCTGAGGCCTTATGGGAGTCTGGTAATTTTTATCCGGCTATGGCTCATAGCCGCGAAATGCTGAAGCTCAACCCGAACGATAACCAGGGGATTCGTCATTTATTAGCGAACTATTACCTTGAGCTTGAAATGGTGGATGATCTGGCCTTGCTACTGGACGATTATCCTGGGGATATGCGTTCGTTTTTTCAGTATACACGCGCCCTACTCGCCTACCGACAGTCATCCCCGGATGCCGATGATATCGCTAAAGCTGCGATTGATTCTAATAGACACATCCCCGGCTTGTTATCGAAGTGCAGATTACAGATCAAGTCTAACAGTGGATATATCACGTTAGGTGGAATGGATGAAGCCATTTATTATGTGAATCATAATATAAAGCCTTGGATTCGCACCTCTGGCGCAATTGATTGGATTGTAAATAATTCATTAAGTAAAATATAAGGATTTAGTTTTAATGTTTAATCTAATTATGGGCGGAGAACCTGACTATTTTGAACATTGGCCCATGTATGAACGGGTTAGTGGGAGTTGTGATTTTCCTATATCACGTATGTTAGAAGGCACCTCTGATGACATCCGGTTGAAGTTAACGCCTTTGAATGATAAAGCATTATCTTATATTGAGAAATTACCTACGCTTTTTATGTCAGAACTTTATTCCCGAGACAATGTTGAATACATTACTTTGCGACTTGGTGTAATTTCAAATCTACGAACAGTTAACAAAAATGTTGAGTTTGATTTCAGAATCACTCACTCACAAGATGATGTCGTAGTGATAAACAAAGAGTTATATCAAACAGCTTTAGAATTAGGTGCATATGGGCTGAAACGGACTCACTGGGGAATAAAAGCACGTGATTTAAATCAAACATTAGCACTTCTAAATATAACGACAAGAAGTACACCACTTCCTCCTACTGAAGCACTTCCTGATGAAGTTGATAACTACCCAATAATAGATAATGTTCAAAGTTTCATGGCGCGTGTTTTAGAACAAGATCATGAAGAAGATGCAGAAATATTTTATCGTGGACATTCTGATGTATCTTACGAGTTGGCTCCATCAGTTTTCAGGAAAAACAAAAAAGGTAACTTCAAGCATTTGCACAGTGAATCAAATTTAGTCCGTGAAGCCCTAACAGCAAGGCCAACTGAGTTTGTTGATGATAAAACAATGCTAGACAAGTTAGTAAGGATGCAACACTACGGACTACCAACTCGTTTGTTGGATATAACATCAAATCCACTAATCGCTCTGTATTTCGCTTGTTGCGACATTAGTAATAATGAAAATACAAATGAGGTTGATGGACATGTTATTATTTTCAAAACAAAAAGGGATCGTATAAAATTCTTTGACTCTGATACAGTAAGTTGCATATCAAATATATCAATGCTAAGTCAAACACTGAAAGATCAGCTGGATTGTAAAATGGACAAGGAGGCTTTCAATAAAACTGAAGCTTGTCAAAAACTCATACATTACATTAAAGATGAAAAACCTTATTTTAAAGATGTAATTATACCATCAGATTTGGAAAGGTTAATTTTCGTTAAAGGAAGAAATAATAATGAAAGGATGTCATCACAGTCAGGTGCATTCTTATTATTTGGGAATAATGCTGTTTATCCCGATTTAGTTTCAAACCCTGATGATGCTATGCAAGAGTTTAAAGTAGAAAAAATAGTGATCAGAAACAAAGCTAGAATACTTAAGGAACTCGCAAGGTTAAACATTACAGATGCGACAGTTTATCAAGGCATGGAAAGGACAATGAAACTAATTGCGGCCAAATTTTCCGCAGGAGATTGATCTTCATGTGGTTTTTTGACACACTAGCCTGTCGCTACTGGCATTGGTCCCTTGTATGCTAAGCATATGAACTCTGGTGTGTGTTGGACAGGAGCAATTAACCAGTCGTATAGTAAAATTTGAATGTAAAAATATAAAACAAGGAGTTGAGAATGAACCCCATTACTTTGAGTGAAATGAGTGATGAAGATGAAGAGGTAAAAATCATTTCTTCATATGAACCTCAAGATGATGAGATTGCGATCGTTTTTGATAGTTCAAAAATTACTGGAGGTAATGCACTGGATTTTTTCCAGTTCACCAAGCAATCACATTCTAATGTTAAAGTGTACGGAGATTCTAATGGTGTTTCGTACCTGCAATTAAACAGTATAACGTTAGCGTTAGGCACTTTCTTTGCCACATCAGTAATGATACCTTTTTTAGTAAATCTTGTTTCAAATTATATTCAGAAAAAAATTGATAACTTTGGAACTAGAGATATAGACGTTAAAGTCTCTATAATTAAAAAAAATAAATCAGGAAAACATGTGAAATACACTGTTTCTGGAAAAGTAGACGATGTTTTAAAAGTAATTAACAAAATCAAATAAAAATCTATATAGATATTATGAATATTCACGAAAAGTTAAAGCGTTGGATGTGTATTACTCAAGAAGATAGTGCTATTCTTGATTATCTTAATGCTGAGTTAAAAAAAGCTCAATCCTTGAGCTTGAATAATGAATCAAACAGATTGTTTTTATACAAAACAATTTTACTAGCCCATTTAAAATATATTCAAGTCATTAATTTACTTACAAGAGGTGATTTTTATGAAGCATGGGTAGAACTTGAAAGGATAGAAATAGATTTAATACATATTAAAGAAAATAATGAGTTTCTGCCTGAGGTTAATTTCTATGGTGTTAACTTCTTAGCGAGAATGGTATGTAATTGGCAGGCGTTATTCCCATATAAAATCTTCGGTAGTTCTCGTGAAATAATAAAAGAAGTGAAATGTTCAGTATGTAATACAACCCGTAGTTTTATTAATGATTGTGGTCATGTTAAAAATAAACTTTATAATGGAGTTCTTTGCTTTGATGAAGTGATCGATTTTGAATTAATTACTTATGACATAGTTAGTAATCCCGTTAACAAATGTAGTGTTTTTTTCTCCAATGATGGTGATCATTATAACTATTCAACTTTAATTAGTGTTGTCAAATACATACAATCCCCACATCAAATTTTCAATATTACGACCTGGAGATTTAAGGCGAAAGAACATGATGGAGTATTATCGCCAGAAAATATTTGTCCATGTGGAGATTCTTTAAAAAAATATGCAGATTGTTGTTTGCCACGTAATGGTATTTATAAAAAACATATAGATATTTGGTTTCCCTTCCCGTTGAATGTAGAACCTATTTAGAACCAGATATTCAATAACTAAAGATCCCGTTGACACAGATATTTCCATATTAAGATGTTTTCGTTATATTTTTATTCCAGTCTTTCATATTTAACTTTTGCTTTATTAATTGGTTGAGTGGGATAACGCAGCAGTCACATTAATATGATTACATAGGCTGAAAGTGCCCTTTCTATCTTGCACAAAGAGGTGACATTTTAAACTTGCTTTGACATAAGTTGTAGTAGCAAAGTTGTAATGTCCGATAATGGCTAAGTTAAGATGTCCGGCGTGTATAATCAAGTAAGGATTACCATGACGGCTCTCGCAGCGGAGTTTTTCACATTGGATGAAGTTAACCGACTCAAAATCATTCAGGATGTCATCGACCGGCGTCTGACAACACAAATGGCAGCTCAGCGGCTTGGTATCTCCGACCGTCAGTGCCGTCGTCTGCTTGCGCGTTATCGTGAAGATGGTCCGATTGGCATGACCAGCCGCCGTCGTGGTAAATCCAGTAACAACCAGTTGCCTCAGGGACTGGCCGCATACGCGCTGAACATTATTCGCGAACGCTATAACGATTTCGGTCCGACGCTGGCCTGTGAAAAACTGTCTGAGGTGCACGGTGTTCATCTTTCCAAAGAAACCGTCCGTAAGCTGATGACTCAGGCCAGTCTGTGGGTCCCACGTAAGCAACGTGCGCCAAAAATTCAGCAACCTCGTTACCGCCGTGCCTGTGCCGGTGAACTCATACAAATCGACGGCTGCGACCACCACTGGTTTGAAAATCGGGGACCTAAGTGTACGGCACTGGTTTACGTTGATGACGCAACCAGTCGTTTAATGCAGCTTCTTTTCGTGAAATCTGAGTCTACTTTCACCTATTTTGAAGCGACCCGGGGCTATATTGAAAAACATGGCAAACCGCTTGCGCTGTACAGCGACAAAGCCAGCGTATTCAGGATCAACAATAAAAATGCAACCGGCGGCGACGGCGATACCCAGTTTGGCCGTGCGATGCATGAACTGAACATTCAGACCATTTGTGCAGAAACCAGTGCTGCCAAAGGCCGCGTTGAACGGGCGCACCTGACGCTTCAGGACCGACTGGTCAAGGAGCTCAGGCTCCAGGGCATCAGTTCCATGGAAGCTGCGAACGCATTTGCCGAAGAGTTCATGAACGATTACAACCGTCGTTTCGCAAAAGCGCCTCGCCAGGCGTTTGATGTTCATCGGGAACTGGATGTCGATGACGATCTTGATATGGTATTTAACTGGCGTGAAGCTCGTAAAGTGTCGAAATCACTCACAGTGCAATACGACAAAGTCCTTTATCTGATTGAAGACAGCGAATTCAGTCGTCGGGCGATTGGTAAATACATCGATGTCTGGCATTACCCGGATGGACATAAAGAGCTCCGGCTTAATGGCGTATCACTTCCCTACTCCACCTATGACAAGCTTTCTGAAATCGATCAGGGGGCCATTGTGGATAACAAACGTCTGGGGCGGGCCCTGGAAATGGCGCAGCTGGTCCAGGCCGAGCGGGATAATAACCGGTCGCAATCCGTACCATCCGGAGACGGCCCTTCTCGCAGGCGTAAAGCTCCCACGACGAAGAAATCCCAGCGTTCCCTGGATCAGGACGATATGTTCAATGCCCTGGTGAAACTTCAGTCACGCTCTGAAGAGATATTTGGGAAGAAACCGATTTAAAGCCCGGTAATCCATCCGGGCATGCCTGGCTGTCAGATTTTGGCCTGATTGACCCGTGCCGCGAGCTCCTGATGACTCTCTTTCCTTTCGCTGTAGCGGTCGGACAGGTAGGCTGTGTGCCCTTTCAGGAGTAACGTCATTTTGAACAACTCTTCGGTAACGTCGACAATCCTGTCATACCAGGGTGAGGGTTTCATGCGCCCTTCATCATCAAATTCCTGCCATGCCTTTGGCACTGACGACTGATTGGGGATGGTGAACATCCGCATCCAGCGGCCAAGTATCCGCATCTGATTGACCGTGTTAAACGACTGTGAACCACCACAAACCTGCATGACGGCCAGCGTTTTACCCTGGGAAGGACGAACAGCACCTTCACTCAGGGGTATCCAGTCAATCTGGGCCTTCATCACCGAGCTCATGGCGCCATGTCTTTCCGGAGAACTCCAGACCATTCCGTCACACCACCTGACCAGCTCGCGGAGTTCAAGCACTTTGGGGTGACTTTCGGGCGCATCATCGGGTAACGGCAGACCGGATGGGTTAAATATTTTCACCTCAGCCCCCATCTTTGCCAGCAACCGCCCGGCCTCTTCCGCTGCAAAACGACTGTAGGACCGCTCTCGTACTGAACCGTACAGGATGAGAATTCGCGGCATGGTTTCGTTGTTGCCCGTAAGTTTGCTGGCAAGCGCATCATCAAAATAAGCCGGTTCGATTGCTGGTAAGTCGGTCATAAAAAATCTCCATTTCATAAGCTATGCTTTAAAAGTTATCACATATGAAATACCATATGTATTGTTATTTTTTTACGAGGTTAAGCATGCTACAGCCTGTTCAGCTTTTTAAACTGCTCGCCGACGAGACCCGTTCAACTATCGTGATGCTTCTCAGGGAGTCCGGTGAAATGTGCGTCTGTGACATCTGTGCGGCAACCGCAGAGTCTCAGCCAAAAATTTCTCGCCATATGGCCCTTTTACGTGAAGCCGAGCTGGTCATCGACCGTCGCGAAGGAAAATGGGTGCATTACCGACTGTCGCCACACATGCCAGCATGGGCTGCGGGTATTATTGATACAGCCTGGAACTGTGAACGAGAAAACATACGCAACAAGCTCAGTAGCGTGGCATCTGTCTCCTGCTGATGGCGATATATATATCCGAATAAACAAATGTGAATGGAGTTTCTGATGTTACTGGCTGGTGCTATCTTTTTATTCACGCTCGTCCTGGTTATCTGGCAACCCAGAGGGCTGGGGATTGGCTGGAGTGCCTCACTGGGCGCAATTCTGGCATTGCTGACTGGCGTCGTTCATCTGGGGGATATTCCGGTGGTCTGGCAGATAGTGTGGAATGCGACCGCCACCTTTATCGCCGTGATCATCATCAGTCTTCTGCTCGACGAATCCGGCTTCTTTGAATGGGCCGCGCTGCACGTTGCCCGTTGGGGGAATGGCCGGGGGCGGCTGCTCTTCACCTGGATCGTCCTGCTTGGTGCGATGGTTGCGGCACTGTTTGCCAACGACGGTGCGGCACTGATCCTGACACCTATCGTTATCGCGATGCTGCTGGCGCTGGGATTCAGCCGGGGAGCAACCTTAGCGTTTATCATGGCCGCAGGGTTTATCGCTGACACGGCAAGCCTGCCACTGATTGTCTCAAACCTGGTGAATATCGTCTCGGCGGATTTCTTTAAGCTTGGTTTCTCAGAATATGCCGCCGTGATGGTCCCGGTTAACCTGGCCGCGATTGCGGCTACGCTGGTGATGCTGCATCTGTTTTTCCGTAAGGACATTCCCGCCGTTTACGACGTTTCTCTGTTGAAAGAACCGAAAGACGCTATACGTGATGTGAATACCTTTAAAACCGGCTGGCTGGTTCTGGTGTTGCTTCTGGTGGGATTCTTCGGACTGGAGCCGCTGGGCGTACCGGTCAGTTTGGTCGCAGCCGCTGGTGCATTGCTTCTGTTTG
This sequence comes from Enterobacter sp. CRENT-193, assembly GCF_002787395.1. Taxonomy (NCBI): domain Bacteria; kingdom Pseudomonadati; phylum Pseudomonadota; class Gammaproteobacteria; order Enterobacterales; family Enterobacteriaceae; genus Enterobacter; species Enterobacter sp. CRENT-193. Next base: position 211,814 of record NZ_CP024813.1, on the reverse strand, counting down.
CTGTTGCGAAAAAAGGGCATGCCATTAACACCGGTAAGGTGCTGCGTGGTGCGCCCTGGCAAATCGTTATCTTCTCGCTGGGGATGTACCTGGTGGTCTACGGCTTACGAAATGCCGGTCTGACCCACTATCTCTCTTCCTTGCTGAATCAGCTGGCAGAGCAGGGATTGTGGGCGGCAACGCTGGGTACGGGCTTCCTGACGGCCTTCCTGTCATCAGTGATGAACAATATGCCGACCGTGCTGGTCGGGGCGCTGTCGATTGATGGCAGCACAGCGACCGGTGTTATCAAAGAAGCGATGATTTACGCCAACGTCATCGGCAGCGACCTGGGGCCAAAAATTACCCCTATCGGCAGTCTGGCAACGTTACTGTGGCTGCACGTTCTGTCGCAGAAAAATATCAAAATTACCTGGGGATATTACTTCCGGGTGGGCATTGTCATGACAATCCCCGTGCTGTTTGTCACGCTTGCAGCACTGGCGCTTCGTCTGTCTTTCACTTTGTAATGAGATACTGATATGAGCAACATTACCATTTATCACAACCCGGCCTGCGGCACGTCACGCAATACCCTTGAAATGATCCGCAACAGCGGTACAGAGCCGACCGTTATTCATTATCTTGAAACCCCACCATCACGAGCTGAGCTGGTAAAACTCATTGCGGATATGGGGATCACGGTACGAGCGCTGCTGCGTAAGAATGTCGAACCTTTTGAAGCGTTAGGGCTGGCGGAAGACCGCTTTACTGACGAGCAGTTAATCGATTTTATGTTGCAGCACCCTGTTCTGATCAATCGCCCTATCGTGGTAACGCCGCTGGGTACCCGGCTATGCCGCCCTTCTGAAGTCGTGCTGGATATTCTTCCCGATGCGCAGAAAAGCGCGTTCACGAAAGAGGACGGTGAGAAGGTAGTTGATGAAAAAGGTAACCGGCTGAACTAAACGTGTTCTTGTGACGAAGGGCGAGAGAACTCGCCCTTTTTTATTTAAGATAATCAGTGCTAACGGAGGATAAGAAGCGGTTGTTGCGTCTTTTGCAGCATTTCGGAGGTATGACTACCGATAAAGAACTGCCGCAACCTGGAATGACCGTAGGCCCCCATCACTATCAGATCGACAGCATTTTCCTCGGCGTAACGAATAAGCGCGTCCCCGACTGATTGCCCGGTAAGATGTGTTGTGCTGTTTTCTATATCCGCGTCACGTAAAATTTGCTGTGCGGTCAGCAGCTCTTCCTTCTTACCGTTTACCATGACAAGGTGGCACTCCAGCCCCCTGAGTAAGGGACTCATCGTCAGACGTTCCAGGTTACTCCTGCTTTCTTCACTGCCATCATAAGCCAGCATGACTCTGGAAGGCACTGAGTAGTTCTCCGGAACAACCAGTAGGGGTTTCTTTTGCAGACGAATAACGCTTTCCAGATGAGAGCCTACCGGATGCTGGCTACCCCGACGCCCCAGCACCATGAGACGAAGGTCGCTCAGCTCTGCCAGAACTTCATCCGGTGTACCGTGTTTTTGCATCAAAAGCACATCCGGGCTTCCCTGTTTTTGAAGCAGTTCAGCACAACTTTCCAGTATTGCTTTCCCCTGGGCCATCAGCAGGCGATTACGTTGCCCTTCAATTTCTACCAGCTCATCGGTCAGCAATTGCTGACTGTCTATGCCGAGAGTGCCGGTCAGGTCTGACACTACCGGGGTGCTGTCTTTTTCGATAACGTGCAACAGTGCTAGCTGTGATTGCAAAGTGCGGGCTGCCCACGCCGCATATTCACACACTGACCGCGTTGAAAGTGAACCGTCCACACAGGCTGTAACAGTATTATTCATAGTTTTCCCTCCAGTCTGTTAATGACCGCCCATCAGTTTTTCGACTTCTTCAGGTTTATCGTGAACACCAAACCGGTCAACGATGGTGCGGGTGGCTTCATTCATCCCACGTATTTCAACCCCGGCGCCCTCTCTACGGAACTTAATGACCACCTTATCCAGGGCGCTGACGGACGTGATGTCCCAGAAATGGGCATGTGAAACGTCTATCACCACATTCTCAATCGCTTCACGGAAATCAAAGTGGCTCGTAAAGCGGTCTGCTGATGCAAAGAATACCTGGCCGGTGACGGTATACGTCCGGCTCGTCCCCTCCAGAACTGAGGTTACACGCATGAACCGGGATACTTTAGTGGCAAAATTGAGCGAAGCAATCAGTACACCGGTCAGCACACCGAAGGCCAGATTATGTGTTGCCACCACAACCGCGACGGTGGCAAGCATGACCACGCTGGTTGAAAGGGGGTGTGTCCGCAGGTTGGCAATGGAGCGCCAGGAGAATGTCCCGATGGAAACCATAATCATCACCGCGACCAGCGCTGCCATCGGAATTTGGGAGACCCAGTTGCGCAGGAACACAATCAGGCAAAGCAGCACCACGCCCGCCGTGAGGGTTGAAAGTCGTCCGCGTCCACCGGATTTTACGTTGATAACAGATTGCCCAATCATCGCGCAGCCTGCCATTCCTCCGATAAAGGATGTGCAGATGTTCGCGATGCCCTGAGCTTTGCACTCCCTGTTTTTGTCGCTTGGCGTGTCGGTCATGTCATCCACGATAGTGGCGGTCATCATCGACTCAAGCAGGCCAACCACCGCAAGCCCCGCAGAATATGGCAGGATGATGAGCAGCGTCTGAAGATTTAAAGGCACGTCCGGGAGCAGGAAGACCGGCAGACTGTCGGGAAGTTTCCCCATATCCCCGACGGTTCGCACATCCAGATGCAGCCACATGGCAATCCCAGTCAGCACCACGATGCACACAAGCGGTGAAGGAATGGTTTTGTTGATATAAGGGAAGAGATAGATGATCCCCAGCCCTGCCGCAGTCATGGCATAAACATGCCATGTCACATTGGTCAGCTCAGGCAACTGGGCCATAAAAATCAGTATTGCCAGTGCATTAACAAACCCCGTGACCACTGAGCGTGAAACAAAACGCATCAGCCCGCCAAGCTTCAGATATCCGGCTATCAGCTGGAATACCCCGGTCAGTATGGAGGCAGCCAGTAAATACTGTAAGCCATGATCTTTCACCAGCGTCACCATCAGGAGAGCCATTGCACCGGTGGAGGACGAAATCATCGCCGGACGTCCGCCAAAGAAGGCCATAACGAGAGGAATACAGAACGCCGAGTAGAGGCCCACCTGGGGATCAACACCGGCGATAATGGAAAAGGCGATCGCTTCTGGAATGAGTGCGAGCGCGACAACAATACCGGCCAGAACGTCACCACGGACGTTACCCAGCCAGTCCTTACGCGTCGAGGACAGCAACATAGTAATTTCTCAGTTTTTAGATACAGTCAGCCCTGGAGGGCTACATTTTTACGTACGGTAAAGCACATCCGCAGACGGGATGTTATTGAGTGCGTGCTGAGGCTTGCTCAGTACGACAGAGGAAGGAAAAACTCAGGGTGGCGTAATACGCATAGCGGTTGTCAGATTCTCCATAGCGGATGTGTATATATTGTCGGCTCTGTTGTCAGGAAGAACTTACAGAACACGTCGCGTTTGAACATGAAACACTTCAAAGCAGCCCAATACTACAAATAAAGCGAATACGGGGTCAACCCAACAAGGTACTCAAACGAAGAGGTTAAGATGCGATTTTTATCCAGGAATTCAATATTATCAAAGGACATTTGAACTTTGCCCCACCCCGGACATCTCTACTTAGCTTTGACATAAGTTATTGATTCATATGTGGTTATTTTTTAACATTTACGTTTCACGTACTGATAGATTGCCTTTGAAGCCAACGCTGACCGTCATTCATCTTGATCAGGAATTTGGGCATCTTCTAAAAACACCTTTGTACGGTAATCATCTTTCCAGCCTAACCAAACTGAATCTTCACCACCGGAAGAAACAACTTTACGGTTTCCTGTGAGATTATCAGCCTGTTCTAAGCATATTGACTGCATATCAATGAGCAAATCAGCTTCTGCGACTTCCGTGCCGCCGATCGTTTCATAGCCGGAAATCAGAACAATTGCCTCAGGGTCTCTTTCGTTCAGCATGGCGATCAACTCTTTCACTTTCATTTTAAGATACCAGTAGTTTATTTGTGTGCATTGCTGATGGATTTTATAGTGCTGCCGACCTTTTTCAAGGTGCTTCCGTTGCTTCCAACGATCATGCTAACGACCTTGTTGTCTGACCTGGTATTGCCGTGGTCATCCTTTTAGAGAAATGCTCCAAAGATCAACATGGCGGCATAGGTTTTCCAGCTTGACCAATCAATCGTGGAACCAAGCAACAGATAGAATGCCAGGGCTACCAGCCCCAGCTTTACTACTAGCGCGATTATTATGGTGAAGATAGACTCATCGCGTTCGCCTTTAAGTATTTTATACCGCGTAATTAAACTGTCGTTTTTCATGTAGCATCCGTTATAGTTATTAAAGTCCTGCATTAGAAGTTGTTATTTGCCGAAGTTACCTTGTATGAGTTAACTGTGGATCCAAAAATACAAAATATAAGCTGTGCCAATTGAAAGGATTAGAAAAGCACAGTTACTAATAAAATCTACTAATGCTTGTAGCTTCTTTATTCTCACAATTGCTGGACCGTGTTCAGTAGAGGTACTACTCAGCCCTTTTGTTCTGGCACTCTCTGCTTTTCTGAAAAAATTGTAATGCAATCCTGACCGCAAGCAAAACCATGCCAAACCAGTCGTTATTACGATATTTATGTAGAAAGCATATTGAATCATTTGTTCAGTTTCGAAGCTTTCCATTGAAAACCCTTTGTTGAAATGTTGAATAAAATTATTTTTAGTAAATGTAAGCAATAAATAGAACGAATATTAATAGTGAAAGATGCAATGCCAACATCTGCTTATGATGCCTTATGAGGATTTCTTCCTTCGCATTCATTAAATCGTACATCTCATCAATATTTTTATTGCTGGTATATTCGAGACGTTCATCACGAAGTAATTTGAACTTTACCAATACGACAAGTGATTTAATAATAAAGCTCGTAAGCATAACAGTTATAGACAAAAATAAAAAATAGGCCAAATTCATATATCACTCCATGGAGATTAATAGAAAAATTTATAATAAGTAATCTCATAGAGCATTACTTGAATCTTCTTCCCATACTAAGGACTCACCGAGAAACTTAGTTAAAGATGATTTGGCATACTGTGGTTCGGAAAAAAAACGTGGGAACCAGCCGTCAAAGCTTTGGGTACCATTGTGACGATTTTCAGGCGAGACTGATAAGCGGTACCCGTCTTCGTAAGGTGAAATGCTAAATGTGTATCCATCATCTGTCTTTGAGATCAGCGTTTTGCATGTCATATGACTGTTTGCTCACAAAGTTACTTTTCTAAGATATCGAAAAGTGTGGATTAGATCATCATTCAGATAGTCTTTTCATCACAAACTTTCCTGCCCACATTATCACAATTATAAAGGTAATAAAACCGATCTGCTCCCAACGTAAATTGGTTTGCTGTTCGGAATCATCCAAATGAATTGCATAAATGTAACATCCGAAGGTAAGCGTGAGTGGAACAACAAGCATCCCTACCTTTTTAGTAATATTTCCAATAAACCACCAATAAAGAACCCAGGAAATAATAGAAGAATAAAAAATTGCTTCTGAAACTATCATATGTAACCTCTTGAATTAGTCGATGCTGTGGGTAAATAAACCCGGACCGTCAAATGATGCAATTGCAAAATATTTAGTAACCATGAATCCTTCGGTTATCTATTTCAGCCATGTATGCAGTAGGCTTTTTTAAGAGATAGATTGGTGAAACGACATTCGTTTTGACTTTATAAGCCAGAATGAAAACACCTGCGGAGCTTGCCATAAGTACCGCAAGAAGAATAGATACCGTTAACTCCTTTGGTGTTTGTATCACCGAAAGAAGAAACAATGCGCTTATGGCTGCAAAAATCCAGCAATATAATGATGCATCCATAAAACCAGCTACAACACTCGATCCAAAAAAAAACCAAAATAAACTTATTAAGATTACTGAGTTTTCATTCATGTCTGTTCCTTGTTATTACTAATTATATTATGCTTTATAGTTGACCGTCAGACTACCCACGGGTTTTGACGAACAAAGTCACGCACTCCATTTATACATGCTTTTGAGATGACTTCAAAATAAGGATGGTTTGATGGAATCATATTCCCGGTATTATCAAGAAGCATAATAGTCCCTAAAGACCGAACCAGTTGATATTCATTGAGCTTACGCTTTAGCAAAGTTTGCAATCTATAAATTGTCTCACCGGAACTGTTACCTTCGATACCTACAACAGAGACCGTACAGTTCACTTCCTGATTATCAGATTGATAATCGAACCAGTAATTTTCGTTGCAATTTCCTTTTTGCGCATGCTCAATTTTGCCAGGCCATTTTACCCATAAAGAAGAGTTGTTTTTAGATCGTAAGATCTGCTTCAGCGTTTCCAATGGATTTTTTTCATCAACCTCAGACCAGGCCGAAATAAATTCTTTCTGCATTGCCTTAGGGTCTATAACGGCAATGAAATCAAATTCCTCTTTATTGATAGAGTTGGCTCGATCTTTGAGATAAAACAGACCGAGTTTATATCCCTTTTCACTTTTCCAGTTTGCTCCCACAGGCTGATAGTCTGTATTTATAAACGGTTTGAAAGTGTGAGTGTCGGGAGAAAAAATTACTGAGGGTGCCAGCACCCGGCCTCGGTATCGTATTGGATTTACAAATATTTTTTCCCCGTCACATAACATTTCAATAATTGCTTTTGTCACAACTACTGAAATAGAAGGTCTACATGTATTTTGATTTATTTCCCCGAGGTGCGCCAAACTTCCATCCTCACTCTTCAACACCTTTGTAAGGCAAGTCGGGCAATACTGTTGATCTCTATAATAAACAGGCATGGTTAGACGACCGGAATCGTTTAGTACCAACTGAAGTAACGGATGAGGCTCTTTCATCATGGTTATTTCTTCCCTTTCACCTTTCTGGGCTTTTCGTTTGCCTGTCTCCACTGCCATGGTGGGACAGGGTTGGTGTCTGCCCATAACCCTTTTGCCTCCTTTTGTGCTGCGGATTCATATTTGATATAGCCAGGGACAATGGCGTTATCTTCGAACCGATAAACCCACGCATATCCACTGTCCACCATAGAGGCATTGATATCATATCCATCTAACCAGATGGTACCTAACATACGGCCATAGATATCCGTACCATGGTCTATCACGGTAACGATTTTAGTTGCTATAGCTGTGGTTAAGGCCTGTTTTGCTTTTTGGCCAAAAGCCTGTTTAGATTCAGGAGCGTCTATACCATACATCCGTATTTTGATGGTTGTGTTTTGAGCATCCAACGCAGTTATGGTGTCACCGTCAACAATCTTAACCACCTTTGCCTCAAAAGTTGTTGAGTTCCCCCAGGACGCCACTGGGAATACAACAATCATGATGGGCAAAAGTAACTTTGTTAAAAAAAACATCATTTCACCTTGATTTGTTGAGTACAGACATGTATCCACAAGCCTATTTACAGGCAGTATTTTAACAAGTCATTATTTCATGGGCGGGCTTAAAACCAATCTTTTTGCAACTTAAAGGCAGAATAATCACAATAAATTTAGAACCTGAACCAAAAAATAATCCAAATTAAGCGTGTTAATCTATCTCAAAGATATTATTCCTGAGAGAGTTTGGATGAAACGTTACACTCATGATCTTGAGACAGACCTGAATGATGTGGATAAAACACCATCTCTGATCCACAAAACTTTGTTAACAGCTTCGACCATTTATGACCTGAAATATCTGGCTCAGGTATTAAATGATGAAAATGGCAGTAATTGGTCCCGTGCATCCCTTAAACGTCAGGTTACATGCATACCTGAGCATTGTGAGCTGAGTATCGCAGATGGACGCTATCTACAGACTTTAATACCTTCACGACCTGCTGATTATGAGGACAGGCACTTTAGCTTTATCGATCTGTTTGCAGGGATAGGTGGACTGCGAAGCGGATTTGATGCCATCGGTGGTAAATGTCTTTTCACGAGCGAATGGAATACTTATTCCAGCCGTACTTACCGGGCGAACTGGTATTGCGATGAGAACGAGCACCGCTTCAATTCAGACATCCGTGACATCACTCTTAGCAACCGGCCCGAGGTTACTGATGACGAGGCATACAAATTTATCGATGCCTCTATCCCGGATCATGATGTTCTTCTTGCGGGATTTCCATGCCAGCCATTCAGCATCGCCGGTGTCAGTAAAAAGAACTCTATGGGTCGCAAACACGGTTTCGAGTGCGACACTCAGGGTACGCTCTTCTTTGATGTGGCCAGGATCATCCGGGCAAAACAACCTGCAATTTTTGTTCTGGAAAACGTAAAAAATCTGAAGAGTCACGATAAGGGTAATACCTTTAACATCATCATGAAAACGCTCGATGAGCTTGGCTACGACGTCGCAAACAGCGAAAGCACGGGCGCGGATGATCCTAAAGTCATCGATGGCCGTCATTTCCGACCCCAGCACCGTGAACGTATCGTCCTTATTGGTTTTCGCCGCGACCTACGTCTGAAAGACGGTTTTACTCTGAGAGACATTAAAGACTTTTATCCGGACAAGCGCCCTTCTCTCTCAGATTTACTGGATCCGAGCGTAGATAGTAAATACATCCTCTCCCCTAAACTCTGGGAGTACTTATACAACTATGCAAAGAAACATGCGGCAAAAGGCAATGGTTTTGGTTTTGGACTAGTAGATCCTTCCAATGTTAATAGTGTCACCAGAACCCTCTCAAGCCGCTATATGAAAGACGGATCTGAAATTCTTATTGATCGGGGCTGGTCTCATGAACTGGGAGAAACTGATTTCCATAACACATACAACATGGACCGTCGGCCACGCATGCTAACGCCACGTGAATGCAGCAGGCTAATGGGCTTCGATAAACCCGGGGAAAGTGTTTTCCGTATCCCTGTGTCCAATACACAGGCTTACAGACAGTTTGGGAACTCCGTGGTCGTTGATGTCTTTGCGGCCGTCGCCAAACTGCTGAAGTCACGAATTGAATTTGCAGCCTCCCAGCGCTTGCGGCAGTTTTACGACGAAGTCAGCTGACCTGAGCTCCTTCATCAATTTAAATGCTTAAGATTGTTGTAATAATGTCAGAGGTCAACCATGACGTATTTCGAATCAGCTGAAGGTGAGACGGTATCTAAAGAACGAGCATTACAAGAACTGTCCAGGCATTGCGTTCCCGAAACAGATTTCGAAGAATTCTTTAGCGACATGGGCGTAAAGGAACAGTATGACGCTCAGGAAGTGTTGCTCTGGTTGGGATATTAAACTTCCTGTTTAGGAGACTACTATGAGCCAAAAATTCGCAGTGATGATTGCTTACGACGACGATCCAAACGTCAAAAGGTATTCACCTGACTTTCAAACGCAGGATGAGTTTGCTAAAGGGTGGCAGTCGGCTCTTAAAAAGGCACACCACACCTCAGGTCAAAAATCAGTCATCACCTGCGGATGTCGTGGAAAAGGAGAAAAGCGACTTTATGTTCGTGCTTTACCGAACGGTGATGCCTTTATTCTCGTCAAAGCCGCTAACACGGGCATTGAGCATGATCCTTCCTGTGTATTCTTCTCCCTTGATGCCCGGCATACCGGCCTGAAAGGATATGCGAGTGGTGTGGTCCGGATTACAACCGAAGGTGATATGGCTGTAAGGCTCGGTATCGGTATGACAGAGAAAGATCCTCCTGAAAAATCAGAAGTGCCTCCCCTGCCCCATGTTCAGCGACCAGAAGGAGGTCAGGCCTCAATGACCCTCCTGGGCTTGCTTAGTCTTTTGTGGACAGAGTCTGGTCTGAATGTCTGGTACCCGAAAATGGCAGGGAAACGTAACGATTCACTGGTACGGTATCGTCTGCTTGAAACCGCTAAACAAATTCGTACCGGCAGAGCCTGCATAGGTGACCATTTATTCATTGGTGTACCTGACCCGAAACAACCTGTCGCTCAGTCGCAAATTCAGCGTCTTTCATCACAGGCGATGAGTGATAAACGTCTCATGCTCCTGTCAGTTTTACCTCGCTACGATGCTGAAAAGCATGAGAAGCCACTTAAATTTTTACCCCTGCGGAATTTTGGGGGGCTACCGCTGATTTTTTTCAATTCAGAAGTCCATTGGGATAGCGTAAAGAAACGATTTTCATCGGAGTACGCAGCATGGAAATCCGGGGCGAAAATAGTTGTCTTTGCGTTGACGTCACCAGCTGCGGTAACCGGCAGAGGCCCTTCTGTAAGAGCTCATCAAATTGTGCTGATGCACGTTAGCGAGAACTGGATACCTCTGGACTCCTCCTATGAGGCGGTTGTTGCAGAAAAGCTGGATGCAGAGCACCGGCAGTACGTTAAGCCCATGCGTTATGATGCGAGTATTAGTGAGGTGTTCCCTGACTTCTACCTGCTCGACACAAAAAGCGATAAGCCGTTCCCGATGGAAGTATTTGGTATGGCCACTCCTGCTTATCTGGCCCGAAAGCAACTCAAAAAAGATTATTACAACCGTGAATATGGGCCTTATGGATGGTGGCACTGGGATGCGACCACAGCATCTGAAACTATGGTGCTGCCTCATTTTCCAGAATCACGCAAACCTCTTTCAACTGACACACCTGCTTAAAATGGAGAAAAAATGTCCTACATGCTTTCGCTAAGCGAACAGACAAAACTGAACGCTTTCCTGTCAGGGATCCTAGATGATTACAAGACTGGGGTTATCACTCAGATACAAGCTGTTGGTAGAATCGGTAACGTGTTTTCTGCTCTGGAAAGTGGAGACTCAAAAAAGGTAGTGCATTTGTTGACTGAAGGACGAAAACTCCTGCGGACGGGCTGAATGTCCGCAGAAGTTCTTATGTGCCAGGGGATGCAGAGAAGTGTATCAACCTGGCTTCATTTATCATGATGTTTTTCTGCTACGCGGCTGTTTTGACTTTCCAGTACCTCCCCCTGCCATTGCACCAGTTAATGTATCAATGGTGCCTTTCAGGGATTCTGAGATTGTTTTCTCCGCCTCCAGGGTAGCTTCCAGCTTCATTACTTTGGCCTGGAGCGTTTTGAGTTCATTGCTTTGTTCAGCCACTTCCGCTTCATAGCCCTGGCTGACCAAAGTTACTTTATTCAGGTCGGCGCTCAGCGACTCGTTTAGTTTATGGAGTTCAGTAAGTTCGGCATTCACCGCCACCAGGTCACCCTCTTTCCCGGACAGTGCACTTTTCAGCTCAGTACAAAGGTTCTGTGCAGCAATCAATTCCTGTTCAAACCTGTCCCTCTCTGCCTTTGTATCTGACACAGTCTGACTTAACTGGTCGCATTGTCTGGAAAGACCGGCGTTATCAGAACGCTGCGTGTTGATCTCTTCGTTCAGCTTTTTTTGATATTCAAGGTGACCAGCGATCTCTGTTTTACGTTCAGCCAGTTGCTGGGAGAGTGAGTCATTTGACTGCTGTGCGAGGCTCAATTCATGCCGTGTGCTATCTAACTGGTGATGGCAGGTTTCGAGTTCTGCTTCGGCAACATTCAGCCTTGTTTCTAACTCCTTGACGGTACTGTCCCGGATCTCTAATCGACCCTGTAGTGCCTGATTCTCAAGTTTCAGCTCATCCATATCGGTAGCGCTTTGCTCAAGCCGCTGTAACAGCTGCGTTACCTCCTCCTCCAGCTGCATGCTACGTGCTTCAGCTTTTTTAACACTATCATTCTGTATTGCGGTATAGCTTCTACGGTAGTGCCAGGTGATGTACGAGATAATATCGCCGAGTGCAACCTTTACCTCATCGGGTATATCCAGGTAACGGGCCTCTTCAGGAACCTCTTTAACATACTTCTGGTACTCCGCGAACATCTCCTGTGACCTTGCAAACGAGCCGCCAACAGCGTTTCTGAGCCAGTGAACTTTGAAGCTCAGATCGATATTTTCCGGGTTAATTTCTTTCTCTTTGCACAGACGTTCGATTGCATTGAAGTAATCGATCATCGCGATAGATGAGTACCTTGAACGACCCATTTCCTTTGATTTTTCAGTGGATTCGCTGCGGATGTCATTCTGCACCTCTGGCGGGGTAGCATCGTTCAGGCTTTTTTCTTTATCATTTTCAATCATCATTTTTTTCCTGCGGCCGGAAGCTGGTTTGCAAAATATATGCTGATAAGATCGTTCAGAGCATTCAGAAGCGAGATACTGTCGATGCAAATATGAACGTTTCCATTCTCAAACAGGCGACACCGCCAGCCATTCTCATCACTGACCTCGCCTGTGAATTCTGTATTTCTCATGGCCGTCAGCCTGTCGACCATACTCAGCCCACCGCCGGTTGCAGGTGTTGGAGTATCAGAACAGATGCATACAATATTCTCAAAGTCGCGTAAACAAAAGTGATTGTCCTGCGAGAAACCGTTGTACCTCAGCACGTTCACACCAGGAAAAATCCCCCGAAGAACAAGCTTTTTTGGCATTGTATATTGCCTGGCATTGCTTTTGAAACTTCGGTCAAGCTTGTTGAGAACATCAACGAAACCTTCTGCAAGGGTGTCTCGTCTGTTAGCCAGTGCATGCTGTAATGTTCCCTTAACAATCTCCAGGGAAGCGACGGGCGGATCCGTACGAAGGGATTCGTTAAAGGCTTCTTTTTGCTTATGGTTCCAGTACCGGTCCATACCTGTTTCTTCAAAGAGCCTTTTCCACGTTTTACGGTCAATTTCCTTACGCCCCTCCTCGATGGTGCGATCCAGTGACGACGGAAGACCAAATGCGTTGGGCTGCATAATTCTGCTGGTGAAGAGAGAGAGACCGCACAGTTCCGACGCTTCCGAGATTAACCGCATCCCTTCTTCGAATTTCTGCATGGCCATATCCCGGGCGCTGATGAGCTGCCCTGTCCGGCTCGCCGGTACTGGCTCAGAACCCTGGTTTTGAGTCATTTTACACTCCATTTTGGTATGTCAGAACATTTTGATTTGAGCAAAGGTAGGTGTACACAGACATTAAAGTTGTCTCCTTTAACATGAAAAAGACTTTAAAGTTGTCTACTTCTTCAGATAGACCTACTTAACAGGATACTAAGTAGGTCATCTCCTTTCTCGCGTAGCATCTCTCGACGTTCACAGCAGAGGACACGTTTCAAAATGTCATCCAAAATTTTTTTCCATTATCTGACGTTGGGTGATTTTGATGGTCAGCGAGTAGAGGCTTTAACAATGTGGGTTGCCCTGAGCAAAGTAAGGGAAGTAGATGTACCAGAAATGTACGCGTTGCCTTGCATGAAGGGGGGCATCTTAAAGCTCATTGATTAAACAAACTCACTATGCCGCTACAAACAGCCCAAAACCGTCACTTGATAACGTGTTATTTAGATAAATTAATGCTCAGGGCTTTTAGCCAAACTGTCACTTGATGTAAGAATCCAGAACCTTCAGCACAACGTCCAGGTCTTCTTCTCGTTTCTGTTCTTCACTTTCATGAACAATATGTTCAGTCAAATGTCCTTTAATCACTTCACGCAATAAACCATTCACGGCACCACGTATGGCGGCTATTTGTTGCAGTACAGCGGCACATTCGTGAGGTTCATCAAGCATTTTTTTCAGCGCAGCAACCTGCCCCTGGATCTTGCTTGTACGTGCTTTCAGTTTTTGTTTATCGCGGATGGTATGTGACATGTGGGCTCTCACTCTCCTGGATATTTTATGTAACTATACCAGCGTTATTCTACTGGGGGGTAGTATATTTTACTGGGGGGGAGTAGAATCCGGCCTACACTTAATAACCAAGAATGATTCTCATGAACGAATTTACGACACTTCTTCAGCAAGGCAACGCATGGTTTTTCATCCCCAGCGCCATTCTGCTTGGCGCGCTTCATGGACTGGAGCCCGGGCACTCCAAAACAATGATGGCAGCATTCATCATTGCTATAAAAGGCACCGTACGTCAGGCCGTGATGCTGGGTGTCGCGGCAACATTGTCGCACACTGCAGTCGTATGGCTGATTGCTTTTGGAGGGATGTATATCAGTAATAAATTTACCGCAGAATCAGCCGAACCCTGGCTACAGATGGTCTCTTCAGTGATCATCCTTGGTACGGCTTTTTGGATGTTCTGGCGAACCTGGAGCGGTGAGAAAAACTGGCTGGAGGGAATGCAGGAGAATGAACATCATCACCATGACGAAACAAGGTTGATCGATACTGGCCATGGAAAAGTTGAACTGTCCATTTTTGAAGAAGGACAACTTCCCCACTGGCGGCTACGCACTCTTAGTGGCCAAAGATGGGCTTCTGAAGATATCTCATTAACCACACTTCGGGAAAACAGTACGATCTCTCAGACTTTTGAATTTGTTGATCATGGTGATTATCTGGAGTCAACATCTCCCATCCCTGAGCCTCACAGTTTCAACGTACGTCTGTCTCTGGGACATCGTGGTCATGTCCATGACTATGATGTGGCGTTCGCTGAACACGACCATGACCATGACCACTCTGAGCTTGATGGGCTGGATGTGAATTCGAAAGAGTATCAGGACGCTCACGAACTGGCTCATGCCAATGACATAAAACGCCGCTTCGACGGGAAAGAAGTAACCAACGGGCAAATCCTGATATTTGGACTGACAGGAGGGCTTATCCCTTGCCCGGCAGCTATAACTGTATTGTTGATCTGCCTTCAGCTTAAAGCGCTTACGCTGGGTGCCACACTGGTTGTTTGTTTCAGTATCGGCCTGGCATTGACCCTCGTAACGGTTGGAGTGGGTGCGGCGATCAGCGTTCGTCAGGTCGCCAAACGCTGGAGTGGCTTCAATACCATCGCCAGAAGAGCCCCCTATATTTCAAGCGCCCTGATTGCTGCTGTTGGGATTTACATGGGTATACATGGCTGGAATGGGCTGGTGCATTAACACCGGTACTGATGACACACACTCTGGGTACTTACAAAGTACATCCTAAGCGCCACCGTTGAGGTTATGAGCAGAAAAACCCGGAATATAAAGCTGCTCTTTCCGGGACTTGTTGCTGAGGCAGGGATTAAGTAACTGATTAAATCCATTCCCATAAGACTCAATGATAAATGAAAGAATAAAAAAAACGCTCCCGGACGGGAGCGTAAGCCAGTGACTTCGGCGTCAAATGAGGGTCTAACAAGTGGAGCTGCGGGTTAATTCTGGGTGATCTGGCTGCGATGCTTTTCAGCCTGCTGCTGATGAATAACGGAAGACTGACCATTATTCGCCTTCTCGTGCACAACAGCGGCTTTTTCATGCTCGTTCATTTCTGAAAATGACGTTGCTGATTCGTTGGTGGCCCCTGGTTTGCCTTTCATCATTTTTTTATGCATCTCCGCCATGTCCTGGTGGGCAGAAGCGTTGCCGTTTTGCATCATTTCATGGGACATTGCAGCCTGATCGTGTCCGCTCATATCCATCATTGTCATACTGTCTCCCTGAACAGCGCTTTTTTCAGAGGTTGACTGCATCTGATGGGCGGGTGCCTGGGCATTATTTACCTGGTCATGCATGTTCATTGTCTCTGCAGCCATGGCGGATGAAGCGACAGCCATAATGGCAACAAATGATACAAGGATCTTTTTCATGGTTGGGTCTCCGGTGTTTTCATACCCAAACAATCAACGGCTTATAACAGAGAAAGCATTTGATCTCAGGGCGGGTTATTCATCACTCCAGGAACCAGGCGATTGCGTTATCACTCTGCTCCTGATTTATGTATGATTATAAAAAACCGCCTCTGTTTATCGCGTGACTGAATGATGACAATTTTGTCACCTTCCAGGTTTCTCCTGAAGAACGGGATTAATCCATTAACAGGCGCACACTGAACACAATTTCCCGCCCCTGCTGTTCTGCTGACAGCTCGCCGCCATGAGCATGAATGATCGACCTTGTAATTGATAATCCCAGCCCCGCGCCTTCCGTGTTGTGGACCCTTGATGAATCAGCTCGATAGAACCGATCAAACAAACGTTCCAGATTAGCGGGAACCTGGCCGGACATCGTATTCGTAATCATCACGTTCACACAGTCACTGTCACGCTCAAGGTGTATCGCTGTACAGGTGTTATCGGGAGAATACTTGATTGCATTGGAAAGCAGGTTACTGAAAGCACGTCGCAGCATATCGCTGTCTCCGGCAACAACGCCCTCTCCTTCAACGGTGATTGTCTTTCCTGTTTCGTCTGCCAGAGGCTCGAACAGCTCACGTAATTCATTCAGTTCGGCGGCCAGATCCACATCATGTTTATCCAGCTGCAGCAGACCATGCTCTGAACGTGCCAGAAAAAGCATATCACTGGTCATTCGTGACAACCTTTTCAGTTCTTCCAGGTAAGCGAATAAGATTTCGCGGTAATGCGAAACATCCCTTTCCTTAGCCAGTGCAAACTGCGTCTGCATCATCAGATTACTGACCGCTGTGCGCAGCTCATGCGCGATGTCAGACGAGAAATCTGACAGTTTCCGGAATGACCCCTCCAGGCGATCGAACATGTTATTGAACTCCTGCATGGTCTCAGAAATTTCCGGCGGAGCCAAATCGGGATTAAGACGCTGATCCAGGCTGTGTACGGTCATGGAGGAAGCCAGACTGGTCATTTCCCGTAGCGGTTTCAGACCAATACGTGTGGTCAGCCAGCCCAGAAAAACAGAAATAAAGACCAGACCGATATTGAACCAGAACAGCCAGGTACTGAGCTTATCCATAAACAGGGTGTGATACCCAGTATCCGTGGCAACCGTAATGATGACATGTTTGCTTTTACCCTGTTCCGGCGTCACGGCAACCCGCCGCGAGATACTGCGGTACACGGTGTTATTTTCTTCCGTCTGGATCATATAGTCGAGAATATCACCCGACTTATTAAGCAGGACCGCTGGAACAACAGAATTTTTGGCATAGAGTTCAACAATTTTTTCATTTTCCATGTTTTTTATAGAAATGAATAAACCATTGTGCCCTACCATCGCATCGTTTATTTTTTCTGATAATGACTTAATATCCGTTTTGTTCCGGGGTAATGACTCCAACTTATTGATAGTGTTTTATGTTCAGATAATGCCCGATGACTTTGTCATGCAGCTCCACCGATTTTGAGAACGACAGCGACTTCCGTCCCAGCCGTGCCAGGTGCTGCCTCAGATTCAGGTTATGCCGCTCAATTCGCTGCGTATATCGCTTGCTGATTACGTGCAGCTTTCCCTTCAGGCGGGATTCATACAGCGGCCAGCCATCCGTCATCCATATCACCACGTCAAAGGGTGACAGCAGGCTCATAAGACGCCCCAGCGTCGCCATCGTGCGTTCACCGAATACGTGCGCAACAACCGTCTTCCGGAGCCTGTCATACGCGTAAAACAGCCAGCGCTGGCGCGATTTAGCCCCGACGTATCCCCACTGTTCGTCCATTTCCGCGCAGACGATGACGTCACTGCCCGGCTGTATGCGCGAGGTTACCGACTGCGGCCTGAGTTTTTTAAATGGCGGAAAATCGTGTTGAGGCCAACGCCCATAATGCGGGCGGTTGCCCGGCATCCAACGCCATTCATGGCCATATCAATGATTTTCTGGTGCGTACCGGGTTGAGAAGCGGTGTAAGTGAACTGCAGTTGCCATGTTTTACGGCAGTGAGAGCAGAGATAGCGCTGATGTCCGGCAGTGCTTTTGCCGTTACGCACCACCCCGTCAGTAGCTGAACAGGAGGGACAGCTGATAGAAACAGAAGCCACTGGAGCACCTCAAAAACACCATCATACACTAAATCAGTAAGTTGGCAGCATCACCCCGCCCTGCCACTCATCGCAGTACTGTTGTAATTCATTAAGCATTCTGCCGACATGGAAGCCATCACAAACGGCATGATGAACCTGAATCGCCAGCGGCATCAGCACCTTGTCGCCTTGCGTATAATATTTGCCCATGGTGAAAACGGGGGCGAAGAAGTTGTCCATATTGGCCACGTTTAAATCAAAACTGGTGAAACTCACCCAGGGATTGGCTGAGACGAAAAACATATTCTCAATAAACCCTTTAGGGAAATAGGCCAGGTTTTCACCGTAACACGCCACATCTTGCGAATATATGTGTAGAAACTGCCGGAAATCGTCGTGGTATTCACTCCAGAGCGATGAAAACGTTTCAGTTTGCTCATGGAAAACGGTGTAACAAGGGTGAACACTATCCCATATCACCAGCTCACCGTCTTTCATTGCCATACGGAATTCCGGATGAGCATTCATCAGGCGGGCAAGAATGTGAATAAAGGCCGGATAAAACTTGTGCTTATTTTTCTTTACGGTCTTTAAAAAGGCCGTAATATCCAGCTGAACGGTCTGGTTATAGGTACATTGAGCAACTGACTGAAATGCCTCAAAATGTTCTTTACGATGCCATTGGGATATATCAACGGTGGTATATCCAGTGATTTTTTTCTCCATTTTAGCTTCCTTAGCTCCTGAAAATCTCGATAACTCAAAAAATACGCCCGGTAGTGATCTTATTTCATTATGGTGAAAGTTGGAACCTCTTACGTGCCGATCAACGTCTCATTTTCGCCAAAAGTTGGCCCAGGGCTTCCCGGTATCAACAGGGACACCAGGATTTATTTATTCTGCGAAGTGATCTTCCGTCACAGGTATTTATTCGGCGCAAAGTGCGTCGGGTGATGCTGCCAACTTACTGATTTAGTGTATGATGGTGTTTTTGAGGTGCTCCAGTGGCTTCTGTTTCTATCAGCTGTCCCTCCTGTTCAGCTACTGACGGGGTGGTGCGTAACGGCAAAAGCACCGCCGGACATCAGCGCTATCTCTGCTCTCACTGCCGTAAAACATGGCAACTGCAGTTCACTTACACCGCTTCTCAACCCGGTACGCACCAGAAAATCATTGATATGGCCATGAATGGCGTTGGATGCCGGGCAACCGCCCGCATTATGGGCGTTGGCCTCAACACGATTTTCCGCCATTTAAAAAACTCAGGCCGCAGTCGGTAACCTCGCGCATACAGCCGGGCAGTGACGTCATCGTCTGCGCGGAAATGGACGAACAGTGGGGATACGTCGGGGCTAAATCGCGCCAGCGCTGGCTGTTTTACGCGTATGACAGGCTCCGGAAGACGGTTGTTGCGCACGTATTCGGTGAACGCACGATGGCGACGCTGGGGCGTCTTATGAGCCTGCTGTCACCCTTTGACGTGGTGATATGGATGACGGATGGCTGGCCGCTGTATGAATCCCGCCTGAAGGGAAAGCTGCACGTAATCAGCAAGCGATATACGCAGCGAATTGAGCGGCATAACCTGAATCTGAGGCAGCACCTGGCACGGCTGGGACGGAAGTCGCTGTCGTTCTCAAAATCGGTGGAGCTGCATGACAAAGTCATCGGGCATTATCTGAACATAAAACACTATCAATAAGTTGGAGTCATTACCCGCTTAAAAATAATAAAAGCAGACTTGACCTGATAGTTTGGCTGTGAGCAATTATGTGCTTAGTGCATCTAACGCTTGAGTTAAGCCGCGCCGCGAAGCGGCGTCGGCTTGAACGAATTGTTAGACATTATTTGCCGACTACCTTGGTGATCTCGCCTTTCACGTAGTGAACAAATTCTTCCAACTGATCTGCGCGCGAGGCCAAGCGATCTTCTTCTTGTCCAAGATAAGCCTGTCTAGCTTCAAGTATGACGGGCTGATACTGGGCCGGCAGGCGCTCCATTGCCCAGTCGGCAGCGACATCCTTCGGCGCGATTTTGCCGGTTACTGCGCTGTACCAAATGCGGGACAACGTAAGCACTACATTTCGCTCATCGCCAGCCCAGTCGGGCGGCGAGTTCCATAGCGTTAAGGTTTCATTTAGCGCCTCAAATAGATCCTGTTCAGGAACCGGATCAAAGAGTTCCTCCGCCGCTGGACCTACCAAGGCAACGCTATGTTCTCTTGCTTTTGTCAGCAAGATAGCCAGATCAATGTCGATCGTGGCTGGCTCGAAGATACCTGCAAGAATGTCATTGCGCTGCCATTCTCCAAATTGCAGTTCGCGCTTAGCTGGATAACGCCACGGAATGATGTCGTCGTGCACAACAATGGTGACTTCTACAGCGCGGAGAATCTCGCTCTCTCCAGGGGAAGCCGAAGTTTCCAAAAGGTCGTTGATCAAAGCTCGCCGCGTTGTTTCATCAAGCCTTACGGTCACCGTAACCAGCAAATCAATATCACTGTGTGGCTTCAGGCCGCCATCCACTGCGGAGCCGTACAAATGTACGGCCAGCAACGTCGGTTCGAGATGGCGCTCGATGACGCCAACTACCTCTGATAGTTGAGTCGATACTTCGGCGATCATCGCTTCCCTCATGATGTTTAACTTTGTTTTAGGGCGACTGCCCTGCTGCGTAACATCGTTGCTGCTCCATAACATCAAACATCGACCCACGGCGTAACGCGCTTGCTGCTTGGATGCCCGAGGCATAGACTGTACAAAAAAACAGTCATAACAAGCCATGAAAACCGCCACTGCGCCGTTACCACCGCTGCGTTCGGTCAAGGTTCTGGACCAGTTGCGTGAGCGCATACGCTACTTGCATTACAGCTTACCAACCGAACAGGCTTATGTCCACTGGGTTCGTGCCTTCATCCGTTTCCACGGTGTGCGTCACCCGGCAACCTTGGGCAGCAGCGAAGTCGAGGCATTTCTGTCCTGGCTGGCGAACGAGCGCAAGGTTTCGGTCTCCACGCATCGTCAGGCATTGGCGGCCTTGCTGTTCTTCTACGGCAAGGTGCTGTGCACGGATCTGCCCTGGCTTCAGGAGATCGGAAGACCTCGGCCGTCGCGGCGCTTGCCGGTGGTGCTGACCCCGGATGAAGTGGTTCGCATCCTCGGTTTTCTGGAAGGCGAGCATCGTTTGTTCGCCCAGCTTCTGTATGGAACGGGCATGCGGATCAGTGAGGGTTTGCAACTGCGGGTCAAGGATCTGGATTTCGATCACGGCACGATCATCGTGCGGGAGGGCAAGGGCTCCAAGGATCGGGCCTTGATGTTACCCGAGAGCTTGGCACCCAGCCTGCGCGAGCAGCTGTCGCGTGCACGGGCATGGTGGCTGAAGGACCAGGCCGAGGGCCGCAGCGGCGTTGCGCTTCCCGACGCCCTTGAGCGGAAGTATCCGCGCGCCGGGCATTCCTGGCCGTGGTTCTGGGTTTTTGCGCAGCACACGCATTCGACCGATCCACGGAGCGGTGTCGTGCGTCGCCATCACATGTATGACCAGACCTTTCAGCGCGCCTTCAAACGTGCCGTAGAACAAGCAGGCATCACGAAGCCCGCCACACCGCACACCCTCCGCCACTCGTTCGCGACGGCCTTGCTCCGCAGCGGTTACGACATTCGAACCGTGCAGGATCTGCTCGGCCATTCCGACGTCTCTACGACGATGATTTACACGCATGTGCTGAAAGTTGGCGGTGCCGGAGTGCGCTCACCGCTTGATGCGCTGCCGCCCCTCACTAGTGAGAGGTAGGGCAGCGGGCACTGTTGCAAATAGTCGGTGGTGATAAACTTATCATCCCCTTTTGCTGATGGAGCTGCACATGAACCCATTCAAAGGCCGGCATTTTCAGCGTGACATCATTCTGTGGGCCGTACGCTGGTACTGCAAATACGGCATCAGTTACCGTGAGCTGCAGGAGATGCTGGCTGAACGCGGAGTGAATGTCGATCACTCCACGATTTACCGCTGGGTTCAGCGTTATGCGCCTGAAATGGAAAAACGGCTGCGCTGGTACTGGCGTAACCCTTCCGATCTTTGCCCGTGGCACATGGATGAAACCTACGTGAAGGTCAATGGCCGCTGGGCGTATCTGTACCGGGCCGTCGACAGCCGGGGCCGCACTGTCGATTTTTATCTCTCCTCCCGTCGTAACAGCAAAGCTGCATACCGGTTTCTGGGTAAAATCCTCAACAACGTGAAGAAGTGGCAGATCCCGCGATTCATCAACACGGATAAAGCGCCCGCCTATGGTCGCGCGCTTGCTCTGCTCAAACGCGAAGGCCGGTGCCCGTCTGACGTTGAACACCGACAGATTAAGTACCGGAACAACGTGATTGAATGCGATCATGGCAAACTGAAACGGATAATCGGCGCCACGCTGGGATTTAAATCCATGAAGACGGCTTACGCCACCATCAAAGGTATTGAGGTGATGCGTGCACTACGCAAAGGCCAGGCCTCAGCATTTTATTATGGTGATCCCCTGGGCGAAATGCGCCTGGTAAGCAGAGTTTTTGAAATGTAAGGCCTTTGAATAAGACAAAAGGCTGCCTCATCGCTAACTTTGCAACAGTGCCAGCTGCGGGCCGCTCCCGCCGCGAAGGACGTGCTCGACGCCATCGAGGTGCTGCGCGGCATGAACAGCGACAACGCCCGCAAGGTGCCCGCCGACGCGCCGACCGAGTTCATCAAGCCGCGCTGGCAGAAGCTGGTCATGACCGACACCGGCATCGACCGGCGCTACTACGAACTGTGCGCGCTGTCGGAGATGAAGAACGCGTTGCGTTCCGGCGACATCTGGGTGCAGGGGTCGCGCCAGTTCAAGGACTTCGAGGACTACCTGGTGCCGCCCGCGAAATTCGCCAGCCTCAAGCAGGCCAGCGAATTGCCGCTGGCCGTGGCCACCGACTGCAACCGGTACCTGAACGACCGGCTGACGCTGCTGGAAACACAGCTTGCCACCGTCAACCGTATGGCGACGGCCAACGAGCTGCCGGACGCCATCATCACCGAGTCAGGCTTGAAGATCACGCCGCTCGACGCGGCGGTACCCGACACCGCCCAAGCGCTGATCGACCAGACGGCAATGATCCTGCCGCACGTCAAGATCACCGAACTGCTGCTGGAGGTGGACGAATGGACGGGCTTCACTCGGCATTTCGCGCATCTGAAATCGGGCGACCCGGCCAAAGACAAGAACCTGTTGCTGACCACGATCCTCGCCGACGCGATCAACCTGGGCCTGACCAAGATGGCGGAGTCTTGCCCCGGCACGACCTACGCCAAGCTGGCTTGGCTGCAAGCCTGGCACATCCGCGACGAAACCTACGGGGCGGCGCTGGCCGATCTGGTCAACGCACAGTTCCGCCATCCCTTCGCCGAGCACTGGGGCGACGGCACCACCTCATCGTCGGACGGCCAGAACTTCCGCACCGGCAGCAAGGCCGAGAGCACCGGCCACATCAACCCGAAATACGGGAGCAGCCCAGGGCGGACGTTCTACACCCACATTTCTGACCAGTACGCGCCATTTCACACCAAGGTCGTGAACGTCGGCGTGCGCGATTCGACCTACGTGCTCGACGGCCTGCTGTACCACGAGTCCGACTTGCGGATCGAGGAGCATTACACCGACACGGCGGGCTTCACCGATCACGTCTTCGCCCTGATGCACCTCCTGGGCTTCCGCTTCGCGCCGCGCATCCGCGACCTGGGCGACACCAAGCTCTACATCCCGAAGGGCGACGCCGCCTATGACGCGCTGAAACCCATGATCGGCGGCACGCTCAACATCAAGCACGTCCGCGCCCATTGGGACGAAATCCTGCGGCTGGCCACCTCGATCAAGCAGGGCACGGTGACGGCCTCCCTGATGCTCCGAAAGCTCGGCAGCTACCCACGCCAGAACGGCCTGGCCGTGGCGCTCCGCGAGCTGGGCCGCATCGAGCGCACGCTGTTCATCCTGGACTGGCTGCAAAGCGTGGAACTGCGCCGCCGCGTGCATGCCGGCCTGAACAAGGGCGAGGCGCGCAATGCGCTGGCCAGGGCAGTGTTTTTCAACCGCCTGGGTGAAATCCGCGACCGCAGTTTCGAGCAGCAGCGCTACCGGGCTAGCGGCCTCAATCTGGTAACGGCTGCCGTCGTGTTGTGGAACACGGTCTATCTGGAACGGGCTGCGCACGCGCTGCGTGGCAACGGCCATGCCGTTGATGACGCGCTGTTGCAGTACCTGTCGCCGCTCGGTTGGGAGCACATCAACCTCACCGGCGATTACCTCTGGCGCAGCAGCGCCAAGATCGGCGCGGGCAAGTTCAGGCCGCTACGACCGCTGCAACCGGCTTAGCGTGCTTTATTTAATGAGATGGTCACTCCCTCCTTCCCAGTACTATGCTGAGGACAGGCTTTCATTCGGAGAACCATCATGGAAAACATTGCGCTTATTGGTATCGATCTGGGTAAGAACTCTTTCCATATTCATTGTCAGGATCATCGTGGGAAGGCCGTTTACCGTAAAAAATTCACCCGACCAAAGCTAATCGAATTTCTGGCGACATGCCCGGCAACAACCATCGCGATGGAAGCCTGTGGCGGTTCTCACTTTATGGCACGCAAGCTGGAAGAGTTAGGGCATTTTCCAAAGCTGATATCACCGCAATTTGTCCGCCCATTCGTTAAAAGCAACAAAAATGACTTCGTTGATGCTGAAGCTATCTGTGAAGCAGCATCACGTCCATCTATGCGTTTCGTGCAGCCCAGAACCGAATCTCAGCAGGCAATGCGAGCTCTGCATCGTGTCCGTGAATCCCTGGTTCAGGATAAGGTGAAAACAACTAATCAGATGCATGCTTTTCTGCTGGAATTTGGTATCAGCGTTCCGCGAGGTGCTGCCGTTATTAGTCGACTGAGTACCCTTCTTGAGGACAGTAGTTTGCCTCTTTATCTCAGCCAGTTACTGCTGAAATTACAACAGCATTATCACTATCTTGTTGAGCAGATTAAAGATCTGGAATCTCAGTTGAAACGAAAGTTGGACGAAGATGAGGTTGGACAGCGCTTGCTGAGTATTCCCTGCGTTGGAACGCTGACTGCCAGTACTATTTCAACTGAGATTGGCGACGGGAAGCAGTACGCCAGCAGCCGTGACTTTGCGGCGGCAACAGGGCTGGTACCCCGACAGTACAGCACGGGAGGTCGGACGACATTGTTAGGGATTAGCAAGCGGGGCAACAAAAAGATCCGAACTTTGTTGGTTCAGTGTGCCAGGGTATTCATACAAAAACTGGAACACCAGTCTGGCAAGTTGGCCGACTGGGTCAGGGAGTTGTTGTGTCGGAAAAGCAACTTTGTCGTCACCTGTGCTCTGGCAAACAAGCTGGCCAGAATAGCCTGGGCACTGACGGCGCGACAGCAAACTTACGAAGCATAAAGGCAGAAATACACCAGTTTAAACAATCATTCATCTGGTTTTGCGAATACTGATATTGATGATACTAACGGCCCACCGGCCTGTTGAGGAACCTGTAAAACGGAAAGGCTCATTGAAGCCGTATATTTTCTGGAGGTTCATCAGGCGCGGAACTCATCGAGGCGCGGGAATAAAATCCCATTCAGACGCCGGATAGATTCAAGCAAGCCAACTTGTCGTCAAAATCGGTGTTGCAAAAACGGGAGTGACCATAGATTCGTTTTCTGAGGCGACCCCCACATAGAGACCTTCCCGGTCATTCACTTTGTAGAGTTTGTCCCTGGGCTTGAGATTGCGCAGCTTGGTATCGGTCAGCATGTACCTTGTCCTTCTTCGTCTCCGATACCCACTCTATTGTAAACAAGACATTTTTATCTTTTATATTCAATGGCTTATTTTCCTGCTAATTGGTAATACCATGAAAAATACCATGCTCAGAAAAGGCTTAACAATATTTTGAAAAATTGCCTACTGAGCGCTGCCGCACAGCTCCATAGGCCGCTTTCCTGGCTTTGCTTCCAGATGTATGCTATTCTGCTCCTGCAGCTAATGGAGCACCGCAAACAGGTTACTCGCCTGGGGATTCCCTTTCGACCCGAGCATCCGTATGAGACTCATGCTCGATTATTATTATTATAGAAGCCCCCATGAATAAATCGCTCATCATTTTCGGCATCGTCAACATAACCTCGGACAGTTTCTCCGATGGAGGCCGGTATCTGGCGCCAGACGCAGCCATTGCGCAGGCGCGTAAGCTGATGGCCGAGGGGGCAGATGTGATCGACCTCGGTCCGGCATCCAGCAATCCCGACGCCGCGCCTGTTTCGTCCGACACAGAAATCGCGCGTATCGCGCCGGTGCTGGACGCGCTCAAGGCAGATGGCATTCCCGTCTCGCTCGACAGTTATCAACCCGCGACGCAAGCCTATGCCTTGTCGCGTGGTGTGGCCTATCTCAATGATATTCGCGGTTTTCCAGACGCTGCGTTCTATCCGCAATTGGCGAAATCATCTGCCAAACTCGTCGTTATGCATTCGGTGCAAGACGGGCAGGCAGATCGGCGCGAGGCACCCGCTGGCGACATCATGGATCACATTGCGGCGTTCTTTGACGCGCGCATCGCGGCGCTGACGGGTGCCGGTATCAAACGCAACCGCCTTGTCCTTGATCCCGGCATGGGGTTTTTTCTGGGGGCTGCTCCCGAAACCTCGCTCTCGGTGCTGGCGCGGTTCGATGAATTGCGGCTGCGCTTCGATTTGCCGGTGCTTCTGTCTGTTTCGCGCAAATCCTTTCTGCGCGCGCTCACAGGCCGTGGTCCGGGGGATGTCGGGGCCGCGACACTCGCTGCAGAGCTTGCCGCCGCCGCAGGTGGAGCTGACTTCATCCGCACACACGAGCCGCGCCCCTTGCGCGACGGGCTGGCGGTATTGGCGGCGCTGAAAGAAACCGCAAGAATTCGTTAACTGCACATTCGGGATATTTCTCTATATTCGCGCTTCATCAGAAAACTGAAGGAACCTCCATTGAATCGAACTAATATTTTTTTTGGTGAATCGCATTCTGACTGGTTGCCTGTCAGAGGCGGAGAATCTGGTGATTTTGTTTTTCGACGTGGTGACGGGCATGCCTTCGCGAAAATCGCACCTGCTTCCCGCCGCGGTGAGCTCGCTGGAGAGCGTGACCGCCTCATTTGGCTCAAAGGTCGAGGTGTGGCTTGCCCCGAGGTCATCAACTGGCAGGAGGAACAGGAGGGTGCATGCTTGGTGATAACGGCAATTCCGGGAGTACCGGCGGCTGATCTGTCTGGAGCGGATTTGCTCAAAGCGTGGCCGTCAATGGGGCAGCAACTTGGCGCTGTTCACAGCCTATCGGTTGATCAATGTCCGTTTGAGCGCAGGCTGTCGCGAATGTTCGGACGCGCCGTTGATGTGGTGTCCCGCAATGCCGTCAATCCCGACTTCTTACCGGACGAGGACAAGAGTACGCCGCAGCTCGATCTTTTGGCTCGTGTCGAACGAGAGCTACCGGTGCGGCTCGACCAAGAGCGCACCGATATGGTTGTTTGCCATGGTGATCCCTGCATGCCGAACTTCATGGTGGACCCTAAAACTCTTCAATGCACGGGTCTGATCGACCTTGGGCGGCTCGGAACAGCAGATCGCTATGCCGATTTGGCACTCATGATTGCTAACGCCGAAGAGAACTGGGCAGCGCCAGATGAAGCAGAGCGCGCCTTCGCTGTCCTATTCAATGTATTGGGGATCGAAGCCCCCGACCGCGAACGCCTTGCCTTCTATCTGCGATTGGACCCTCTGACTTGGGGTTGATGTTCATGCCGCCTGTTTTTCCTGCTCATTGGCACGTTTCGCAACCTGTTCTCATTGCGGACACCTTTTCCAGCCTCGTTTGGAAAGTTTCATTGCCAGACGGGACTCCTGCAATCGTCAAGGGATTGAAACCTATAGAAGACATTGCTGATGAACTGCGCGGGGCCGACTATCTGGTATGGCGCAATGGGAGGGGAGCAGTCCGGTTGCTCGGTCGTGAGAACAATCTGATGTTGCTCGAATATGCCGGGGAGCGAATGCTCTCTCACATCGTTGCCGAGCACGGCGACTACCAGGCGACCGAAATTGCAGCGGAACTAATGGCGAAGCTGTATGCCGCATCTGAGGAACCCCTGCCTTCTGCCCTTCTCCCGATCCGGGATCGCTTTGCAGCTTTGTTTCAGCGGGCGCGCGATGATCAAAACGCAGGTTGTCAAACTGACTACGTCCACGCGGCGATTATAGCCGATCAAATGATGAGCAATGCCTCGGAACTGCGTGGGCTACATGGCGATCTGCATCATGAAAACATCATGTTCTCCAGTCGCGGCTGGCTGGTGATAGATCCCGTCGGTCTGGTCGGTGAAGTGGGCTTTGGCGCCGCCAATATGTTCTACGATCCGGCTGACAGAGACGACCTTTGTCTCGATCCTAGACGCATTGCACAGATGGCGGACGCATTCTCTCGTGCGCTGGACGTCGATCCGCGTCGCCTGCTCGACCAGGCGTACGCTTATGGGTGCCTTTCCGCAGCTTGGAACGCGGATGGAGAAGAGGAGCAACGCGATCTAGCTATCGCGGCCGCGATCAAGCAGGTGCGACAGACGTCATACTAGATATCAAGCGACTTCTCCTATCCCCTGGGAACACATCAATCTCACCGGAGAATATCGCTGGCCAAAGCCTTAGCGTAGGATTCCGCCCCTTCCCGCAAACGACCCCAAACAGGAAACGCAGCTGAAACGGGAAGCTCAACACCCACTGACGCATGGGTTGTTCAGGCAGTACTTCATCAACCAGCAAGGCGGCACTTTCGGCCATCCGCCGCGCCCCACAGCTCGGGCAGAAACCGCGACGCTTACAGCTGAAAGCGACCAGGTGCTCGGCGTGGCAAGACTCGCAGCGAACCCGTAGAAAGCCATGCTCCAGCCGCCCGCATTGGAGAAATTCTTCAAATTCCCGTTGCACATAGCCCGGCAATTCCTTTCCCTGCTCTGCCATAAGCGCAGCGAATGCCGGGTAATACTCGTCAACGATCTGATAGAGAAGGGTTTGCTCGGGTCGGTGGCTCTGGTAACGACCAGTATCCCGATCCCGGCTGGCCGTCCTGGCCGCCACATGAGGCATGTTCCGCGTCCTTGCAATACTGTGTTTACATACAGTCTATCGCTTAGCGGAAAGTTCTTTTAGGGGTCTGACGCTCAGTGGAACGAAAACTCACGTTAAGGGATTTTGGTCATGAGATTATCAAAAAGGATCTTCACCTAGATCCTTTTAAATTAAAAATGAAGTTTTAAATCAATCTAAAGTATATATGAGTAAACTTGGTCTGACAGTTACCAATGCTTAATCAGTGAGGCACCTATCTCAGCGATCTGTCTATTTCGTTCATCCATAGTTGCCTGACTCCCCGTCGTGTAGATAACTACGATACGGGAGGGCTTACCATCTGGCCCCAGTGCTGCAATGATACCGCGAGACCCACGCTCACCGGCTCCAGATTTATCAGCAATAAACCAGCCAGCCGGAAGGGCCGAGCGCAGAAGTGGTCCTGCAACTTTATCCGCCTCCATCCAGTCTATTAATTGTTGCCGGGAAGCTAGAGTAAGTAGTTCGCCAGTTAATAGTTTGCGCAACGTTGTTGCCATTGCTGCAGGCATCGTGGTGTCACGCTCGTCGTTTGGTATGGCTTCATTCAGCTCCGGTTCCCAACGATCAAGGCGAGTTACATGATCCCCCATGTTGTGCAAAAAAGCGGTTAGCTCCTTCGGTCCTCCGATCGTTGTCAGAAGTAAGTTGGCAGCAGTGTTATCACTCATGGTTATGGCAGCACTGCATAATTCTCTTACTGTCATGCCATCCGTAAGATGCTTTTCTGTGACTGGTGAGTACTCAACCAAGTCATTCTGAGAATAGTGTATGCGGCGACCGAGTTGCTCTTGCCCGGCGTCAACACGGGATAATACCGCACCACATAGCAGAACTTTAAAAGTGCTCATCATTGGAAAACGTTCTTCGGGGCGAAAACTCTCAAGGATCTTACCGCTGTTGAGATCCAGTTCGATGTAACCCACTCGTGCACCCAACTGATCTTCAGCATCTTTTACTTTCACCAGCGTTTCTGGGTGAGCAAAAACAGGAAGGCAAAATGCCGCAAAAAAGGGAATAAGGGCGACACGAAAATGTTGAATACTCATACTCTTCCTTTTTCAATATTATTGAAGCATTTACCAGGGTTATTGTCTCATGAGCGGATACATATTTGAATGTATTTAGAAAAATAAACAAATAGGGGTTCCGCGCACATTTCCCCGAAAAGTGCCACCTGACGTCTAAGAAACCATTATTATCATGACATTAACCTATAAAAATAGGCGTATCACGAGGCCCTTTCGTCTTCAAGAATTTTATAAACCGTGGAGCGGGCAATACTGAGCTGATGAGCAATTTCCGTTGCACCAGTGCCCTTCTGATGAAGCGTCAGCACGACGTTCCTGTCCACGGTACGCCTGCGGCCAAATTTGATTCCTTTCAGCTTTGCTTCCTGTCGGCCCTCATTCGTGCGTTCTAGGATCCTCCGGCGTTCAGCCTGTGCCACAGCCGACAGGATGGTGACCACCATTTGCCCCATATCACCGTCGGTACTGATCCCGTCATCAATGAACCGGACTGCCACGCCCTGAGCGTCAAATTCCTTTATCAGTTGGATCATATCGGCAGTGTCGCGGCCAAGACGGTCGAGCTTCTTAACCAGAATGACATCACCTTCCTCCACCTTCATCCTCAGCAAATCCAGCCCTTCCCGGTCTGTTGAACTGCCGGATGCCTTATCGGTAAATATACGGTTTGCTTTCACACCTGCGTCTTTGAGTGCTCTGACCTGAAGATCAAGAGACTGCTGACTGGTTGAGACCCGAGCGTAACCAAAAAGTCGCATAAAAATGTACCTTAAATCGAATATCGGACAACTCATGTCTATTATTACAAATTTACGATTTAATAGACATATTAATGTAACAGTTTTACGATGTCCGATAATTTATAACATTTCGTACGGTTGGAAAAATGTTACTAAATGCCCGTCAGGCAGGGAGGCCGATATGCCCGTTGACTTTCTGACCACTGAGCAGACTGAAAGCTATGGCAGATTCACCGGTGAACCGGATGAGCTTCAGCTGGCACGATATTTTCACCTTGATGAAGCAGACAAGGAATTTATCGGAAAAAGCAGAGGTGATCACAACCGTCTGGGCATTGCCCTGCAAATTGGATGTGTCCGTTTTCTGGGCACCTTCCTCACCGATATGAATCATACCTAGATTCTACGTCAGTACTTCAAAAAGCATAATCAAAGCCTTGATAAATATGCATTCCTTCGAAATTCAGCTTTCACCCATTGGGTGAAAGAAAAGTGCTCAAAAATATGTTAAATTATCAGCTTTTATGACTCGATATATGGTAAAATAATAGTAAGAAAAGTAGTAAAAAGGGGTTCTAATTATGATTAATAAAATTGATTTCAAAGCTAAGAATCTAACATCAAATGCAGGTCTTTTTCTGCTCCTTGAGAATGCAAAAAGCAATGGGATTTTTGATTTTATTGAAAATGACCTCGTATTTGATAATGACTCAACAAATAAAATCAAGATGAATCATATAAAGACCATGCTCTGCGGTCACTTCATTGGCATTGATAAGTTAGAACGTCTAAAGCTACTTCAAAATGATCCCCTCGTCAACGAGTTTGATATTTCCGTAAAAGAACCTGAAACAGTGTCACGGTTTCTAGGAAACTTCAACTTCAAGACAACCCAAATGTTTAGAGACATTAATTTTAAAGTCTTTAAAAAACTGCTCACTAAAAGTAAATTGACATCCATTACGATTGATATTGATAGTAGTGTAATTAACGTAGAAGGTCATCAAGAAGGTGCGTCAAAAGGATATAATCCTAAGAAACTGGGAAACCGATGCTACAATATCCAATTTGCATTTTGCGACGAATTAAAAGCATATGTTACCGGATTTGTAAGAAGTGGCAATACTTACACTGCAAACGGTGCTGCGGAAATGATCAAAGAAATTGTTGCTAACATCAAATCAGACGATTTAGAAATTTTATTTCGAATGGATAGTGGCTACTTTGATGAAAAAATTATCGAAACGATAGAATCTCTTGGATGCAAATATTTAATTAAAGCCAAAAGTTATTCTACACTCACCTCACAAGCAACGAATTCATCAATTGTATTCGTTAAAGGAGAAGAAGGTAGAGAAACTACAGAACTGTATACAAAATTAGTTAAATGGGAAAAAGACAGAAGATTTGTCGTATCTCGCGTACTGAAACCAGAAAAAGAAAGAGCACAATTATCACTTTTAGAAGGTTCCGAATACGACTACTTTTTCTTTGTAACAAATACTACCTTGCTTTCTGAAAAAGTAGTTATATACTATGAAAAGCGTGGTAATGCTGAAAACTATATCAAAGAAGCCAAATACGACATGGCGGTGGGTCATCTCTTGCTAAAGTCATTTTGGGCGAATGAAGCCGTGTTTCAAATGATGATGCTTTCATATAACCTATTTTTGTTGTTCAAGTTTGATTCCTTGGACTCTTCAGAATACAGACAGCAAATAAAGACCTTTCGTTTGAAGTATGTATTTCTTGCAGCAAAAATAATCAAAACCGCAAGATATGTAATCATGAAGTTGTCGGAAAACTATCCGTACAAGGGAGTGTATGAAAAATGTCTGGTATAATAAGAATATCATCAATAAAATTGAGTGTTGCTCTGTGGATAACTTGCAGAGTTTATTAAGTATCATTGCAGCAAAGATGAAATCAATGATTTATCAAAAATGATTGAAAGGTGGTTGTAAATAATGTTACAATGTGTGAGAAGCAGTCTAAATTCTTCGTGAAATAGTGATTTTTGAAGCTAATAAAAAACACACGTGGAATTTAGGGACTATTCATGTTGTTGTTATTTCGTATCTTCCAGAATAAGGAATCCCATGGTTAAAAAATCACTGCGCCAGTTCACGCTGATGGCGACGGCAACCGTCACGCTGTTGTTAGGAAGTGTGCCGCTGTATGCGCAAACGGCGGACGTACAGCAAAAACTTGCCGAATTAGAGCGGCAGTCGGGAGGCAGACTGGGTGTGGCATTGATTAACACAGCAGATAATTCGCAAATACTTTATCGTGCTGATGAGCGCTTTGCGATGTGCAGCACCAGTAAAGTGATGGCCGCGGCCGCGGTGCTGAAGAAAAGTGAAAGCGAACCGAATCTGTTAAATCAGCGAGTTGAGATCAAAAAATCTGACCTTGTTAACTATAATCCGATTGCGGAAAAGCACGTCAATGGGACGATGTCACTGGCTGAGCTTAGCGCGGCCGCGCTACAGTACAGCGATAACGTGGCGATGAATAAGCTGATTGCTCACGTTGGCGGCCCGGCTAGCGTCACCGCGTTCGCCCGACAGCTGGGAGACGAAACGTTCCGTCTCGACCGTACCGAGCCGACGTTAAACACCGCCATTCCGGGCGATCCGCGTGATACCACTTCACCTCGGGCAATGGCGCAAACTCTGCGGAATCTGACGCTGGGTAAAGCATTGGGCGACAGCCAACGGGCGCAGCTGGTGACATGGATGAAAGGCAATACCACCGGTGCAGCGAGCATTCAGGCTGGACTGCCTGCTTCCTGGGTTGTGGGGGATAAAACCGGCAGCGGTGGCTATGGCACCACCAACGATATCGCGGTGATCTGGCCAAAAGATCGTGCGCCGCTGATTCTGGTCACTTACTTCACCCAGCCTCAACCTAAGGCAGAAAGCCGTCGCGATGTATTAGCGTCGGCGGCTAAAATCGTCACCGACGGTTTGTAATAGCGGAAACGGAATGGGGAAACTCATTCCGTTTTTGTTTATCGCCTTAGACGGCAAAAGTGCTGTCGCCCACCTGCGCTTGCGCATACCAGGCCATAAGCTCCGTGGTTCCTGGTTCTCCTTCCGCTGGAGCCCAGTGCGCATAGTCATCGGCAGCCACGGGTTGATAGCCACCGTGTTTTACTTCAAAAATTATGCCACCGGTATCCAGCGACAGCACGGCATGCCAGGTTCCTGCGGCCATCTCCAGCACCGTACAGGTTTCCCCCAATATCGCCCGATGGGTGACGGTACCCCGATCGTCAAAATTCAGCACCACGAAACGACCCCTTAATGGCAACAGTAGCTCGAAGGTGTGAGGGTGTCGGTGCGGGCGCACGTAGGTCCCAGGTCATATTCCTTCCGGCGTCCGGCATTTTACCGCCAGACAGCTCGGGATTCGTGATATCACCGTTCTTGCAGAATACGGTCAGAGGGAAAATACCCGCCGTGAGCATGCAGCGCTGATACGTCAGCACTATCAGTATCGTGAATTTGCCTGGCCCTGGACATTTCGCCTTACCCGTCTTTTATATACCCGGAGCTGGATAAGCAACGAACGTCCTGGCCTGCTTTTCGATCTGGCGACAGGGTGGCTTATGCAACATCGTATTATTCTCCCCGGAGCCACTACGCTGACCCGGTTGATTTCAGAGGTAAGGGAAAAGGCGACGTTGCGCCTGTGGAACAAACTGGCACTGATACCGTCAGCCGAACAGCGTTCACAGCTGGAGATGCTGCTGGGGCCAACTGATTGCAGCCGCCTGTCTTTACTGGAATCACTGAAAAAGGGCCCTGTGACCATCAGTGGTCCGGCGTTTAATGAAGCAATTGAACGCTGGAAAACTCTGAACGATTTTGGCCTGCATGCTGAAAACCTGAGTACACTCCCGGCTGTGCGCCTGAAAAATCTCGCACGTTATGCTGGTATGACTTCGGTGTTCAATATTGCCAGGATGTCACCGCAGAAAAGGATGGCGGTTCTGGTTGCCTTTGTCCTTGCATGGGAAACGCTGGCGCTGGATGATGCATTGGACGTTCTGGACGCCATGCTGGCCGTTATCATCCGTGACGCCAGAAAGATTGGGCAGAAAAAACGGCTCCGCTCGCTGAAGGATCTGGATAAATCTGCATTGGCGCTCGCCAGCGCATGTTCGTACCTGCTGAAAGAAGAAACACCGGACGAATCGATTCGTGCTGAGGTGTTCAGCTACATCCCAAGGCAAAAGCTGGCTGAAATCATCACGCTTGTCCGTGAAATTGCCCGGCCCTCAGACGATAATTTTCATGAAGAAATGGTGGAGCAGTACGGGCGCGTTCGTCGTTTCCTGCCCCATCTGCTGAATACCGTTAAATTTTCATCCGCACCTGCCGGGGTTACCACTCTGAATGCCTGTGACTACCTCAGCCGGGAGTTCAGCTCACGGCGGCAGTTTTTTGACGACGCACCAACGGAAATTATCAGTCGGTCATGGAAACGGCTGGTGATTAACAAGGAAAAACATATCACCCGCAGGGGATACACGCTCTGCTTTCTCAGTAAACTGCAGGATAGTCTGAGGCGGAGGGATGTCTACGTTACCGGCAGTAACCGGTGGGGAGATCCTCGTGCAAGATTACTACAGGGTGCTGACTGGCAGGCAAACCGGATTAAGGTTTATCGTTCTTTGGGGCACCCGACAGACCCGCAGGAAGCAATAAAATCTCTGGGTCATCAGCTTGATAGTCGTTACAGACAGGTTGCTGCACGTCTTTGCGAAAATGAGGCTGTCGAACTCGATGTTTCTGGCCCGAAGCCCCGGTTGACAATTTCTCCCCTCGCCAGTCTTGATGAGCCGGACAGTCTGAAACGACTGAGCAAAATGATCAGTGATCTACTCCCTCCGGTGGATTTAACGGAGTTGCTGCTCGAAATTAACGCCCATACCGGATTTGCTGATGAGTTTTTCCATGCTAGTGAAGCCAGTGCCAGAGTTGATGATCTGCCCGTCAGCATCAGCGCCGTGCTGATGGCTGAAGCCTGCAATATCGGTCTGGAACCACTGATCAGATCAAATGTTCCTGCACTGACCCGACACCGGCTGAACTGGACAAAAGCGAACTATCTGCGGGCTGAAACTATCACCAGCGCTAATGCCAGACTGGTTGATTTTCAGGCAACGCTGCCACTGGCACAGATATGGGGTGGAGGAGAAGTGGCATCTGCAGATGGAATGCGCTTTGTTACGCCAGTCAGAACAATCAATGCCGGACCGAACCGCAAATACTTTGGTAATAACAGAGGGATCACCTGGTACAACTTTGTGTCCGATCAGTATTCCGGCTTTCATGGCATCGTTATACCGGGGACGCTGAGGGACTCTATCTTTGTGCTGGAAGGTCTTCTGGAACAGGAGACCGGGCTGAATCCAACCGAAATTATGACCGATACAGCAGGTGCCAGCGAACTTGTCTTTGGCCTTTTCTGGCTGCTGGGATACCAGTTTTCTCCACGCCTGGCTGATGCCGGTGCTTCGGTTTTCTGGCGAATGGACCATGATGCCGACTATGGCGTGCTGAATGATATTGCCAGAGGGCAATCAGATCCCCGAAAAATAGGGCACTGTTGCAAATAGTCGGTGGTGATAAACTTATCATCCCCTTTTGCTGATGGAGCTGCACATGAACCCATTCAAAGGCCGGCATTTTCAGCGTGACATCATTCTGTGGGCCGTACGCTGGTACTGCAAATACGGCATCAGTTACCGTGAGCTGCAGGAGATGCTGGCTGAACGCGGAGTGAATGTCGATCACTCCACGATTTACCGCTGGGTTCAGCGTTATGCGCCTGAAATGGAAAAACGGCTGCGCTGGTACTGGCGTAACCCTTCCGATCTTTGCCCGTGGCACATGGATGAAACCTACGTGAAGGTCAATGGCCGCTGGGCGTATCTGTACCGGGCCGTCGACAGCCGGGGCCGCACTGTCGATTTTTATCTCTCCTCCCGTCGTAACAGCAAAGCTGCATACCGGTTTCTGGGTAAAATCCTCAACAACGTGAAGAAGTGGCAGATCCCGCGATTCATCAACACGGATAAAGCGCCCGCCTATGGTCGCGCGCTTGCTCTGCTCAAACGCGAAGGCCGGTGCCCGTCTGACGTTGAACACCGACAGATTAAGTACCGGAACAACGTGATTGAATGCGATCATGGCAAACTGAAACGGATAATCGGCGCCACGCTGGGATTTAAATCCATGAAGACGGCTTACGCCACCATCAAAGGTATTGAGGTGATGCGTGCACTACGCAAAGGCCAGGCCTCAGCATTTTATTATGGTGATCCCCTGGGCGAAATGCGCCTGGTAAGCAGAGTTTTTGAA
Source organism: Enterobacter sp. CRENT-193 (assembly GCF_002787395.1). Taxonomy (NCBI): domain Bacteria; kingdom Pseudomonadati; phylum Pseudomonadota; class Gammaproteobacteria; order Enterobacterales; family Enterobacteriaceae; genus Enterobacter; species Enterobacter sp. CRENT-193. The sequence continues at coordinate 174,626 of NZ_CP024813.1, read as the reverse complement.
ATGTAAGGCCTTTGAATAAGACAAAAGGCTGCCTCATCGCTAACTTTGCAACAGTGCCAATGTGGGCGTCTGGTGTTGTAGAAGTTCAGATATCGGGCGATGCCAGCGCGTGCCTCGGACACAGTCTTGTAGGCATGGAGGTAGACTTCCTCGTATTTGATCGAACGCCAGAGCCGCTCGACGAAGACATTGTCTCGCCACGCACCCTTGCCATCCATCGAGATGGCAATCTGTGACCTCTTCAGCACGGCGGTGAAGTCGATGGAGGTGAACTGCGATCCCTGGTCGGTATTGAAGATTTCCGGCCTGCCATGACGGGCAAGTGCCTCCTCCACCGCCTCGATGCAGAAGGCTGCTTCCATCGTGATCGACAACCGCCATGACAAGACCTTCCGGCTGAACCAGTCCACGACGGCGCACAGATAGACAAATCCCCGCGCCATGGGGATGTAGGTCAGGTCCATTGCCCACACCTGATTGGGCCGGGTGACTGCCAGCTTTCGTATGTGCCCTGGCGCTGGTTTCGAGGTGTTCGGGCGGCGGTAGATCGCCTTGATGCCCATCTTCTTCATCAGCGTGGCGACGTGTCGCCGCCCGGTCTCCAGACCTTCTCCTCTCAAGAGCCCTTGCAACATCCGACTTCCGGCAAAGGGGTAGTCGAGATGCAATTCGTCAATCCGGCGCATAAGGGCCAGATCGCCGTCAGACACCGGACGAGGCAGATAGTAGACGCTGCCACGGCTGAAGCCGAGAAGCTTCGCCTGGCGCACGACGGATAGCTTGTGCTCGCGGTCGATCATTTCTTTCCGCCCAGCAATCCCGCCTTGCCGAGCGCACCGGATAAAAAATCGTTCTCCAGTGTCAGTTCGCCGATTTTCGCGTGCAGCGTTTTGACATCGATGGTCGGACCCGACGGCTCCGCTTTCGTTTCATCGCCGAACACACCTGTCGCCCCCTCAAGGAGCTGGTCTTTCCATTGCTTGATCTGGTTGGCGTGCACATCGAACTGCTGGGACAACTCCACCAGCGTCTGCTCACCTCGGATGGCGGCAAGTGCCACCTTCGCCTTGAAAGCCGGGCTATGGTTCCGGCGCGGTCGTCTCGTCATGGTCTCTCCTGTTCCCGGCATCTAAGCCGAAGTCAGGCAGAAACTCCACTTATCCCCGCTGTGCAGATTTCCCGAGCCAGCTCTAAGGCGATCAGGTGCGCTGATCGAGTCTGTCGAGCACCATCGCTGCAAGTTCATCGCTGGTGTGTGCACCACTATCGAGAACACGGGTTGTGGACGGAAGCCGTTCCCTTGCGGCCAAGCATCGGGCGACATTCGCTAATCGCCACTCTCGAATCTCCGCATTCCGATTCGGGTCAGGATGCATGGTCTGGTTCGAGATCCGGTGACGCAATAGGTCCTCGTTAAGCATCAGAAAGATGTGCAGCAGCTGATCGTCGATCTGCCTTAACCCGTCGAGTATCTCAGTCAGATAGTCCGGGTGCACGAGCGTCATTGGGATGATGATGTCCTGCGAGTAATTCCTGCGAATCTCGCTGACCGCAGCGATCGTAAGTCCCCTCCACAAGGGGAGATCCTGATAGTCTCCGCTCGCTGGTATGGGGACCGTTTCTTTCACCACGAACCCGATTTCCTCAGGGTCAAAGATCAGCGATTTCGGACGCCGATCGCGCAGCCGCTCAGCGAGAGTCGTCTTTCCGGCGCCGAAAGGTCCGTTGATCCAGATTATCATTGTCGACGGCCTCTAACCGGAAGGCTCGCAAGAGCGCTGGGCGGCTTCGTGTGCTGGCACGATCGGAGTGGCTCCGAAGTGCTTCTCAAGATAGGTGACGCCGAACGTCACGATGTCCTGCGCGTCGAACAGGTAGCACTGAGCAAAGCCCACGACACCTTCTCGATGGCGACCGAGCTTCACGTAAGCATTTGCTATAGTTTCGACCGCATCCGGCTTTCCTTCGATAGCAAAGCAATCGAGAATGCCGTTTGAATCGTATTCTGATGCCGTTTTCCAGGCGACTTCACCGTTTCTTCCAAGCATCGGCATCTCATACGTCACCCATCGTTTGTTGGGGATATCCGCAACCGCCTCGGCGTAGTGCAATGCGGTAACGGAGTTTAGCGGCGCACCCAACAGCAGGGCCTTCCCGCCAAGGCGGACGAACCGCTCGACGGGCGACCCTTCCCCCAAGGCGTGACCGAGTTCGTGAGGCTCCGTCAGCGTTTCAGCTAGCGGACCAACCGCGACCATCGATGCATCGGGGTGCGCGCTGCGCCGCGCGCCGGGGGCTTGAACCAGAAATTGATTCAGCAGGCCGAACCCACGGTAAGTCCCGGCCGTTGCGGGATCGAACGGCGGCCAGGTACGGCGGGCTTTGTCATCCAACCGAGCGCCATTCAGAGTCTCCTCGTAGGGTGATCGGTCCCACGACGCGTATCCCATCACAGTGCCAGTCGGCCCAACCGCGGAGCGTAACGCGGCAACGACCGTCTCCGCTCCTCCTTCGACCGGACCAATCGCTTTAAGTGAGGCATGCACCATCAACAGGTCACCGGTTTGGACTCCTAATTTTCGAATTGCCTCCGTTATTGCCTTCCGCGTATGCATCGCGATATCTCCTCTAAACTGCAAAACACTATACCTATCGAGAGGCACTGTTGCAAATAGTCGGTGGTGATAAACTTATCATCCCCTTTTGCTGATGGAGCTGCACATGAACCCATTCAAAGGCCGGCATTTTCAGCGTGACATCATTCTGTGGGCCGTACGCTGGTACTGCAAATACGGCATCAGTTACCGTGAGCTGCAGGAGATGCTGGCTGAACGCGGAGTGAATGTCGATCACTCCACGATTTACCGCTGGGTTCAGCGTTATGCGCCTGAAATGGAAAAACGGCTGCGCTGGTACTGGCGTAACCCTTCCGATCTTTGCCCGTGGCACATGGATGAAACCTACGTGAAGGTCAATGGCCGCTGGGCGTATCTGTACCGGGCCGTCGACAGCCGGGGCCGCACTGTCGATTTTTATCTCTCCTCCCGTCGTAACAGCAAAGCTGCATACCGGTTTCTGGGTAAAATCCTCAACAACGTGAAGAAGTGGCAGATCCCGCGATTCATCAACACGGATAAAGCGCCCGCCTATGGTCGCGCGCTTGCTCTGCTCAAACGCGAAGGCCGGTGCCCGTCTGACGTTGAACACCGACAGATTAAGTACCGGAACAACGTGATTGAATGCGATCATGGCAAACTGAAACGGATAATCGGCGCCACGCTGGGATTTAAATCCATGAAGACGGCTTACGCCACCATCAAAGGTATTGAGGTGATGCGTGCACTACGCAAAGGCCAGGCCTCAGCATTTTATTATGGTGATCCCCTGGGCGAAATGCGCCTGGTAAGCAGAGTTTTTGAAATGTAAGGCCTTTGAATAAGACAAAAGGCTGCCTCATCGCTAACTTTGCAACAGTGCCCCACATCTTTTGTCACCAACGAGCGGCTGCCTATCACCGCACCGTGCCCGATCTTGATTCCGGGCATGACCATTGCCTCAGAGCCGATCCAAACGTCATTGCCAATGACAGTATTACCTGCTTTTTGGAAGGCATCGAGTGCGCTTGAGAATGCAGGTTCTTCCTGCATATAAAAGAACGGGAAAGATGATGCCCAGTCGTACCGATGCCCCTGATTGCCAGCCATGATAAAGGAAGCCCCACTCCCGATAGAGCAGAAACTACCGATGATCAACTTATCAACGTCATCACGGTCCGGAAACAGATACCGTGCGCAGTCATCGAATGAGTGCCCATGATAGTAGCCAGAGTAATAGCTGTACCGCCCAACTTTGATATTGGGGTTCTTCACTTGCTCAGAAAGCAGCTTGCCTTTGAAGGGGCTATCAAAGTAGTTGGTCATAAGAGATCCCGCGGTCTGTGACTTTGCCGTCTAACGTTTGAAATAAGGGGCGCCGAGCGCCAGCGAGGGGAGCCAAAAGCTTGCTTTTGGCCGTCCCGACTTGATTGAAGGGTTGGGCGATTTTGCCATTAGATTTTTTATAAATTTAGTGTGTTTAGAATGGTGATCGCATTTTTCTTGGCTTTTATGCTTGATGTTAAATTCGACCCCAAGTTTCCTGTAAGTGCGGACACAAAAACATATTTATGTCCTGATTTGCTTATAATAAACCCTTCAAACCATCCGTTTTGTAAGGTTCTATTTGCTGTGAATCCTGCACCAGTTTTCCCATACAGTTTTGTACTATTATCCAGATCTTGTAGATACATGTTCTCTATGGTGTTTTCTATGGCTGAGTTTTTAACTGGGAGATTGTGATTAATAATTTTACGCAGGAATTGAATTTGTTCTTCTGGTGAAATTTTTAAGCTACTTTCGAGCCATGCTTCTGTTAATCCGTTGTTTCTTTCTTTATCTCCAGAGAAGTCTTGATTTCCATAATCAAAATCTTTGAGATAATTCTTGATTTTATTTAATCCAATTTTTTGGGTTATTTCTTGCGAAACCCAAACAACAGAAAATTGCATCCACGTCTTTGGTGTATGATTGCTGTTCCAGATCTCCATTCCTTTGGGGGTTTTATCCCATTTGAATATGGTTTTCTGATCTATTATTTCCGCATCAAATGCCATAAGTGATAATGCGATCTTGAAAGTTGAATCTGGTGCCATTTGCGTTGCACACTTTGCTTTATTGAATTGAGCAATTTCAGCGTTTGTGGATGCATCGTAAAGTAAAAAACAACCTTCAGTTCCTTCAAATAATGGAGATGCAACAGTAGAGATATCTGTTGATGCACTGGCGCTGCTGTAGATAATATTTGCAATTATTAAAAAAATAGCGAAGTTGATATGTATTGTGTTTTTCATAATAAGTATTGGTTTGGTAAAGGGCTTAATTTTAACGGCTAACAATTAATGAGGCTCCGGGTTCGCCCAACGTTTGACATGAGGGGCGGCCAAGGGCGCCAGCCCTTGGACGTCCCCCTCGATGGAAGGGTTAGGCATCACTGCGTGTTCGCTCGAATGCCTGGCGTGTTTGAACCATGTACACGGCTGGACCATATGGGGTGGTTACGGTACCTTGCCTCTCAAACCCCGCTTTCTCGTAGCATCGGATCGCTCGCAAGTTGCTCGGCGACGGGTCCGTTTGGATCTTGGTGACCTCGGGATCATTGAACAGCAACTCAACCAGAGCTCGAACCAGCTTGGTTCCCAAGCCTTTGCCCAGTTGTGATGCATTCGCCAGTAACTGGTCTATTCCGCGTACTCCTGGATCGGTTTCTTCTTCCCACCGTCCGTCCCCGCTTCCAAGAGCAACGTACGACTGGGCATACCCAATCGGCTCTCCATTCAGCATTGCAATGTATGGAGTGACGGACTCTTGCGCTAAAACGCTTGGCAAGTACTGTTCCTGTACGTCAGCAAGTGTCGGGCGTGCTTCTTCTCCGCCCCACCACTCGACGATATGAGATCGATTTAGCCACTCATAGAGCATCGCAAGGTCATGCTCAGTCATGAGGCGCAGTGTGACGGAATCGTTGCTGTTGGTCACGATGCTGTACTTTGTGATGCCTAACTTTGTTTTTGCGTTGCTCATGATGTCTAACTCCCAATTTGTGTAGGGCTTATTATGCACGCTTAAAGGCACTGTTGCAAAGTTAGCGATGAGGCAGCCTTTTGTCTTATTCAAAGGCCTTACATTTCAAAAACTCTGCTTACCAGGCGCATTTCGCCCAGGGGATCACCATAATAAAATGCTGAGGCCTGGCCTTTGCGTAGTGCACGCATCACCTCAATACCTTTGATGGTGGCGTAAGCCGTCTTCATGGATTTAAATCCCAGCGTGGCGCCGATTATCCGTTTCAGTTTGCCATGATCGCATTCAATCACGTTGTTCCGGTACTTAATCTGTCGGTGTTCAACGTCAGACGGGCACCGGCCTTCGCGTTTGAGCAGAGCAAGCGCGCGACCATAGGCGGGCGCTTTATCCGTGTTGATGAATCGCGGGATCTGCCACTTCTTCACGTTGTTGAGGATTTTACCCAGAAACCGGTATGCAGCTTTGCTGTTACGACGGGAGGAGAGATAAAAATCGACAGTGCGGCCCCGGCTGTCGACGGCCCGGTACAGATACGCCCAGCGGCCATTGACCTTCACGTAGGTTTCATCCATGTGCCACGGGCAAAGATCGGAAGGGTTACGCCAGTACCAGCGCAGCCGTTTTTCCATTTCAGGCGCATAACGCTGAACCCAGCGGTAAATCGTGGAGTGATCGACATTCACTCCGCGTTCAGCCAGCATCTCCTGCAGCTCACGGTAACTGATGCCGTATTTGCAGTACCAGCGTACGGCCCACAGAATGATGTCACGCTGAAAATGCCGGCCTTTGAATGGGTTCATGTGCAGCTCCATCAGCAAAAGGGGATGATAAGTTTATCACCACCGACTATTTGCAACAGTGCCACTTCGACGACTACCTGCTGCCGGCCGAGAAGTTCGCCGCACTCAAGCGCGAGCAGGCCCTGCCCCTGGCGATCAACCCGAACAGCGACCAGTACCTGGAAGAGCGTTTGCAGCTGCTGGACGAGCAGTTGGCCACCGTCACCCGCCTGGCCAAGGACAACGAGCTGCCCGATGCCATCCTCACCGAGTCAGGGCTGAAAATCACCCCGCTGGATGCGGCGGTGCCGGATCGGGCGCAGGCGCTGATCGACCAAACCAGCCAGTTACTGCCGCGCATCAAGATCACCGAACTGCTGATGGACGTGGACGACTGGACGGGCTTCAGCCGCCACTTCACCCACTTGAAGGACGGGGCCGAGGCCAAAGACAGGACGTTGCTGCTGTCCGCAATCCTCGGTGATGCGATCAACCTCGGGCTGACCAAGATGGCCGAGTCGAGCCCCGGCCTGACCTACGCCAAGCTGTCCTGGCTGCAAGCCTGGCACATCCGCGACGAAACCTATTCGGGGTCGGTTCCGGCTGAGGGCGAAATGACACCCTAAGCGTTAGCTCTGTGTCGTTGCACGATGTCAGCGACGGTATTCTTGCTGATACCGAGCTCGCGTGCGATCCAGCGATAGCTGCGTCCCTCGGCCCTCATCGCAACCACCTTAGGCAAAAGTCGGTCTGATTTTGGTCGCACTCCGGCCTGACGACCAAGCCTCTTACCACGTGCCTTCGCAACAGCAAGGCCTGACTTGACCCGCTCGCTGATGAGATCCCGCTCAAACTCCGCAATGCCGGAAAGAAACGTCGCCAGCATTCGTCCATACGGCGACGAAAGATCGAACGCCATTCCATTCATGGCTATCACGGAAACCTTCCAGTTCTCCAGTTCACGTAGCGTATTGAGCAGATCGAGCGTCGAGCGCCCCCACCGGGAAAGCTCAGTGACCAGGATTGCATCAATTTGTCTGGACTGGGCAAGCGCCAGGACTTTCTTTCGCTCGGCCCGGTCGAGTTTAGTTCCTGAACCTGTTTCCTTAAATATTCCCACCACGTCGTAGCCGGCACAGCCGGCGAAGGCTCGCAGATCAAATTCCTGGCGTTCACAAGACTGATCCGCTGTTGAAACCCGGCAGTAAATGGCGGCACGATGTCCCAATTGAACCCTCCTGGATTTTTGTATCGGAACGCCCTGATTTATATGGGCTGGCTGTTGTCCAAAACAGACTATACTTCAAAAGGGACGAATTTGTATGTCACGACGCCATATTTTCACCGAACGGCAGCGAGCAGCGCTGTTCGATCTGCCCACGGACGAACTGTCGCTACTGAAGTTCTACACGCTGGGCGATGATGACCTGGAAAACATTAGGCAGCGCCGCAGACCGGAAAACAGGATTGGCTTTGCCCTGCAACTTTGTGCCTTACGATATCCGGGCCGTGCACTGGCTCCTGGTGAGATGATCCCGCGTGAAGTCCTTTCCTTCGTCGGTGCTCAGCTTGGAGTTCCGGCTGATGCGCTTCTCACTTATGCCACACGGCGCCAAACCCGTCAGCAGCACATGGACACGCTGCGCGAAATTTACGGCTACAAGACCTTCACGGGCCGTGGTGCCCGTGATCTGCGGGAGTGGACTTTCGGCCAGGCCGAAGATGCCAGATCAAACGAGGATCTTGCTCATCGTTTTATTGTGCGGTGTCGGGAAACTTCCACCATTCTGCCCGCAGTATCGACAATCGAGCGCTTGTGCGCGGATGCTCTGGTCGCCGCTGAGCGGCGGATTGAAACGCGGATTGCGGAAAATTTAACAGCGGATGTTCGCGATCACCTGGACAAACTTCTGAGTGAAATGCTCGCCGGCAATATCAGTCGTTTCATCTGGCTTCGCAACTTCGAGGTTGGTAACAACTCGGCTGCTGCTAACCGTTTGCTCGACAGGCTCGAATTTCTGCGTACCCTGAATATCAATCATAGTGCTTTGGCCAGCATACCTGCCCATCGCATTGCCCGGCTGCGTCGGCAGGGTGAACGCTACTTCACCGACGGTTTGCGTGACATCACTTCGGACCGCCGCTGGGCGATCCTTGCCGTCTGTGTTGTGGAGTGGGAAGCGGCGATTGCTGATGCCATAGTCGAAACCCATGACAGGATCGTAGGAAAAACCTGGCGGGAAGCGAAGCGCCAGCATGACGAAACAATTTCCGGCTCTAAAGCCACACTCACGGATACGATCCGTACCTTCACCGCGCTGGGAGCTTCGTTGCTTGAGGCCCGCAGTGACGGAACCCCGCTGGAGATGGCTGTCGCCAGTTCGGTTGCATGGGACCGGCTCGCTCAACTGGTAGCGACAGGGACTCAACTCAGCAACACGCTAGCCGATGAGCCTCTTGCATATGTCGGGCAGGGATACCATCGCTTTCGTCGTTATGCGCCCCGCATGTTGCGCTGTCTGAAGCTCGAAGCCGCGCCGGTCGCCGGACCATTGGTAGCAGCAGCTTTGTCGATCGGAGAGATGAAAGGTGTTGCATCGCCAGAAAGGCGTTTCCTGCGGCCCAGCTCCAAATGGAACCGTCATTTACGAGCTCAGGAAAAAGGAGATACCCGTCTTTGGGAAGTGGCGGTACTCTTTCACCTCCGGGATGCTTTTCGTTCCGGAGATGTCTGGCTCGCTCATTCGCGCCGCTATGGTGACCTCAAGCAGGTACTGGTGCCGATGATCGCGGCGCAGGAAAATGCAAAACTGGCCGTGCCTTCCAACCCACAGGATTGGCTGGCAGACAGAAAGGCGCGACTCACGATCGCTCTTAAGCGGCTGGCCCGGGCTGCCCGTAACGGCACTATTCCGCACGGTAGCATAGAAGATGGAACGTTGCGGATCGACAGGTTGACAGCAGACGTGCCGGATGGTGCCGAGGCACTCATACTGGATCTGTATCGCCGAATGCCGTCCGTTCGGATTACCGACATGCTGCTTGAAGTTGATGCAGCCCTTGGTTTCACAGATGCGTTTACCCATCTGAGAACCGGGGCTCCATGTCGCGACCGGATCGGTCTGCTCAACGTCCTGCTCGCTGAAGGGCTCAATCTGGGCCTGCGTAAGATGGCGGAAGCTACAAACACGCATGATTACTGGCAGCTCTCACGCCTTGCCCGCTGGCATGTTGAAAGCGAAGCCATGAACCAGGCATTGGCAATTGTGGTGGCCGCGCAGGGTAAACTGCCGATGTCACGCGTCTGGGGGATGGGCACGTCAGCATCGAGCGATGGTCAGTTTTTCCCGACAGCGCGGCATGGCGAAGCCATGAACATGGTCAATGCCAAATATGGTTCTGTTCCCGGCCTCAAAGCGTATACTCACGTAAGCGACCAGTTCGCGCCATTCGCTTGTCAGTCGATCCCGGCGACCGTGAGCGAGGCACCGTATATTCTCGATGGACTACTGATGAACGAGGTCGGTCGCCATGTTCGCGAACAGTATGCCGATACAGCAGGATTCACCGACCATTTGTTCGGAGCCAGTAGCCTGCTCGGCTACAATCTCGTTCTGCGAATCAGGGATCTGCCATCGAAGCGGTTGTACGTATTTAATCCCGATACGACCCCCAGGGAGTTACGCAAGTTGGTAGGTGGAAAAGCCCGGGAGGATCTTATCGTTGCGAACTGGCCTGATATTTTCCGTTGTGCCGCGACGATGACCGCTGGCAAAATCAGGCCCAGCCAACTCCTGCGCAAGCTCGCTTCTTACCCACGACAAAACAACCTTGCAGTTGCGCTTCGTGAAGTTGGTCGTATTGAACGGACCCTTTTCATTATTGAGTGGATCCTGGATACGGACATGCAGCGGCGTGCTCAGATCGGTCTTAACAAGGGAGAGGCCCACCATGCGCTCAAAAATGCGCTCCGTATCGGGAGGCAGGGGGAAATTCGCGATCGCACGACAGAGGGGCAGCACTACCGAATCGCTGGGCTCAATTTATTGACTGCGGTGATCATTTACTGGAATACCGTCCATCTTGGTCATGCCGTCACGGAGCGGCGGAACGAAGGGTTGGATGTTCCCCCTGAATTTCTTCCCCACATATCCCCATTGGGCTGGGCGCACATTCTACTGACTGGCGAATATCTTTGGCCCAAGGAACCGAAAGCTTAGGGTGTCATTTCGCCCTCAGCCGGAACCGACCCCCTGAAGGCGAACGGATTTACCCGCTTTATTGTGGCCGGAGGGGAAACGTCGAGCATTGTGGCGCAGACCCTGGGGGTTGAGGCGTTCCATATTGGGCCGACCATCTCCCCTGGCGTGCCCTGGGTGCGTGACACCCGCCAGCCGCTCTCCCTGGCGCTGAAGTCAGGTAACTTCGGCGATATCCAGTTCTTTGCCCGTGCCCAGCAGGAGTTTCGTCATGACTGAGCAACAACTGCGAGAGGAAATGGTGCAGATTGGCGCCTCGTTGTTTAGCCGCGGCTATGCCACCGGCTCCGCTGGCAATCTGTCGCTGCTGCTGCCGGACGGCAACCTGCTGGCGACGCCGACCGGCGCCTGCCTCGGCGAACTGCAGGCTCAGCGGTTGTCGGTGGTGACGCTGCAAGGGGAATGGATCTCCGGCGACAAACCGTCGAAAGAGGTCACTTTTCACCGGGCGGTCTATTTGCACAACCCGGCCTGCAAGGCGATCGTCCACTTGCACAGCCACTATCTGACCGCGCTCTCCTGCCTGCAGGGGCTCGGGCACTGTTGCAAAGTTAGCGATGAGGCAGCCTTTTGTCTTATTCAAAGGCCTTACATTTCAAAAACTCTGCTTACCAGGCGCATTTCGCCCAGGGGATCACCATAATAAAATGCTGAGGCCTGGCCTTTGCGTAGTGCACGCATCACCTCAATACCTTTGATGGTGGCGTAAGCCGTCTTCATGGATTTAAATCCCAGCGTGGCGCCGATTATCCGTTTCAGTTTGCCATGATCGCATTCAATCACGTTGTTCCGGTACTTAATCTGTCGGTGTTCAACGTCAGACGGGCACCGGCCTTCGCGTTTGAGCAGAGCAAGCGCGCGACCATAGGCGGGCGCTTTATCCGTGTTGATGAATCGCGGGATCTGCCACTTCTTCACGTTGTTGAGGATTTTACCCAGAAACCGGTATGCAGCTTTGCTGTTACGACGGGAGGAGAGATAAAAATCGACAGTGCGGCCCCGGCTGTCGACGGCCCGGTACAGATACGCCCAGCGGCCATTGACCTTCACGTAGGTTTCATCCATGTGCCACGGGCAAAGATCGGAAGGGTTACGCCAGTACCAGCGCAGCCGTTTTTCCATTTCAGGCGCATAACGCTGAACCCAGCGGTAAATCGTGGAGTGATCGACATTCACTCCGCGTTCAGCCAGCATCTCCTGCAGCTCACGGTAACTGATGCCGTATTTGCAGTACCAGCGTACGGCCCACAGAATGATGTCACGCTGAAAATGCCGGCCTTTGAATGGGTTCATGTGCAGCTCCATCAGCAAAAGGGGATGATAAGTTTATCACCACCGACTATTTGCAACAGTGCCGTAATTAATACCTTGCGCCCATTCAGGCGACCGCTTCCCTGATAGCTGTCTTCTCCATGATCGGGGCGCGGTTGCATTTTCCCCGCCAGCCCGGGAAAGGGCTGCTGCTGCTGTTGAAAAGGCGGCGCCGGAAAACGCGCAGAATTGGTTTTATTGATGGTCTTTTTTTCCTTGTTTAAGCCAGCCATTCAATTACCTCTCATTATTTATCACAAAGACTAATAAGCGTAGACCAAAATGAATGGCATGACCTATATTATCCAGCTACACTTAATTTTCTCGGAATATTACCCCCCCTACTTTCCTCTACCGTTGCGCTTATATCCCCACCAACGTTAGATTTAATTTAAACAATATTATTTGAGACTTATCCAGTTCGCAGTGTTAATAAATAGCAACCACACTTAACATTTCAACCTTGGCAAAAGGAGAACATATGAAATTATCCATAACGCCATTATTATGTTGTTTTTTATTGTCGCCAGCGCTTGCTGATGATAACGGCGGGTTGAAAAATGATACAGCTCCACCGCCAGCCCACGCTCTGGATGAAGGTTATCGTGGGACTGAAGATGCAAGAATCATGACTGTCGAACAGGCCAAAACGATGCATGACGGTGCGACCATTTCTCTGCGAGGTAATCTCATCGAGGATCAAGACGGAGACAAATTTGGGGTTCTAGGGATTTTCCGTCCAAAAACGACAAAGTGCTCTGGAGGCCCCGCCGTCTGTGGCCTCCAGAGGGGTATTACTTTTTTCGAGATCCCTATTTGGGCTCTGTTTGAGTAAGATTTAGTCTTTTTGGGCTAAATCCATGGCATTCGAAGAACGTGTCCAAATCTTGTCCGAGGCAGAACAAGATGAGTTATATGGACCCCCCGCTTTCACCTCCGCCGACCAACGCTTCTTTTTCTCGCTGAACGATAAGGAACTGGCGATCGCTAAAAGCCTCCGTCATCGGGGCCAGCGTTACATGCTGGTGGTACTGCTGGGCTATTTCAAAGCCAAGCCGGTGGTGCTGAATCCCGGCTTTCATCAGATCAAGCAGGACCTCAAATACGTTTATCAAACCGTTCTACCAGGCCCAGGCTGTAGACCCTTTAATCTCACGCCAAAAGAGAACGAACGGATTTACCAACGTGTTTTCCAGCTCTGCAACTACCAGCGCTGGAATGTCAAAGACCATGGAGCGGCGTTGAGAGATTACTTATCCCAGCAAGCCAGAGCCTGGACAGCGCCTAGGCACCTCTTCGATGCGGCCAATGAATATTGTTCGGGGCAGAAGATCGCAATCCCTGCCTACAGCACGCTGCAAAAGATCATCAGTCAGGTGGTGGGAGACGAACAGGAACACATGGCCGCGCACCTTGAGCGTGCAATGTCACGCGGTCTTAAGCAAGCACTGGCGGAGCTCGTGAACGGCACAGGTCCACTGCCGTTCCGACAGTTGCGACAATCGGCTCGTAACTTCACCGGAACCGAGTTGGAGAAAGAACTGATTGTCTATCGCCATATCCAGCATTGGATGCCGGAAGTGGATCTGCTGTTGAGCACGCTATCACTGTCGCAGAAAAATCTGCAACACCTGGCAGAGAAAGTCGACTACTACGGTGCCAAACTGAAACGTCAAACCGTAGGCAGCCAATGGCTGTATTTATTGTGCTATCTTCAAACGCGATGGCAGCAAGCGCTGGAACGTATTGCCGATGGCTTTGTGCATCATGTCAGACAGACCAAACAGAAGGCAAAGGATTATGCGCAGGAAGCGGTGTTTAAGGATTGGCAAAAAGCAGCTAAAAATGTCAGCAAGGCAGCTGAAGTACTGCACCTGTTCATTGATGACAGCATTGATCTGCAACTACCGTTTGCAACAGTAAGACAGCAAGCACTGAGCCTGCTGACCAAAAGGGATCTGGAATCTGTATGTCTCTTCCTGAACGAGCAGCGACGATCGGTCGATGAAGCCATGTGGCAGTACTGCGACGAGAAAGAAAGTCTGCGGAAAGGTTTGCTGCGAGAGTTGTTCCTATGTCTGCGCTTCGAAGGCTGCGACGGCACCCAGCACTTAGCGGCCGCCTTGGCGAAAACACAAAACGAACTCAACGGCCAGGACGCTCAGTTGCAAACTGCCGACACCAGACTCCTTTCCAAAAAATCACGTGAATTCCTGCTGGATGGTGAAGGGAATATCCTGATCGATCGTTATGAGTGGTTCCTCTATCAACAGATTCCTGATCGCCTGAATGGCCAGCTGACGCTGCCTGATATCACTAAATACCGGGCACTCGACGCCGACCTGATCGACGGGGAACATTGGCGAAAAAACAAATATACGCTGCTTCAACAGAGCCATTTTACAAAATTAGCGGAGGAGCCTGAAAAGCTGATCAAACAGATGGCCATGGAATTGGATACCCGTTTGTACGAAGTCGGCGAATATCTTGAACAGGAAGACAACCGGAATATCATCTTGCGTAATCCGCAGGGTAAACGCTTCTGGCGCCTGCCTTCGGCCAGCAAACATCATCTGGTCAACAATCCCTTCTTCCAGCAAATTCCCACAACGGGGATTGCGGATGTACTGCGCATGGTTGATCGTGACACCGGTTTCATTGACTGCTTCGCTCATGTGCTGGGTTCCCAATCCAGAAGCCGTTCCCATGAATATGACCTGTTGGCAATTCTGGTCGGCAATGCAACCAATCAAGGCATTTACGGCATGGCACAGATCTCTGATCGTACCTATGATCAGCTCAGCACTATCCAGGCGAACTATCTTCGCCTGGAAACATTGAATGCTGCTAACGACAACATCAATAACGCGACAGCCAAGCTACCCATCTTCCGGTACTACAACATCCAGGAAGATGTGATCCACGCCAGTGCCGATGGTCAAAAGTTCGAAGCCCGGCGCGAGACCTTCAAAACCCGTTATTCGTCGAAGTACTTTGGCACTCAAAAAGGTGTTTCTGCCATGACCTTGATCGCCAATCACGCTGCGATCAACGCCAGAGTGATCGGCGCCAACGAACATGAATCGCACTACATCTTTGATTTGTTGATGAGCAATACGTCAGACATCATTCCGGATGTGCTCTCAACCGATACCCATGGGGTGAACCATGTGAACTTCGCGTTACTGGATCTGTTCGGATACCAGTTTGCCCCACGCTATGCCCAGGTTGGCAAAGTGATCAATGACATGTTTGATGTCAAGGAAGACAAAGAACACCGAATTCAGCTGTGCTTAAAAAAGCCAATCAATACCCATCGTATTGCGCAGCACTGGGATACCATCCAACGGATTGCAGTATCACTTAAGCAGCGGAAAACAACGCAAGCCACCTTGGTGAGAAAGCTCTCGGAGTACAAGCGCAATCACCCGCTGCTGGAAGCCCTGACGGAATACAATCGCCTGGTGAAAGCGAATTATCTACTGTGCTACATCGATGATGCCAGTTTAAGAAACTATGTTCAGCGCGCGCTGAACCGGGGAGAGGCCTATCACCAACTGCGTCGGGCCGTGAGCAGCGTCAATGGGGATCAGTTCCGGGGCAGTTCAGACGAAGAAATCCAGCTATGGAATGAGTGCGCTCGCCTGGTCACCAATGCCATCGTTTACTTCAACTCCAGGATACTCAGCCAGCTGTTGACCAGCTTCGAATACCAAGGAGATACCAAGAGAATAGATATCGTCAAACAGGCATCCCCTGTGGCCTGGCACAACATTAACCTCAAGGGGACTTACCACTTCGAATTGAGCGAAAAATTGCCAGATCTGGAGGAGCTTATGCGCTCAATCGAGGGATATTTACCCGTCAGCGAAAAGTAATACCCCTCTGGAGGCCACGGACGGCGCGGCCTCCAGAGCACTTTGTCGTTTTTGGACGGAAAATCCCTAGAACCCCATTTTGCCATTCAGATGTGCCGCGAGATCGGATTACCTCTGTTTCCGGGTTTTAGTGCCGAGGCCAGAGAAACTCTCCTCCACTACCGTTGGCCGGGCAATATTCGTGAACTGAAAAACGTCGTGGAGCGATCCGTTTACCGGCATGGAACCAGTGATTACCCGCTGGATGAGATAATCATTGACCCCTTCCGCCGCCACACTACTCAGCCGCAGGCGCCGGAAACTAAACCGATGTCTGTAGGGTTACCGCTGGATCTGCGTGAATTCCAGCAGCAGCAAGAGAAAGACTTTCTACAAACCAGCTTACAGCAGGCAAAATTTAACCAGAAAAAAGCCGCTGAATTACTGGGTCTGACTTACCATCAGCTTCGCGCTTTGCTGAAAAAACACCAGATTTAACGCACATTTGCAGATGTCATATTGGCGGATTTGACGCATAACCTCATCAGGGTTTACCATGACGCCATTACTGTATAAAAAAAACAGGTACAAATATGGCTCTGGCACTCGTTGGCGAAAAAATTGACAGAAACCGTTTCACCGGTGAGAAAATTGAAAATAGTACATTTTTTAACTGTGATTTTTCAGGTGCCGACCTGAGCGGCACTGAATTTATCGGCTGTCAGTTCTATGATCGTGAAAGCCAGAAAGGGTGCAATTTTAGTCGTGCGATGCTGAAAGATGCCATTTTTAAAAGCTGTGATTTATCCATGGCGGATTTTCGCAATTCCAGTGCGCTGGGCATTGAAATTCGCCACTGCCGCGCACAAGGCGCAGATTTCCGCGGCGCAAGCTTTATGAATATGATCACCACGCGCACCTGGTTTTGTAGCGCATATATCACGAATACCAATCTAAGCTACGCCAATTTTTCGAAAGTCGTGTTGGAAAAGTGTGAGCTGTGGGAAAACCGTTGGATAGGTGCCCAGGTACTGGGCGCGACGTTCAGTGGTTCAGATCTCTCCGGCGGCGAGTTTTCGACTTTCGACTGGCGAGCAGCAAACTTCACACATTGCGATCTGACCAATTCGGAGTTGGGTGACTTAGATATTCGGGGCGTTGATTTACAAGGCGTTAAGTTGGACAACTACCAGGCATCGTTGCTCATGGAGCGACTTGGCATCGCGGTGATTGGTTAGCATTCACGGAGCGGTAAGTACCGCTCCCGCCCTTATACAATAGTGTCCGCCCTTGCCTTAAAAGTCACTTTCGACGCACAGATCGTAAACGTTAGAGGGTTCCGGTCCCCCCATCAGAACACCAGACCTGACCAGACGTATAGCTGTTCTCCCGAGCGGCCAGGGTGACATAAAGCGGCGCGATTTCCACCGGTTGACCAGGGCGTCCCAGCGGCGCATTTGCCCCAAATTTCTCCACCTTTTCCTGCGGTTGACCACCACAGCACTGCAGTACAGTCCAGTATGGACCCGGCGCGACGGCATTGACACGGATCCCTTTCGGGGCCAGCTGTTTCGCCAGCGATTTAGTAAATGCCACGATAGCTGCTTTAGTCTGAGCATAATCAAGCAAGATTTCACTTGGCTCATAAGCCTGTACGGAGGAGGTATTAATTATCACGCTGTCTGGTGAAAGATGGGGTATGGCCGCTTTGGTGATCCAAAACATAGCGTAAACATTGGTTTTGAATGTTGCGTCGAAGTCTTCTGTGGTGAGTTCCTCAATTGACTCACAAAATTGCTGACGACCCGCATTATTGACGAGGATATCCAACCCTCCCAGTCCTTTTACCGCCTGTGTTACCAGATGACCGCAAAAAGCCTCATCACGGATATCTCCGGGGATGGCCAAAACATTTCTGCCTGCTTTTTTTATCAGATCGACCACTTCACGCGCATCGTCTTCTTCTTCAGGTAAATAGTTAATCGCAACATCAGCGCCTTCACGAGCATAGGCAATAGCAACAGCACGACCAATCCCTGAATCCCCACCGGTAATTAAGGCACTGTTGCAAAGTTAGCGATGAGGCAGCCTTTTGTCTTATTCAAAGGCCTTACATTTCAAAAACTCTGCTTACCAGGCGCATTTCGCCCAGGGGATCACCATAATAAAATGCTGAGGCCTGGCCTTTGCGTAGTGCACGCATCACCTCAATACCTTTGATGGTGGCGTAAGCCGTCTTCATGGATTTAAATCCCAGCGTGGCGCCGATTATCCGTTTCAGTTTGCCATGATCGCATTCAATCACGTTGTTCCGGTACTTAATCTGTCGGTGTTCAACGTCAGACGGGCACCGGCCTTCGCGTTTGAGCAGAGCAAGCGCGCGACCATAGGCGGGCGCTTTATCCGTGTTGATGAATCGCGGGATCTGCCACTTCTTCACGTTGTTGAGGATTTTACCCAGAAACCGGTATGCAGCTTTGCTGTTACGACGGGAGGAGAGATAAAAATCGACAGTGCGGCCCCGGCTGTCGACGGCCCGGTACAGATACGCCCAGCGGCCATTGACCTTCACGTAGGTTTCATCCATGTGCCACGGGCAAAGATCGGAAGGGTTACGCCAGTACCAGCGCAGCCGTTTTTCCATTTCAGGCGCATAACGCTGAACCCAGCGGTAAATCGTGGAGTGATCGACATTCACTCCGCGTTCAGCCAGCATCTCCTGCAGCTCACGGTAACTGATGCCGTATTTGCAGTACCAGCGTACGGCCCACAGAATGATGTCACGCTGAAAATGCCGGCCTTTGAATGGGTTCATGTGCAGCTCCATCAGCAAAAGGGGATGATAAGTTTATCACCACCGACTATTTGCAACAGTGCCGATTTGCTCACATCCAGCTTTTGTTAGTTCGTCAACCTGGTGCGCCACATCCTGAAGATGCGTAGATTTACGTGCATAGCCGATTTTCATTCTTTTCTCGCTAATTAGTTATGGGGTTATTGTTATGTTGATACAGTAACGAGTTTTGTTACATGAGGGGAGTCATTTTTCGGGAGAAGTCAGGACTTTTCAAGACTGTCACAAAAACCATCGTTTTTGATACATTAATTTAACCAATAGGTTGCAGATCAAATCGCCTGTAACAGCCTTTCTGGCTGTTTGTCGTTTTCAGAAGACGGCTGCACTGAACGTCAGAAGCCGACTGCACTATAGCAGCGGAGGGGTTGGATCCATCAGGCAACGACGGGCTGCTGCCGGCCATCAGCGGACGCAGGGAGGACTTTCCGCAACCGGCCGTTCGATGCGGCACCGATGGCCTTCGCGCAGGGGTAGTGAATCCGCCAGGATTGACTTGCGCTGCCCTACCTCTCACTAGTGAGGGGCGGCAGCGCATCAAGCGGTGAGCGCACTCCGGCACCGCCAACTTTCAGCACATGCGTGTAAATCATCGTCGTAGAGACGTCGGAATGGCCGAGCAGATCCTGCACGGTTCGAATGTCGTAACCGCTGCGGAGCAAGGCCGTCGCGAACGAGTGGCGGAGGGTGTGCGGTGTGGCGGGCTTCGTGATGCCTGCTTGTTCTACGGCACGTTTGAAGGCGCGCTGAAAGGTCTGGTCATACATGTGATGGCGACGCACGACACCGCTCCGTGGATCGGTCGAATGCGTGTGCTGCGCAAAAACCCAGAACCACGGCCAGGAATGCCCGGCGCGCGGATACTTCCGCTCAAGGGCGTCGGGAAGCGCAACGCCGCTGCGGCCCTCGGCCTGGTCCTTCAGCCACCATGCCCGTGCACGCGACAGCTGCTCGCGCAGGCTGGGTGCCAAGCTCTCGGGTAACATCAAGGCCCGATCCTTGGAGCCCTTGCCCTCCCGCACGATGATCGTGCCGTGATCGAAATCCAGATCCTTGACCCGCAGTTGCAAACCCTCACTGATCCGCATGCCCGTTCCATACAGAAGCTGGGCGAACAAACGATGCTCGCCTTCCAGAAAACCGAGGATGCGAACCACTTCATCCGGGGTCAGCACCACCGGCAAGCGCCGCGACGGCCGAGGTCTTCCGATCTCCTGAAGCCAGGGCAGATCCGTGCACAGCACCTTGCCGTAGAAGAACAGCAAGGCCGCCAATGCCTGACGATGCGTGGAGACCGAAACCTTGCGCTCGTTCGCCAGCCAGGACAGAAATGCCTCGACTTCGCTGCTGCCCAAGGTTGCCGGGTGACGCACACCGTGGAAACGGATGAAGGCACGAACCCAGTGGACATAAGCCTGTTCGGTTCGTAAACTGTAATGCAAGTAGCGTATGCGCTCACGCAACTGGTCCAGAACCTTGACCGAACGCAGCGGTGGTAACGGCGCAGTGGCGGTTTTCATGGCTTGTTATGACTGTTTTTTTGTACAGTCTATGCCTCGGGCATCCAAGCAGCAAGCGCGTTACGCCGTGGGTCGATGTTTGATGTTATGGAGCAGCAACGATGTTACGCAGCAGGGCAGTCGCCCTAAAACAAAGTTAACCCAGGATGAGAACCTTGAAAGTATCATTGATGGCTGCGAAAGCGAAAAACGGCGTGATTGGTTGCGGTCCAGACATACCCTGGTCCGCGAAAGGGGAGCAGCTACTTTTTAAAGCATTGACCTACAATCAGTGGCTTCTGGTGGGTCGCAAGACGTTTGAATCTATGGGCGCACTCCCCAATAGGAAATACGCGGTCGTTACCCGCTCAGGTTGGACATCAAATGATGACAATGTAGTTGTATTTCAGTCAATCGAAGAGGCCATGGACAGGCTAGCTGAATTCACCGGTCACGTTATAGTGTCTGGTGGCGGAGAAATTTACCGAGAAACATTACCCATGGCCTCTACGCTCCACTTATCGACGATCGACATCGAGCCAGAGGGGGATGTTTTCTTCCCGAGTATTCCAAATACCTTCGAAGTTGTTTTTGAGCAACACTTTACTTCAAACATTAACTATTGCTATCAAATTTGGAAAAAGGGTTAACAAAGCTATGCAATCGACGGCAAAAAGCTTCGTTCGCTTCGCGCACTACGCCTTTTCCGCGATTGATAGCGACGTTATGTGAATATTGAAATGAGCATTCCAAAGAAAGGAAGTAGAAAAATTATCGTGGGCGAAAATGAGTTTTTGTGGCTCATTAGGTCAAAACTCACATATTCGCAGGACTGTTTAGGTACAGAAATGACTGCGGTCGTTGAACCGGATGCCGGTCCTCACTGATGAAGAAGTGAACACCGTACGGGAATCGTGCCGGCAGCTTGGAGCTATCGGCCGGAACCTCAACCAGGTGGCCAGGGCCTTGAACATCGAGTTCAGGGAAAGTGACAAGCTCAAGCAAGAGGCCATCGAAAAACTGGCCGAACGGATCGACCAGCATTTGGACCATGTGTCTGAGCTGTTCGATAAGACCTGGAGCCGGTGGCACGATTGTCATTTTCAGAAGACGACTGCACCAGTTGATTGGGCGTAATGGCTGTTGTGCAGCCAGCTCCTGACAGTTCAATATCAGAAGTGATCTGCACCAATCTCGACTATGCTCAATACTCGTGTGGGCTCTGTTGCAAAAATCGTGAAGCTTGAGCATGCTTGGCGGAGATTGGACGGACGGAACGATGACGGATTTCAAGTGGCGCCATTTCCAGGGTGATGTGATCCTGTGGGCGGTGCGCTGGTATTGTCGCTATCCGATCAGCTATCGCGACCTTGAGGAAATGCTGGCGGAACGCGGCATTTCGGTCGACCATACGACGATCTATCGCTGGGTCCAGTGCTACGCCCCGGAGATGGAGAAGCGGCTGCGCTGGTTCTGGCGGCGTGGCTTTGATCCGAGCTGGCGCCTGGATGAAACCTACGTCAAGGTGCGGGGCAAGTGGACCTACCTGTACCGGGCAGTCGACAAGCGGGGCGACACGATCGATTTCTACCTGTCGCCGACCCGCAGCGCCAAGGCAGCGAAGCGGTTCCTGGGCAAGGCCCTGCGAGGCCTGAAGCACTGGGAAAAGCCTGCCACGCTCAATACCGACAAAGCGCCGAGCTATGGTGCAGCGATCACCGAATTGAAGCGCGAAGGAAAGCTGGACCGGGAGACGGCCCACCGGCAGGTGAAGTATCTCAATAACGTGATCGAGGCCGATCACGGAAAGCTCAAGATACTGATCAAGCCGGTGCGCGGTTTCAAATCGATCCCCACGGCCTATGCCACGATCAAGGGATTCGAAGTCATGCGAGCCCTGCGCAAAGGACAGGCTCGCCCCTGGTGCCTGCAGCCCGGCATCAGGGGCGAGGTGCGCCTTGTGGAGAGAGCTTTTGGCATTGGGCCCTCGGCGCTGACGGAGGCCATGGGCATGCTCAACCACCATTTCGCAGCAGCCGCCTGATCGGCGCAGAGCGACAGCCTACCTCTGACTGCCGCCAATCTTTGCAACAGAGCCTCCGTCGCCATGCTCACCTCGCTTTGGTGCACACGAGTATTGAGCATAGTCGAGATTGGTGCAGATCACTTCTGATATTGAACTGTCAGGAGCTGGCTGCACAACAGCCATTACGCCCAATCAACTGGTGCAGTCGTCTTCTGAAAATGACACTGTTTGTATATAATCATGAAAAAATGGTGAGTAGAGTTTCAGGGTAACAGGGGATGCTTATGTCGGTTTTCCACAACTGGCTACTTGAGATCGCATGTGAGAATTACTTCGTCTACATCAAACGCCTTTCCGCCAACGATACCGGCGCAACAGGTGGTCACCAGGTAGGGCTTTATATCCCTTCAGGTATCGTTGAAAAACTCTTTCCGTCTATCAACCATACCCGTGAACTGAACCCTTCGGTTTTTCTCACCGCACATGTGTCATCGCATGATTGCCCTGACAGCGAAGCCAGGGCAATTTATTATAACAGCCGTCATTTTGGTAAAACCCGGAATGAAAAAAGGATTACCCGCTGGGGTAGAGGCAGCCCACTTCAGGATCCTGAAAATACAGGGGCTCTGACGCTCCTGGCTTTCAAGCTTGATGAGCAAGGGGGGGACTGTAAGGAAGTAAATATTTGGGTATGCGCCAGCACTGATGAAGAGGACGTCATTGAGACCGCTATTGGTGAAGTTATACCCGGAGCGCTTATATCCGGCCCCGCAGGACAGATTCTAGGCGGACTATCTCTACAGCAAGCGCCAGTAAATCATAAATATATTCTACCTGAAGACTGGCACCTGCGCTTTCCGTCGGGAAGTGAAATTATTCAGTATGCAGCCAGCCATTATGTGAAAAATTCCCTTGATCCGGATGAGCAACTTCTTGACCGCCGGCGCGTGGAGTACGACATATTTCTATTGGTTGAGGAACTGCATGTTCTGGATATCATCCGGAAAGGATTTGGCTCTGTGGATGAATTTATTGCGCTGGCCAATTCTGTCAGCAATCGCCGTAAATCCAGAGCCGGGAAGTCGCTGGAACTGCACCTGGAGCATCTATTCATTGAGCACGGCCTGCGACACTTTGCGACGCAGGCCATCACAGAAGGTAATAAAAAACCCGATTTCCTTTTCCCTTCCGCAGGGGCTTACCACGATACTGAGTTTCCCGTAGAAAATCTGCGCATGCTGGCAGTCAAGACTACCTGTAAGGATCGCTGGCGTCAGATACTGAATGAGGCCGATAAAATTCATCAGGTGCATCTGTTTACACTCCAGGAGGGAGTTTCTCTGGCTCAATATCGGGAGATGCGGGAGTCGGGTGTCAGATTGGTCGTGCCATCATCTCTGCACAAAAAATACCCGGAGGCGGTGAGAGCTGAGCTAATGACGCTAGGTGCGTTTATTGCTGAGCTGACAGGGCTTTACGCAGATATTCCATAGATTATCTCCCGGCATAAATACCGGGAGGAGCGATCAGATTCGTTCAACCTTGCACGAATCGGCATTAACCGCTTTCAGGATATAAGGTTCAAGCAGTTTGGCTACGGCTTCAAACACGGGCACCACTACGGAGTTACCGAACTGCCTGTACGACTGAGTGTCTGACACAGGAATGCGAAAAGGCCTGCCATCTACTTTTTCAAAACCCATAAGGCGCGCGCACTCTCGCGGAGTCAGCCTGCGGGGCCGATGCGCCTGATTTTCTTCGTTCGCGAAGTCTGTTTCACCTGTGGCCATATCCCAGCCACGGTCTATCAGAATTTCAGACCCGTCTTTGTGATAGCGAGCAGAAAGCGTACGGGCAATGCTTTCTTTATTTTCAGGATTAACGAGGCCAAAACCGAATCCGTTACCCTTAGCTGCGTGCTTTTTGGCGTAGTTATAGAGATACTCCCAGAGTTTCGGCGTCAGTATATATTTGCTGTCAACCACGGGTTCCAGCAGTTCGCCAAATGACGGACGCTGTTCCGGATAAAAACGACTAATATCGCGCAGGGTAAAGCCCTGGTGAATGTTCAGATCACGGCGGAAACCGACCAAAACGATACGTTCTCGGTGCTGAGGTAAAAAGTGCTTTCCGTCGATAACTTTAGGATCGTTTTTGCCCATCTCAGCTGCATCCGCAACTTCATAGCCCAGTTCGTCGAGGGTATCCATGATGACTTTAAAGGTTTTACCCTTGTCATGGCTCTTCAGGTTTTTAACGTTTTCAAGAACAAAGATGGCAGGTTTTTTTGCGCGGATAATACGCGCCACATCGAAGAAAAGCGTTCCCTGAGCCTCACATTCGAAACCATGCGCGCGCCCGAGCGAGTTTTTCTTGCTTACGCCCGCAAGGCTAAACGGTTGACAGGGGAAACCTGCTAGAAGTACATCATGATCCGGCACATGCTCATTAATGTAAGCATAGGCATCGTTTTCAGGTACTTCAGGTTTATCACTGAGCGTGACTTCACGAATATCGAGATTGAAAGTGTGTTCCTGAGCATCGTTAAACCAGTTAGCTTTATATGTGCGCACAGCCTCTTTATTCCATTCACTGGTAAAAACGCACTGGCCACCGATGGTTTCGAAGCCCTTCCGTATACCTCCAATCCCAGCAAACAGGTCAATAAACCGGAAGGCATAGTCAGGGTGATGTGCAGGCGCTTCCGGAAGCATTTTTCGTAGAAGTTCCTCTTCGGCTAACGTCAGCGTCTTAGGTGAGCACTTACCATTAATCCAGCGATTAAGAGTCTCGCGACTCCACTCATTTTTACCAACTTTTCTAAGCAGTTCAGCCACGTACTTCTGGTCATAGATTTCCAGCACCTGCCCGAGCAGCTTTTTATCATTTTCCTGTCGCAGTTGTTCTTCCGCTTCTGCTTTCTCAAGCAGATCCTGCGCCAGTAATTCAAATTCAGACATATTGCCTCCATTGGGTCTTATGGGTGAAACTGTATCACTCATTTGACCCAGATTGAATGTTTTTATCTGGATATTTAAACAGGTTTATTGTTAGGTAACGCACGTTGGCCACGCTGGAGCGTCTTCTGGGCCTGCTGTCGGCCTTTGAGGTCGTGGTATGGATGACGGATGGCTGGCCGCTGTATGAACCCCGCCTGAAGGGAAAGCTGCACGTTATCAGCAAGCGTTACACTCAGCGCATTGAGCGACATAACCTGAATCTGAGACAACATCTGGCAAGGCTGGGACGGAAGTCACTGTCGTTCTCAAAATCGGTGGAGCTGCATGACAAGGTCATCGGGCATTATCTGAACATAAAACACTATCAGTAAGTTGGAGTCATTACCGGTTCTCTTTGTCTTTTAGTGATTCTATAAACCTCATTACGTCTGAATATAAAAATCTATTATTTGATTTATGTGGCTCATGAGGTTGTGGGATGGTCTTGTTTTTGAATGTGCCAGTTTTCTTAATGGCAAAGATTAACTCACCTTCTGTTATTCCTAACATTTCAGCAAATGTTTTTGCTTCTATAGTTACTGACTTCATTTAATTAACTCTCATGGTATCGATTTTCTTTACCGGCATCTTTAACAATGGTGCTCGTTTCTAGTGTTGCTGCGGTACGCTTCATCATCGTCTGCGGGGCGGTTGCGATAGTGAAGGAGCTGCCGGGCGTGAGCAAATCTATCAGGCGCTGGCCGCTGATAATCTCCATCCGTTCACTGGCAATACTGACAGATTTTGAACCTGCGCCGGTTTTCCCGGTATGGCAAAACAGACCGCGACAGTTATGACGTTTAAGCAACTTCTCGAACTCCTGTACGTGCTGTAAAGCAATATGGCCGCGATAGCGTTTAGCCTGAATAAGATAGCGATATTTTCCTATTATTACCTGGCCGTCAATGCCTCCATCGCCGGTATAGCGTTTGTTTCTGATGGTTCTGAAGCCATGCGCTTCAAATCCTTCCAGCAACAGTTCTTCAAACACAAAAGGATCAATTTTCCTCAGGTAGTTAATTTTTTGGGCACTGTTGCAAAGTTAGCGATGAGGCAGCCTTTTGTCTTATTCAAAGGCCTTACATTTCAAAAACTCTGCTTACCAGGCGCATTTCGCCCAGGGGATCACCATAATAAAATGCTGAGGCCTGGCCTTTGCGTAGTGCACGCATCACCTCAATACCTTTGATGGTGGCGTAAGCCGTCTTCATGGATTTAAATCCCAGCGTGGCGCCGATTATCCGTTTCAGTTTGCCATGATCGCATTCAATCACGTTGTTCCGGTACTTAATCTGTCGGTGTTCAACGTCAGACGGGCACCGGCCTTCGCGTTTGAGCAGAGCAAGCGCGCGACCATAGGCGGGCGCTTTATCCGTGTTGATGAATCGCGGGATCTGCCACTTCTTCACGTTGTTGAGGATTTTACCCAGAAACCGGTATGCAGCTTTGCTGTTACGACGGGAGGATAGATAAAAATCGACAGTGCGGCCCCGGCTGTCGACGGCCCGGTACAGATACGCCCAGCGGCCATTGACCTTCACGTAGGTTTCATCCATGTGCCACGGGCAAAGATCGGAAGGGTTACGCCAGTACCAGCGCAGCCGTTTTTCCATTTCAGGCGCATAACGCTGAACCCAGCGGTAAATCGTGGAGTGATCGACATTCACTCCGCGTTCAGCCAGCATCTCCTGCAGCTCACGGTAACTGATGCCGTATTTGCAGTACCAGCGTACGGCCCACAGAATGATGTCACGCTGAAAATGCCGGCCTTTGAATGGGTTCATGTACAGCTCCATCAGCAAAAGGGGATGATAAGTTTATCACCACCGACTATTTGCAACAGTGCCAATTAATTCTCCAACCTGTTTGGCGGCCATAGCATAAGCAATAGCTGAGCCAGCACCGCCTGTTCCAGCTAGATAGACTCTTTTACCTGTCACATCGAAGCCTCTTTTCAAAAGGCTCGATACGAAACCTTCACCATCGAGCATATCCCCATGTAGTTGGCCCTGAGCATTCCTCCTGATGACGTTGCATCCTCCGATTGCCATAGCAGATTCACTGGCTGAATCAATTAATGAAAGCGCATGTTGTTTGTGAGGCATCGTTATAATGGCACCACGAAAATTCTGAATACATTTCAGACCATTGACAGCGGTTTGCAGACCTACAGAGTTTATATGGAGAGGGACCATCAAAGTGTCGGGGATTTGTTTTTCAAGGATGGCGGCATTTATCATGAGTGGAGCGCTGACCTGAGCGATCGGGTCACCTATGATCGACAACAGTTGCAATTTACCACTAACAATACTGAGTTCATTCATCACTGATACCCGTATGTAAAATAAATTAACCAGACTATTTTACATAGGATTACATGAAAGACTGGTTTAATGGCAAGTAGAAATGCTGTATCAGCCACCTCAACAGGGGAAGACACATCTACATACAGTGATTGAAGGTTACGCCTTCAAATGCTCATATGTCAATAACGTAATTAGAGAATTTGTAGAAACCTACATGTCAGGCTTATTGCGAGATATAATAGATTTAAATTGTACTTTTAATACCTGATACAACGATAAATCTCCAAAATTTGGTGTAAATAATTATCTCATCTGTATTTTTTAGTGGAACATTCGTATTGTCCTGTCCCCCGTTGACTACACATTCTGAAGTGAGGGATGTCTGTTCTTAGAACGAAGCGGACAAGATGGCTGGGTTAGAGGTCCGCTGTGAGCGAAAAGCAGTCCTAATATTGCTGTACTTGTTGTGATTGAAAGACGGGTAGCCGGAAGTCGCCTTGACCCGCATGGCATAGGCCTATCGTTCCCACGATCAGCGATCGGCTCGTTGCCCTACGCCGCTCCAAAACCCGCGACGCAGCGCCGGCAGGCAGAGCAAGTAGAGGGCGGCACCTGCAATCCATGCCCACCCGTTCCACGTTGTTATAGAGGCCGCATAGATCGCCGTGAAGAGGAGGGGCCCGACGATCGAGGTCAGGCTGGTGAGCGCCGCAAGAGATCCTTGAAGCTGCCCCTGACGTTCCTCATCTACCTGCCTGGACAACACTGCTTGCAGCGCCGGCATTCCGATGCCACCCGAAGCAAGCAGGACCATAATCGGGAACGCCATCCATCCCCTTGTCGCCAAGGCAAGCAGGATGTAGCCTGCGCCGTCGGCAATCATTCCGAGCATGAGTGCCCGCCTTTCGCCGAGCCTGGTGGTTACAGGGCCGGTGATCATTGCCTGGGCGAGTGAATGTAGAATACCAAATGCGGCAAGCGAAATGCCGATCAAGCTCGTGTCCCAATGAAAGCGATCCTCGCCGAAGATGACCCAAAGCGTGGCCGGCGCCTGTCCGACGAGTTGCATGATGAAGAAGACAGCCATCAGGGCGGCGATGACGGTCATGCCCCGGACCCACCGGAACGAAGCGAGCGGGTTGAGAGCCTCCCGGCGTAATGGTCGACGTTCGCCTTTGTGCGACTCCGGCAAAAGGAAAATGCCCATCAGGAAATTGAGGCCATTCAAGGCTGCTGCGGCGAAGAACGGAGCATGGGGGGAGAAACTGCTCATCAGCCCACCGAGCACAGGTCCCGCGACCATCCCGAACCCGAAACAGGCGCTCATGAAGCCGAAGTACCGCGCGCGCTCATCCCCATCTGTGATATCGGCAATATAGGCGCCGGCTACCGCACCAGTCGCCCCGGTGATGCCGGCCACGATGCGCCCGATATAGAGAACCCAAAGGAAAGGCGCCGTCGCCATGATGGCGTAGTCGATAGCGGCGCCGGACAGCGAGACGAGCAAGACCGGCCGCCGGCCGAAACGATCCGATAGCGCACCCAGCACAGGCGCGCAGGCAAATTGCATCAACGCATACAGCGCCAGCAAAATGCCATAGTGGGCGGTGACGTCGTTCGAGTGAACCAGATCTCGCAGGAGGCCCGGCAGCACCGGCATAATCAGGCCGATGCCGACAGCGTCGAGCGCGACAGTGCACAGTATTACGATCAGGGGTCTGTTGGGTTTCACGTCTGGCCTCCGGACCAGCCTCCGCTGGCCTCCGGACCAGCCTCCGCTGGTCCGATAGAACTCACGGATCCTTTATCACTGATAAGTTGGTGGACATATTATGTTTATCAGTGATAAAGTGTCAAGCATGATAAAGTTGCAGCCTAATACAGTTATCCGTGTCGCCCTGGACCTGTTGAATGAGGTCGGCGTAGAGGCTCTGACGACACGCAAACTGGCTAAACGGTTGGGGGTTCAGCAGCCGGCGTTATACTGGCACTTCAGGAACAAACGGGCGCTGCTCGACGCACTGGCCGAAGCCATGCTGGCGGAGAATCATACGCATTCGGTGCCGAGAGTCGACGACGACTGGCGCTCATTTCTGATCGGGAATGCCCGCAGCTTCAGGCAGGCGCTGCTCGCTTATCGCGATGGCGCGCGTATCCATGCTGGCACGAGACCGGGCGCACCGCAGATGGAAGTGGTCGACGCGCAGCTTCGCTTCCTCTGCGAGGCGGGTTTTTCGGCTTGGGACGCCGTCAATGCGCTGATGACAATCAGCTACTTCACTGTTGGGGCCGTGCTTGAGGAGCAGGCCGGCGACAGCGATGCCGGTGAGCGCGGCGGCACCATTGAACAGGCTCCGTTGTTGCGGGCCGTGATAGACACCTTCGACGAAGCCGGTCCGGACGCAGTGTTCGAGCTGGGGCTCGCGGTGATTGTCGATGGATTGGCGAAAAGGAGGCTCGTTGCGAGGAACATTCAAGGGCCGAGAAAGGGTGACGATTGATCAGGACCGCTGTCGGAGCGCAACCCGCTCACTACAGCAGAGCCATATAGACAACATCCCCTCCCCCTTTCCACCGCCTCGTGCGCCTGGCGGGCAAGAGCCAGGGCGGCCGTCTTCACATTCTGCCCTGCGCAGATAAGATAGATTTAGCGTGGACTCAAGGCTCTCGCGAATGGCTCGCGTTGGAGGCTTTCATTGATACTTGTGGGGCACCGCAGGGAAATACCGGCTATGTCGTGCTGCGCATCGCAGCCTGCGCCCTTGACTTGTCTCGCCTCTCGGGACTCACCCCTTGATACTGAACAATATCGCCAGCAGCTTCAGTCCTGTCCCGATAACCACCCCGTGGTATCCACTCCGATTTCAGACTGCGGAACAGTCATTCTGCAAAGCATTATCCCAGCAGTTCCCGCTGCGGCTCATGCTGAGCATCATTCCATATTGAGCGGCCAGAATCCGGTACGGCAGGCTGCAATATTGGGTTCCCTGGTCCGAATGGAAAATTATACCTCCCGGGCAACCTCGGCCCTGCCAAGCCATTGCCAGCGCTTGTTTTTGCAAGCAGGCTGTTTGCTTCTGACGAGAACGCCCAGACCACTAATTTATCTGTATATATTCAAGTTTCATCTTGTTTCCCCATGTAAGTATCCCTGCAAAACGAACCATTCACTTTTAGAGATCCTCCGACATACTAATTATGTCCTCTGAGGAGATCTCCATGCGTAAAGTCCGATTCACCGAGCTGCAGACATTCGGCCGGCACTGTTGCAAATAGTCGGTGGTGATAAACTTATCATCCCCTTTTGCTGATGGAGCTGCACATGAACCCATTCAAAGGCCGGCATTTTCAGCGTGACATCATTCTGTGGGCCGTACGCTGGTACTGCAAATACGGCATCAGTTACCGTGAGCTGCAGGAGATGCTGGCTGAACGCGGAGTGAATGTCGATCACTCCACGATTTACCGCTGGGTTCAGCGTTATGCGCCTGAAATGGAAAAACGGCTGCGCTGGTACTGGCGTAACCCTTCCGATCTTTGCCCGTGGCACATGGATGAAACCTACGTGAAGGTCAATGGCCGCTGGGCGTATCTGTACCGGGCCGTCGACAGCCGGGGCCGCACTGTCGATTTTTATCTCTCCTCCCGTCGTAACAGCAAAGCTGCATACCGGTTTCTGGGTAAAATCCTCAACAACGTGAAGAAGTGGCAGATCCCGCGATTCATCAACACGGATAAAGCGCCCGCCTATGGTCGCGCGCTTGCTCTGCTCAAACGCGAAGGCCGGTGCCCGTCTGACGTTGAACACCGACAGATTAAGTACCGGAACAACGTGATTGAATGCGATCATGGCAAACTGAAACGGATAATCGGCGCCACGCTGGGATTTAAATCCATGAAGACGGCTTACGCCACCATCAAAGGTATTGAGGTGATGCGTGCACTACGCAAAGGCCAGGCCTCAGCATTTTATTATGGTGATCCCCTGGGCGAAATGCGCCTGGTAAGCAGAGTTTTTGAAATGTAAGGCCTTTGAATAAGACAAAAGGCTGCCTCATCGCTAACTTTGCAACAGTGCCCTTTCATCAACCTGCGTAGGGGCAGGCATAACCGGTTGGGAATTGCCCTTCAACTCACAACTGCCCGCTTTCTGGGAACCTTCTTGTCCGATCTCATGCAAATACCGCCCGGTGTCCAGTTTTATGTCGCAAGGCAACTTAACATCCGCTATCCAGAGATCATTTCCCGCTATGCTCAAAGGGAAAACACACGTTGGGAGCACCACGGGCTTATCAGGCAGCACTATAGCTATCATGATTTCGGTGATTTCCCGTGGTCGTTCAGACTGAAGCGATTGCTGTATACCCGTGCATGGCTCAGTAATGAACGCCCCGGACTGATGTTCGATTTTGCCACCGCGTGGTTGCTTCAAAATAAAGTGTTGTTGCCAGCCGCATCCACCCTGACGAGAGTCATTGGTGAAATCCGTGAGCGTGCGACCCGCCGCTTGTGGCGAAAATTGGCCGCGCTGCCAAACCGTTGGCAGACCGCACAACTGGCTGGGTTACTTGAAATCCCCGAAGGACAGCGACTCTCAGTGATGGAGCACCTAAAAAGAGGCCCTGTCACTATCAGCGGCCCCGCGTTCACTGAAGCACTTGAACGTTACACTCGCCTGCGCAGCCTGGAGTTTTCCTGTCTGAATTTCACTGGGCTGCCCGCCATACAGCTCCGCAATCTGGCACGCTATGCCGGAATGGCATCGGTGAAATATATCAGCAGAATGCCAGAAGAACGGCGGCTGGCGATCCTTACCGCATTCGTGAAAGCGCAAGAAATCTCGGCGCTGGACGAGGCCGTTGACGTGCTGGATATGCTGATCCTCAATATTACCCGGGAGGCGAAGAAAACCGGGCAGAAAAAGCGACTTAGGACGCTCAAGGATCTTGACCGCGCGGCGTTGCTGCTGGCGCGGGCATGCGCACTTTTACTTGATGAAGATACCGCCGATGATTTGCTGCGAAAGACCATATTCAGCAGTGTGTCTGTCGCCAGACTGGCAGAGTCCGTGGAAAAAGTGAATGAACTGGCCCGCCCCCAGGATACAAACTTTCAGGATGAAATGGTGGAGCAATACGGACGGGTAAGGCGTTTTTTGCCCGCACTACTGCGCGATCTGCACTTCCGTGCGGCCCCAGACGGTGAACATACCTTGGCTGCCATCCATTACCTGGCAGAGCTAAACGGCTCGAAAAAACGGATCCTGGACGATGCACCTGAACATATCATTTCAGGCCCTTGGAAACGCCTGGTGTACGATGCTGACGGTCGGATACAGCGAGCAGGTTACTCGTTGTGTCTGCTGGAGCGACTTCAGGATGCGCTACGCCGTCGTGACATCTGGTTGGAAAACAGCGATCGTTGGGGTGATCCGCGCCAAAAACTTCTTCAGGGGGAGGAATGGCAGGCGCAGCGGGTTCCAGTCTGCCGGGCATTGGGTCACCCCACTAATGGCAGTAAAGCATCGGAGCAATTGGCCGCTCAGTTAGATGAAACCTGGAAAACGGTGGCATCACGTTTTGATCGCAATACCGCCGTGGACATCTGCAATGAAGGTAAACATCCTTCGCTGACCATCAGCAGCCTGGATAAATTGGATGAACCACCGGCGCTGATACAACTGAGCAGCCGAGTCAGACAATTGCTTCCACCCGTTGACCTGACAGAACTGTTGCTCGAGATTGACGCCAGAACTGGCTTCACCCGTGAATTCAGCCATGTCAGCGAGTCAGGTGCCCGTGCGCAGGATCTGCATATAAGCCTGTGTGCGGTGATGCTGGCTGAGGCCTGCAATATCGGACATGAGCCGCTGATCAAGCACAATATCCCTGCACTGACTCGCCATCGTCTGAGCTGGGTGAAACAGAACTACATCCGAGCAGAAACGCTGGTTAGCGCCAATGCGCGGCTGGTTGATTTTCAGTCCTCGTTAGCGTTGGCAGGATACTGGGGGGCGGGGAGGTAGCCTCCGCTGATGGTATGCGTTTTGTCACGCCAGTGAAAACGGTGAATTCTGGCCCCAACAGAAAATACTTTGGTTCAGGGCGCGGCATCACCTGGTACAACTTTGTCTCTGACCAATATTCGGGTTTTCATGGCATAGTGATTCCTGGAACACTGCGGGATTCCATCTTTGTGCTGGAAGGGCTACTTGAGCAACAAACGGGACTAAACCCGGTTGAAATCATGACGGACACAGCAGGTACCAGTGACATTATCTTTGGCCTGTTCTGGCTACTGGGATACCAATTTTCACCTCGTCTGGCGGATGCGGGTGAGGCTGTGTTCTGGCGGGCCGACAAAGCAGCGAATTACGGGGCGTTGGACAAACTGGCGCGGGGTTGTGTTGACCTTTCTAAAATCGAAAGCCACTGGGATGAGATGATGCGGGTTGCCGGTTCGCTGAAGCTGGGCACTATTCATGCGTCAGAACTCATTCGATCGCTATTGAGAAGTACCCGACCGTCAGGGCTTGCTCAGGCAATAATGGAGGTCGGAAGAGTTAACAAGACACTGTATCTTCTCAACTATATTGATGATGAGGACTATCGTCGCCGGATCCTAACACAGTTGAACCGGGGTGAAGGCCGCCATGCCGTTGCAAGAGCCATCTGCTACGGTCAGCGTGGCGAGATCAGAAAACGTTACCGCGAGGGGCAGGAAGATCAGTTGGGTGCGCTGGGTCTGGTGACAAACGCAGTGGTGCTGTGGAATACGCTTTATATGCAGGAAGCCTTGTCGCACCTGCGCAGCATCGGGGAAGGGCCAGAGGATGAACATATCGCGCGGCTTTCGCCTCTGATGCACGGTCATATCAACATGCTGGGACATTATACGTTCACACTACCGGAGGATATTATGAAGGGGGAATTGAGGCCGTTAAATCTCAATTTAAACAATGAATTATCTCCTTAGCGTGGTTTTTTACATCATTGGCCCTCAAACCCCATGATGATGGTTTCGAAACGTCTTAAGGCCAAAGACTATCGAACGGTTTCCACGGGATTTAACGTCCTGAGCTCTAAGCCAGGGCTGATAACTTTGGCCATAGCCCACTCCTATGCCGTCACCTAGCGCATTTTCATAATCCAAATAGGATTTGAGACGCCTACCCCTACCCATGATCGTACCCAAAAAACGACATTGATACGTACCTATATGTGCATTTTATAGTCTCCAACCCTATAACCACACATTCAGTAAGCATACAACATTAGCGTCGTTTTTTGAGAATGGTTACAACTTTAGTGCTTTGTGTACAACTTTATTGTCTTCGGACAGTAGGACCCTCTAAAACCAATAGAATTTACGTAGAAACGCGTTTAGTAAAGGCTTTACTAATTACTAATGACTAACATATTAGCACTTTCAGATCTGTCAGCAATAACCCCGGGCGGCGAAATAATGAGAAGAGTTCTTCCGGAGAGCCTTTTCTTTCTATCTGATTGATTTTTAACACTTTTAAATGTCAGCTTTATGTAAACCTGTGGGATTTACTCCTAATTAAATCCCATAGTATGAAAATTAGGCATTTGCAAACCTTAATGACGTGACGTTGTCACGTAAATCAATGGAATTTAGTCTCTAGTAAAGAGTTAACTAGTGACTAACTGCCTGATCGGTGTGCTTGAACGGTGCACTTCAGGCCGGATATAAAAATTGATGAGAGATATACAGAAAATGATGGACCGGCTTAATAAGCCAGCCTTTCTTGGGATGATTGATGATGTTGAACACGCTATAAAGCGAAAATGCCCCTTTTTAACCTATAGGTTGGGCACTATGAGTAAGATACAATCAAATCGCCAGTCAGATGGCTAATTTCATTTTGACCAAAGCGGGCTATTTCAAGCGTTATCGCTGAGACGAGGCTTCAATGACAAGTACACTTGACCCATCACACAAGCAAATTGAAATGTGGCGCAGAGCTACCGGTTCCGAAGGTGGACTCAACGAATACCGCAACTGGGTTCTGGAAAATAGTATGAGATTTACAGCATACGGTATCCATACCGTTATCGTCGAAGGTGAGGCGAAGCATATAACAGCGCTTGATGATGTTACCCTCTGTAACGAGTGGGCGAAGCTTAAAAGAGAAAACAATAGGCTTTACGCAGCAAATGAAAAAATTTGCTCTGGCTGGCGTGGTTTTGTGTTGCGTTTGTTAGGAATAACACTGTCATGCAGAAAACCGGTCATCTTACTGGGGGCAGACGCGAAGAATCAAAATGATGCCGTGAAAGGGGCTGATTTGTAATTTTCAGGCGAGCCCACCGTTCTTAGAAAGCTGTTCTATGGGTATGTAAGGAAGATAATGTTCTCTGAACGCTCAGTACACTTAATCACTTCCTGTACAAAGGGCAAGAATCATCAGGGCCACGTCTGGCCGACATTGGACATAGATCCAAAACAAACCCCGGACGACGCAGCATATGCCTGGAGTAACATTGTAGACGACGCCAGAAGTAATCAGGCGGTACCGGCATTGTCCTTGTATTCAGGTAATCACTGGTCTACGGCAAAGGAAATTTTAAACTCAACCAGAAATCTGGAGTTGTGGATAATCTCTGCCGGGATGGGGTTTTTAAATAGTCGAGATCGGGTGCCCTCTTACGAGGCGACATTTCATCAAGTACCATTCAGGCATGATCTCTGGTGGAAAGCCATCACAAAATCACTAGGAAAGCATAACCGTTGCGCAACTATAAGCCAGTTAATGCAGTCCAGTCCGAATGATGAATATTTGATTGCGGCTTCGCCTGTTTATATTGCTGCTGTCCAGAATGACATCCTGAAGGGCATTGAGAGTTTGACTCATCCTCTTACGCAACTAACGATCGTGACATCAGGGGCATATGCTGGCCCACTTGAAGAATACTTAATTAAGAGTTCTTCTAGGATGATGAAAGAGCTAGGGAAGGTGCGAACAAGTTCCTGATATGAGATCATCATATTCATCCGGAGCGCATCCCAGAGGGACATCATGAGCCATCAACTCACCTTCGCCGATAGTGAATTCAGCACTAAGCGCCGTCAGACCCGAAAAGAGATTTTCCTCTCCCGCATGGAGCAGATTCTGCCATGGCAGAATATGACCGCTGTCATCGAGCCGTTTTATCCCAAGGCGGGCAATGGCCGACGGCCCTATCCGCTGGAGACCATGCTGCGTATTCACTGCATGCAGCATTGGTACAACCTGAGCGACGGTGCCATGGAAGATGCCCTGTACGAAATCGCCTCCATGCGCCTGTTTGCCCGATTATCCCTGGATAGCGCCCTGCCGGATCGCACCACCATCATGAATTTCCGCCACCTGCTCGAGCAGCATCAACTGGCCCGTCAATTGTTCAAGACCATCAATCGCTGGCTGGCCGAAGCAGGCGTCATGATGACCCAAGGCACTTTGGTGGATGCCACCATCATTGAGGCACCCAGCTCTACCAAGAACAAAGAGCAGCAACGCGATCCGGAGATGCATCAGACCAAGAAAGGCAATCAGTGGCACTTTGGCATGAAGGCCCACATTGGTGTCGATGCCAAGAGTGGCCTGACCCACAGCCTGGTCACCACCGCGGCCAACGAGCATGACCTCAATCAGCTGGGTAATCTGCTTCATGGAGAGGAGCAATTTGTCTCAGCCGATGCCGGCTACCAAGGAGCGCCACAGCGCGAGGAGCTGGCCGAGGTGGATGTGGACTGGCTGATCGCCGAGCGTCCCGGCAGGGTAAAAACCTTGAAGCAGCATCCGCGCAAGAACAAAACGGCCATCAACATCGAATACATGAAAGCCAGCATCCGTGCCAGGGTGGAGCACCCGTTTCGCATCATCAAGCGGCAGTTCGGCTTCGTGAAAGCCAGATACAAGGGGCTGCTGAAAAACGATAACCAACTGGCGATGTTATTCACCCTGGCCAACCTGTTTCGGGTGGACCAAATGATACGTCAGTGGGAGAGATCTCAGTAAAAACCGGAAATAACGCCAGAAATGGTGGAAAAAATAGCCTAAATAGGCTGATTCGATGTGTTTGCGGGAAAAAAATCGGCCCAGATCCGCGAAATTTTAATCAGCGAGTCAGCTTGGGAAGAAATGACCTGCTTATTCGCACCTTCCCTAGAGTGCAATATGGTGTGCCTGAATATAAAACTGGCTCAATACATACTTAAAAGTGGTAGTCGTTAGAACTAGACTGTTAATGATACAATTCTCCTGTTATTTTATTTTTATAAAAGGTCTCAAATATGCTCAAAAACAGATTTTCTTTATTGTGTCTTGCTGTGGCATCGTCACTTACTCTTACTGCTTGCGATGTAGTTGATGCTGCCTATGACGAGACTTTAAATGATAATGCACCCGAAATTGTAATAGCTGGAGGATTCAAAATTGATATCCAAGGTAATGCAGTTCCGGTTGAGGGATATGATAATTGCTCTTTGAATACTCTTCAGGGAAGCGTTGATACGGATAAATCAAATTGTATTGTTCTGGATAGAACACGTAAAAAAGTACCGGTTCTAGTTCATTTGTCATCCGGTCCCGTCAAAGAAGAATGGAAGATCGAGCACCAGGTTGAAAAAACCAAATCCGGCAAAAATTTCATCCAAACTCGTATGATTAGACCTGACGGTAACTTTGTAGTGCCTGCATCCTCAGAACGAGGGATCTTTAGTGGCAAACATTACAGTCAAGCCAGCTAAGTCAAGTCTATCCGTTCAAACAGAAAAAGGTTTCTTAAAAATGACGTTATCCGCTGCATTGCAAGGCACTTTTAAAGAGATGAGGAAAGACAATACAGTAGGCATCACAGTTCAAACTTGTTCAGATATTTTTGACAGCAATGTTCCTCCGGCTTATGTTTTCTGGCTTTATCGTCTCAAAGCGGGAGAAACTTTGCCGCGCGGAAGGTTCTTCAGAAAAAGAAAGCCAATCATCAATGTTATGGCAGTTGTTCATGATGCTGCATTCGAAAAATAACTGCGCTATCAGGAAAGTTACTTTTATGAACGTAATTGCAGCTGGAATTTTTTGCTTTATTTTTTACCCTACAGCTTTCGCTTATGCTTGTTATAAAAAGAGATGGCTAGAGTGGATTTTTCTTACTTTAATTATAATTTTTGCTTCTGCCATTTCGATTCAACAATACAATGAAGCGAATTTTGTAAGTGAGTTAAATTACCCTATGTTTATCTCCGCCATATATGGCCTGTCACTGGCATGGTTTCCTTTTCCGATTGCTTATGTTGTTCTGCGCTTCCTTCTTGATGATTTACAGCATGAGTACCCTAAACAGTGAGCAGATTTTAAGACTCATGAACAACATCGAAAGCACGAAACAGTCTGCACAAGGAAGATAAGGAGTATTCTTAGCAAGATATCTTTGTACCTGAAGACATAAAGCTGGCATCTTTTTCCTTATAGAGTGTATTATGATTAAGTAAATCCTTATCAAAGAATTAGAAAGTGAGGTCGTATGTCTGAAGCACTCAAATCGTTAAACAATATTCGTACTCTTCGCGCCCAGGGCCGCGAGCTGCCTTTAGAAGTACTTGAGGAAATCCTCGAAAAGCTTAATGTCATTGTTGATGAGCGTCGTCAGGAAGAATCATCCAAAGCTGCCGAACTGCAAGCTCGTCAGGAGAAACTTGACGCCCTGCGTAAGTTAATGGAAGAAGATGGTATCAACCCGGAAGAGCTGCTTGGCTCATTCCAGGCCAAATCTACGGCTACCAAGAAAAGCCGTGAACCACGCCCGGCCAAATACTCATTTACTGATGAAAATGGCGAAACAAAAACGTGGACTGGACAGGGCCGTACCCCCAAAGCTCTGGCAGAACAAATTGCAGCCGGTAAAAGTCTTGATGATTTCCTGATCTAACTTTTGCCACCAGTTTTGATAGAGGCCACTTCGGTGGCCTTTTCTCATACGGAATCAATTTCAGGTACAGAACATATGAAAAATTCAGAACCTAAGAGCTGTGATCCCTATGTGGACAGTTTGATTAGAAATGCAGATGCAAAGGAAGCCAGGTCATTTCTCAAAATATTGAAGCCCTTACCATTCCTTATCGTTATCATCGCTGTATTCTTTTTTTGGGTATCGTTTTCCCGTTTATTATCCCAGGTCGCGTAAAACCTTTTTAAAGACTCTTCTTTACCAGATATGCTCCCTCACCGGGATGGTTTCAACCTCTTCAGTTTCCCATATTGGCAAAACCTTCAGGAAATAAGACGATACCCTCCACGCTTTCCATTAAAGCGGGATGACGACGCCCAGTTCTTACGACCAGACTCCACGTTTTCGATTAGGATGCCTTTGGGCCCTTCTAACGAGGCCACCTCAACAACTCGCACTTTCCGGATCAGTCTTGGATCCACTTCTTCCCAGATCTGGCCAACTGTAATATCTTTTTGGGTTTGCATTTAATCTCTCGCTGTCATTTAGTGAACAAGACTAATCCTCGCCGTGGTTCAGCTTATGGCTTTATTTACGCTGACGATCCTTAGCCTTAAATTTTTGCCATCGTATCCGAAGGTTTTCGATGTTAACCGGAACCTGCATGCGTGTCGTCTCTATCTCATTCCCATGCCATTTCAGGAGATCATCATCCAACTCCCGGGCCTCCCGGCTGAAGTAAATTTTCATAGTGTCAGGGTTTATGGCGCAATGGTCATTGTCGAACAGTGTATGGATATCACGGCGAAGTAAAATTCCGTTCGTTACGTCGGGAATGCCTTCTTCATGACGTGGCGTTAAGTGCGCGGCCTCAGTACGCCAGGGGGACCTTACGCCGGTGACAACACATCGCCCGTAGCAATTCAACCTAACATCCCGGGCGAAAGGACCTTGGTCAGGACTGGTGACAGAAGTACATTCCTGGCCCTCTTTGTAGATACGCTTCGGGAAGTCGATAGTGGTTTGAGCTGTTTGGGAAAGTGACACATACGTAACCCCTTTGTATCTCTTTATCCCACCATTAAAAGTGGTAGGAATCGAGCTGGTTATGGCCACCAGTTTCACATCGCCCATTTCGACGATCTTAAGGCTCTTATTAGCGGCTACATGTAACTGGATGAATTTACCTACGTACACATCATGGTTCTCATCTTGTCTTTCAACACACAGAACGACATGGTCGAAGGTTCTCTTGTCAGAGATTACCCAGTTGCCGGTTTTCACACGGCCTGCTTCACTCACCCCTGCGGTAAGATCGGGTATGAGCGTCCCCTGCATGCCGTCAGTTCGAATTGAAAGAATTTCACCCGATAAACCCAGCTCTGCAAGCTCACTAATAAACGGTCTTTTCATCCGGCTTACCGGTTTTGGCTTCGTCATTTTCATCTTTGCTGTAACACCTCAGTACCCCATTGCTCGTTCCTGGCGGGACAGCCGTTCATCAGCAGCCTGAAGACGCTCATCACGCCGCCGTGCTGCCAGAACCCGTCGTTCTGAAAAAGACATAGCCGCTACGTTTGGTACGCTGAGCTTACCGTCACCGGCACAAACGTCACAGCGAACATCAAATGCTCCGGCAAAATACTTTTCACGCATTTCTGGCTCCCACTCAGCCATTTCTGATTGGGTGAATCCATTTTCAAAGGCCGGGTTTTCCATGGTCCCGTGGCCTTCGCACTGGTGACAGATTATGTACTTAAATTTGCGCATGTAACGCTCCTGTATATGATGGATGAACCACTCTCGTTCAGGGTTATGGCGAAATGTTTATCGCCGCAGCGAGAGATTCAGTCTTGCTATCAATATTCCTGAAGGTTGTCCGCCTGATTTCAGGGAAAGCATTCATTCACTGGCCGGTTCTACCTTATTATTCATACAGATTAAAGTAGTTGTGCCTACTACTGCGGTCACCTTCCTTGACAAAGTAAGCAAAGTTTGAAAAATTTAACACCGACGAAAGGCCATACCTTCGTTAGTGTGCGAAAGCCGCTTGCGAGCGACGGAATAGGTGAAAGCTTTAGTCAGGGTTAATTACCCTGTCTGCGGTGATGGGATGGCTCAGGCGTATATCATCACTCCTTCCAAAGTCCGTACACACTCTTTCAGCCTTTGCAGAAATGCAGGGGCTGTTTCATATCAGACAAGCGCAATGAAATTTTCAAATGCTTTCCAGAAATTCAAAGGCCTTAAGCTTTATCTGTATCTTACGGTCCCCGCACGGAAAGTAACTTTCCTGAACAGGAACCGCCTTGCCAGCCTTAACTTTCTAAACGGTTAAAGTTACACCAGGCTGTAAATGGTGAAACAGTTTTTGAAGCCCATGAAACACCGCTGTCGGAAAGATAACTAGCCCCAAGACGTCTAACTTCTTTTTGATGTAGAGCTAATTCTTTCGGATCGGCAATATCTTCCACCACGCTCATCATGGCAATCTGAACTCCGGGAGATGCCATTTTATAAGCTGTCGAGCTTGCAACTGAATTTTTCAGGATTGCCAATCTTTCTTTTTCTGGTCGCCCGTTGTCAGACGTATTCGCGTACGTTGTACCCGCAACTAACAATGGAAGACTGGCGTTGGCACAGAACTGCATAACGCGTTTTTGCTGGAGCTGTAATTCAGTGGCTGCAAATGCTTTACTGCATCCGAGGATCCCGATAATCATCACTAATGCTGTTTTATACATAAAATTGAAACCGTCCTTATTGAACTTTAAATGTTGCGGTTAACACTGTGTGGAGATGTATGGACTGGATAATACCCACATGCCTGCGCCTGCCAGTATACCGGCTCAGGTATTAAACCTAAGAGATCTGGTGCACCGGATTTTACCTTTTCATTTCGGTTTTATCTTGAGCCTGGCTCTTGAGTTTAAATTTAAAGGTATGGCGCATGCAGGTTTCACTGACGGGTTTTCACACATCCCGGCTGTAACCCATCATTGTTCATGAGCCAGGCCCTGGTATCCTGCCCAGCGTACGGCCAGCCGCTCTAAGTCCAGATCGTACACCAGCGGTGTGATTTTACGGCCTTCAAACAGCTCGCCCAGCTCAATGCCTGGCTTAAAATGAACGGTCAGGGTGGCCGGATCTATGCCCATAAGATCGGCATCAAACAGAGCATGCATTGTTGGAGTCATCAGGATGCCATTAGACGGATTGTACCGGGTTCCATGTTCAATGTGTGCCGCATCCAGGACACCGCCATTAACCCAACCGGTTACCGCACA
Organism: Enterobacter sp. CRENT-193; assembly: GCF_002787395.1. Taxonomy (NCBI): domain Bacteria; kingdom Pseudomonadati; phylum Pseudomonadota; class Gammaproteobacteria; order Enterobacterales; family Enterobacteriaceae; genus Enterobacter; species Enterobacter sp. CRENT-193. The sequence continues at coordinate 131,877 of NZ_CP024813.1, read as the reverse complement.
ACGGCCCGCGAAATTCTCGATGAGCAGAGCTTTAAATTTACCCTGTGCCACGCCACTACGTTGCGTCACTACGCGCTCGCAGTGCTCACCCTGGATATCTACGTCAGGTTTCCGCTTTGGTTCGCTGGTGGCCGTCTCAGCTTGTTTTAGGGTGGAACGTGGATAGGCCAGGTTATATGCTGCGCCTGTGGTCATTTGCTCGATGACCGCAGGTGCATAACCTTCTGCTTCCAGCTTACGATATGCAGCCCGGTAGTCTCTTTGGGTTTTCAGCGGGTATATCTTTCCGCCTTTACCATCGAAAGCGATAAACCAGAAATCGTCCGTGCCAGTTTCCAGATTTCTGCAACGTTTCAGATGCCATCCGCCTTCTCTCGCCCAGATGGTACGGTTATTTCTGGCATTCGTTTTGTCATAACCGTTCTCGTCAAGCCAGCTATCAAAGCTGGTCAGCCCCAGATCCTGAACCTCCAGAGAAGGCACTCGAATGACCTGCAAGGTATGGCGGGGTCTTGGCTCTCTCATCTTGATCTCTTCCTAGCGCTGGTCTGGGAAATACGGATATTGCGGGCCATATTCATAGTCATGCGGGCCTGGCTCAACTTCCCAGAATGGACGGCCGCTAATTGTCTTTGGACCGCGCTCGTTTACGATGTCTTCTACATCCTGAATATTAAATGGCATCGTTGCCAGTAACAGCTGATCTTCGGGTGTCAGCGTCACAGTTGCACCGTCGATACGGCTGTAAAGGTCGGCAAACTGTTTACCTGCACCGTGCAACCGGTGCTCCGCTACACTTCTGATTGCGTGTAAGTCCAGCTCCGCCGCTTCCATGCGATCCACGTATAGTTTCATTTCTTTACGCAAAGCGCTCAGCTCACGGGCTTTAATAAACCCGCAGGCGTACCCACCCAGGGCGATAACTGCAATGATTGCTAAAATTGCCATTTTTTTCTCTCACGTGATTGCGGCCGTTACTCTAGTCTTAATGTGAAGTCTGGGAATTCGCTGGATGTTAAGTACGTTTTCATCCCCAGACTGACAGATGCTAAGGCGCGATCCCAACACTCCATTTGTAAGTATCAGGCCCATCTTCTCCGCTGGTGGCATCTGCTACAATCTGTGCATAACGTTCTCCAGCAAGTTCTCTTACCATCTGATCCACGACCCATTGCAGATGATGCATTTCATCGGTTCCGCCGTAACGACAAGCCAACTCAATAGCCCGCTCTATTCTTTTTTGTTCTTCAGTCATACTGAATCCTCACGCTTACATCAGCTATTCTGAAAACATGCACACTATAAATTGCGGCTGTCATTTCTCAGCCAGGCGCCTGCATTGCTGCCTCATTCCATCAAAAATACTTTCCGCAAGCTGCTGGGGGAACTGGTCCGGAAGAAGCCCGCTAACACGTTCAATGACACCCGGGGTTCTGGCGATGATTTCCTCTATCATCGCCTCTGTCTGCTGTTTACTCAGGCCGGTTATCTCACCATGCCTGATCCAGTGGCGTCGTTGTATTCGATATATCTGGTAATAGTTGCTACTGCCACGTACGGCCATCGCCAGTTTGCACTTCTGCCAGGATATCTGATTGTTCCCATGACCGATCACCGGCCATGCCGACAACACATCATAGAGTGGTGTAAGGTGATAACGTCCCTGTGGCCCAATAGAAATACTGAAATTTTTAGCGTGGCCATCTGTTGCGGCCATCATCCAGAAAACTATCTGCGTCATAAAAAACTGCGCTTTGTCACGCTCAGCACGGTCTGAATTACTCAGAACTTCCATAATTTCCGATATACCTGGCCCGCCGTCCGCCTGATATTTTCGTAATGGCGAAATGCCCAGGGCCTGACACATATCCTCCTGGGGTAAACGAATGATCCATTGTCCGTTTCCTGACCATTTTCGGTCAAAACGTTCTACCACCAGCGCTTTCTGATCTTCAAAGTGAGCAATCTGCGTTCTTGCCACGGGGAGCCCGTACTGTTCGAGAAGTACCGAGCAGAGCCATTCATTTTCAACCGACGAGCGCATGTCGGCTTTCATGTTCCCCACAAGTCCGAGCGGTAGCTTGAATATATGCGTCGTTGGTGTATTACCCTCCGGCATACACCACCGATCTTCATGCCACAGTAGGGCTGTTTTCTCCTGAGCACCGGCAATAGATAAACGTAAGTCGTCGTTATCTTCTGGCCTGCCCGGTAGCAATGTCTCCGTGGTATTACGCAAAGTTGCCGCAATTTCTGATTCAGTAAGCGGGTGATACTTCACGGAATATAAATCTGTGGGTTCATCTCCGTCATGAAGCAGCTGTATCGCGCCCACGCAGTCTTTTCCCAGCTCCGTCAGAAGATCAAAAGGCTCCAGGCTATCGGCCTTGTAACGCATTGCCAGACGTCTGCGTATGCCTTCGCTGTCCGGGAGTAAATTATCAAAATAGTCACGTACCACATTTCCACGCCAGACCTGGTTCCCGGGAGTAAAAGGAAGGGACAATGACAGCGGCCTTCCCTGTTCGTCTGCACTCCAGTCAGGAAGGTATTGTAAGCTGTCTACCCCTTTACTTTTTTCCCAGTATCCGACTTTGATTCCGTTCATCCAGATTGCCAGACGCTGCTGTTTCCGGCTCATATCGTTACCATTTCTCCTGTCGTGCAGGTGAGTTTGATTTAAGCATTTCTTCCGTCTGCTTCCCCTCTGAAGAGGCGGTTGTCGAGGAGAAGCTGATTTTTACGCCCAGGATAGAAAACACCTTGAATAGCCGTTCAATGCTCGCACTGGCAGGGTTGGCTTCCAGACGTGAGTATGTCTGTTGAGTGACCCCTAACCTTTCGGACAGGTCTTTTTGCGTCAGGCCATTCGCCTTGCGAAAACCAATGAGCAAGGGACGCAACTGGTTGAGCGTGTTTAACGGGTAATCATTATTGATCATAAGCTGGCCTCAGTAGTTCCTCTGATACACCTTGTACGCTGTTTTCTAAACATACACCCTAAAAGCTGTAATATCAAATTAACAGCCTAAAAGCTGTTAAATAGAGAGTACAACCTTTAGGCTGTTACTAAGTGGCAGCATAAATCTTTATGAGGTTTGATATGAGAGAACTATCAATAATAAGCCGTTACGCTCGTACAGCATCCGGTAAGAGAGCTGACAGATCAGGATCATCGGTAAACGAGAAGCGGAGTATCTTATGGCCCTGTTGTGAGCTGTATAAATAACTACGAGCTACTCTCTGCCTCGGGGAGGAGGCAGAGAGAGTATTAAAAGCAAAGGCAGACATTTTTAGCAGCTGGTGGGCTATGGGGTTCCGGAGGTGCTCCGGTGAATGTTACTTGACTGGCAAGTTTCCTGCTCTGATGGTCAATGCCTCGATGCTGTCTATATTGTTCTGAAGCCGTTCCAGTTCTGCCTTTTCAATACCGGCCCAAAGCTTTAAGTGTCGCTGATAAAGGGACCACTTGAGTGAGTGAAAACCATTCCAGGCCAACCCCATCCAGGAGGCGTAATTCGCATTGAGAATATTGCCGGTGATATACATTTTACCTGCGTTAACAGCACTGGAAGTTCCATAACCCAGGGCAAGCATCATCCGGAAGCGTGGATTTAGCCGCAACGGCATGGTATCCAGTAAGGTCTCCCCAAAAGCTCCTTTTCCCAGCGATACCTGTTTCGCCACATAGAAAACCCGCATCAAAACTTCCATTATGCTCATCGGAATACTTGTCACGATAAACTGACGAAAGTCATACCCGTTGACATACATGTACTCTATTTGTTTGCCGAAGTTAGAACTCCCCACAGGGATCCCCTCAAGCATACGAAGTAGCCCCATAAAAGGAGCCGGTAACCCCATGCCACGGTTTCCTTTTGCTGAGGGGGCATTAACATCCGATGCCAGGTGTCCAAACATTCTGGCGATGAGCCTGAAAATATTGGTTTCGTCTGTAACGCCTTTACTGGAAGGATAAACCACGATCTGTCCATTCTGAACCACCGTACAGGTCCCGTTCAGCATATCCTTTATACCGAAAATAATGCCCAGTACGGGATCGTGTGACAAAGCTCTTAAGCGGTGATTTGTGGGAGACAAAACGCCACCGGCCGCACCCACTAAATCGCTGCTGATCGAACTGTCTGGTGCCCCTATAGGGAACAAATCTGAGAGTTTTGTACTCAGGTCCTCCGGCAAAATGGCATTGAAGGCTTTCTGCACCTGTTTATTGAAAATACCATCCACTTCTGCCGTAAAGCTCACCGTAGGTTTTGGCGGGGCTCTGACGCAAAGTAAATCCAGCATGGATGCTATGAGCCCGCATCCGCAGGCAATAGCATAATCCCAGGCGTCGAGTGCGTAGCGATCATTAAATTCTTTAATATGATTCTGGATCCGGGCATCTACAACAGCCAAGTCATCCGTGGAGAGTATTGTGGCCAGTCCAATATCACCGCATACACGCTGGTTAGCCTCGCTATATATAGTCTTGAGACCAGTAGAATGCATGGCAGTATCTGAAGGGGTCATTTCTCGCAGATGATGTTCTTTAAGCGCCAGATGCTCCGCTTCATCAAGTTCAGTGCCGCTGATTAGCCCGGTCAACTGTGCCTTAAGGCTCTCTATATCACTGTTAATTGTCTCGTGAGCGTTCGCGATATCCTGACCACGGAGCTGAATATAACGGATGGCCCTGAACTCATCATCATAAGGAGACTGACTCATGTGTTTACCTCACCGCGACCAGGCTACCTTTTGGAGCTTTCTTAGTAAGCATGTCGATTGTTGCCTTGATGCCAGCAATTTCTGCCTTAAAATATTCCGCATTCGACATCAACCTTTCCTGAACTTCGTAGAGCTTTTGGATGGCCTGACTAAGGGCGGCTGTCAGTTTCGCATTTTTTTTTGTGTTTCACTATCGCGTACCCGCCAATCCCTAACACAGCTACAGGTGCGGCCAATACCGCAATGCCTGCAACCATACCGCCACCGACGATAGACCCTGCTGTAGCGAGCCCGGAGGTTATGCCTGCTGCTGACACTCCCGTTGTACCAAGCGTATAGAGAGCACCGAAGGAAGCCGCTGCGCCTACGCCTGACCCCGCCAAAGCTGCTGCGCCCTCAGTAATACCCGGGAACTTATTTTCAAGCGCCTGAAGAGCACTTGTAACTTCATCCATTGCCTTCTTGCGAATTTTTTCGAGCTCTTCAGTTTCGGTAGCGTCCATTACAGGCCTCGTATTCATAACTTGCTGTGTGATAGGTGAAAAAGAGCACCATAAAAGTGATGAAGAAATCATGACTTACTATTGTGGCACTTTCGAGTTCATGTTTGTCAGTTTCAATGCTGTTGCTGTTAGTAAGGGCAGACGCCATATCGGGCAGACCCAAAATAACTATCGTGCCAGCGTCATTTTGGAACTGACTTTGCTAAAAATCAGTAGCGGACTGAACAGACATGTGTGGATTTGAATCTGGGCAGGTTCCAGACATTATTCCAACCAGACTTCCAATGACAAAATGCTCGTCATTCTCGGAGACGACATAGGGTCCACCAGAGCAACCATCGGTGTTGAAATGTGCTATTACAAAGCGAGTTGTGAGATGTTGGGGAGAATGATTTGAGCAATTTAAAGGCCAAATGCCTGAAACTTCACCAGGGAATGTCGAAATTGTTGTCTCATTCATTGGATATCCGACACCCAATGTACCCATGCCAGCTGCGGGAGCCAGGACCTTAAAGTAACTACTTACAGGCTGTTGTATTCCAGCTGGTAATACGATTTCTGCACTGTCAACAAACGGAATGCCGTCTTTAAAGTCTGCCCTGTCATTAGCCTCATTGAGAATGAAATCGACTAGAACAGGCTCTTCGTTCACCAGTCCTTGATGGTTAAGAAATTTGACGTAAAGTTTAAGTGTATTGCTGACGGGATAAATTTTTCCAAGAGCATTGGTAACAACATGGGCTGCGGTGAGAATCTTTTGCTGCTGACCATTATCGAAACCAAACGCAGTTGCTTCGAGATGGCTACTAAAATGAGGATCATTGCTTACATAGATTTTACAAACGTAGTTTTCAAACATTATTTCCTCCTTTTGCCGGTACCTAATCAGTTACACGGCTGCATGTTATAAACAACTAAACTCGCTTCCTGATATTTGAGTTTGTATGTTTTGCCAGGCACCAGCTCACCTCTGAAACACGGTTAGTCTCCTCCATGACATGGTTATGGCGATGGTCAGAAACTGTTATCGACGAAAGGCTGGAATTCCTTTAATGGCATTATCCATTTCAAGTCGTATGTCCTGAACGGGAGCGTATATTTTTATGATTCCAGATCTTAACCCTGAAACATTCCCCGTATCAAAACTGACCCGTTACAGATAAGTCACCACCGGTGCTGTCGATTAATTTAGTGAATTGCATGTCCTCATCCCATAAAGGGTAGGGCCTACCCCCGGCATCGAGCAAACCTGACCACCCTGCCCTTATTAAGACCCCACATGCGGCAATGGTGCCCTGTCCACGCCGCCCGCGAACTTTGAGGAAATGGGGAGAAAATAAAAAGAAAACAAAAAGTTATCGGCTGAAGTACCGGCGCAGATCGGGAATCAGGCGAAGCCTGACAGCACGTTAGGGCCTGGCAGGGGGCTTGAGGGATGAGGACATGCAATTGTGATAACCTTCCCGCCACGGGGTCGGTTAAATTCGTATCCTGCCGGTGCAATTCCAACGGCCGCGTTACCAGTTCGCCGGGTAGCATGGCCAGCAAAGCCAGGCATCGAGCACCCGGGTTTCACTGACGGCCGCTGCATAGACGCCGGTATCCGGGAAGAAATAAACCGGGGTGGCGTTGTTCAGCTGGTCGCCTTCATCGGCCAGAGCGCCGATCACCTCATGAGGCTTAAGCAGCATATCCGTTAAATATTCATCCGGGTGGATGGCATTCAGCGATATGGCCATCTCCAGAAATTCATCCAGGGTATGGCGGGTACGATACCCCCGGAAAACCTCGTATGAAGGCGTGACGCATTCACCATCCAGGGAACAGGCATCGTAACCGGCCAGCTGCTCTTCGGTGAGTCCGGAGGCATGCTTTGCCACAAGATTCGTAAATTGCTCTTTATCGTCCATCACAATCCTTACGCTGTAGGGGCCTGTTTGTGTTATCACTGCTTCCGGTTTTTACTTCGCACAACCCGGCAGGTATCCGGTCGCCCGGGCGTCCTTTGCGGTCTTGTTCGCCCTTCGCCTGAATTACGTCAAATCCCTTTCACTACCCGGCCGCAGGGTGACACCTCCCCTTTTCTCCGGAAGCGAAAGAGGAAGAACAGTTTAACAGCCCGGATCCTCAATAATTTTCGCGTAACGGACTAAATAACCGGTTTATGCAGCTTCTGATAACCACAGACCGCGATAGAATAAAACGTCTGGTGAGGAACCGGAGTGTTATGTAAGCGGGGGGTTTAACTGGGTATCTGTGTAGTCCTATTTAGCCAGATATCCCGAATAAAAACCTCAACGATTAGGTAAACGAAATGGATGGATTCTGGTCGATGTTCTGTTTGTTTGTCGTGGTAGTTTCACTGCATAAAGCCCTTTCTGTAGCAGCAGCACGAGCAGACGCAGCAAAATTAAATATGCTTCTCAGAATGAGAAAGTTTAAAAAGTAGCTTTCAAGACATCTGAGAATTCTTTTAAATCCTCAGAGGAAGTTATATGTTTAGGCTATTTGCAAACTAAGGTTGGAATTCCATCATTCTAGCCTTAGATCTTTGATCAAGTGAAGTTGCTCACTTGGTTGGATTTTACCGTTTCCTGACGGCTTTTCAGAAGCGAGGGCTGGTTGGAATGCCTTCCAGCTAGAAGTCTTGCAGATGCTCTCCGGGCATTAACTCATTGTCGAATCTGCACCAGTATCACTAGGTTGTTGAGCGGGCGATTAGCTTTTTCACTGAGCCGCTGTACACTCGACTGCTTCAAGAAGCACTACTTACCATTTGCCTGCCGTAAGGTCTGTTCTTAGCTGGATTTTTTTGGGAGGATACGCAGTCATGACAACTCAATCCAGCTCAATACAATACGCTTACGCGCTAGACGGCGAGGGCACCCTCACGCACATTGGCGCTGCCCTGCGCTCACATACTTACACCTGCCCAGGTTGTAAGAGCCCCCTGACCCCGGTAATGGGCGAGTTCAACGCTAAGCACTTTCGCCATTCGGAAGAATGCTGTGCCCTTGAAACCTATCTTCACAAGTGCGGCAAAGAAGCATTCTTCTATCGCTACCAACAAGCTCTCAGCCGTGAAATGCCTATTAGCCTTGAGCTGGAGCGCCGGGTTGCCTGTAATGGTTCTCGTTTAGCCTTGGTTAGAGACGAAGCACGTCAGTGCGTAAAATCCGTGCCTGCACGCTACAACTTGACTCAATTTTTCGATCAGGCAGAGCTGGAAAAACACGATAAGGTCACAGGGCTGCGACCAGACGTGATGTTGTATGATACGACTGGCGAAAGGCGTTGCTACGTAGAGATTTGTGTCACACACCCCTGCTCTCAAGACAAGATCGAAGCCGGTATCCCGATTCTTGAGTTTAAGGTCCAATCTGCCTCTGATATTCAGATGTTGCTTACCGGGGCCTACTCGATCAAGGAGAAGATCCTGAGAGTATTCAACTGGCTTCCCCCGTTTCAATCTGTGGACACCTGTAGCGGCGTCTGCTCAGTAGGTAACGTGGATATGTCTGTCTGGAGTTTAAGTGGTTCCGGCCGACTCAACGAACAAACGATGCCGCTCGCTGAAGTGGATTTAACAATCAATTCTGACGTGAACACATGGCCTAGATCGTTAGGGGCCGCTGAGCTGGCTGATAACTTACGAGCTTTTATCCGTCACGCCGATCCTCATTCACTATTTCCCAACTGCATTATGTGCGAGCAAGCAGGCCGATGGGAGGATGGCTATCTGCAATGTCACAGTAAGGCAAAGATCGTTCCCTACACCGAGGCCCGTCAGTGCGCCAATTACAAGGTTAAGGCATGACCAAAAGACTGACTTGGGAGCAGAAAAGTATTGTCAGCCATGACACCGGACATGCGTTGGTAAAAGCCGTACCTGGTAGCGGGAAAACAACCACACTTGTAAAGCGCGTTGAGCGGCTGGTCAAGACGGGAACTGATCCTCGCTCCATTCTGATCCTGATGTACAACAAGTCGGCGCAGGTGAGCTTCACGGAGAACTTGAAGACGGCACTGATGTCGAGCGTGATTCCAGAAATCCGCACGTTCCACAGCTTGGCCTTAAAGATTGTTGGTTACGGAGAACGCCAACAGATTATCAATAAGAAAGACCTCATTACTCCAAGCGACTACCGCTATGAGCAACTGGTAAAGCAAGCCTACCGCTATGGCTTTGACCATGAGGCGAATTATATTGACCCCAATGAAATTGAAAACTTCGAGCTGTTTATTGCTCGCTGCCGGGCGGCGGCCGTAACTCCTGTTGATGCTGCCAATGATCCAACGTTCAGCAACATCAAACGGGAGTTTATTCACGCCTATGGCCGCTATTGTGAGCTGCTGGAGGAAAACAGTCTGCGAACCTTTGATGACTGTTTGATTGAGGCTGTCGCACTGTTGCGTAATGACAGCAGCCTTGGTGCCCACTTCAAGCACATCATTGTTGATGAATATCAGGACGTTAACCTGATACAGCATGACATGACCCGCTTGCTATCTAAGTCGGATACGTCGGTTATGGCTGTTGGTGATGTTAACCAGTGTATTTATGAGTGGCGTGGTGCTCGACCAGACTTTATCGGCGGACTGTTTGAAAGGCACTACCCGAATACGAAGGTGTTTCAACTGTCATGCACGTTCAGATTTGGCCATGAGCTTTCCTTGATGGCTAACTCGGTAATTCGGCGCAACTCTACAAAGCTGACCAAGCTTTGTGTCAGTCATCCTAGCACCCCCAAAACAGAGGTCAGATTGCACTTTGATAACTGCCTATCCAAGGTGCTATCAAACCTCTCGGTGAGCAGTGGAACACAAGCCATATTGTCCCGCACTAAGGCGAACCTTGCTGAGGCGGAAATTGCTTTACGCCTGTGTGGGCTACCTTATCGCTACCTCAATGGTTCAAGCGCATTACACACCCGCACCGAAATCGGGATACTGGTAGTTGGCGTCTTGCTGTCTGTGTACGGCGATCTGCGGCTACTGGAAAACCATCCCAACAAACAAGCGATTGTTTACGGCTTTCTGAAGGAGGCTGGTTTTAGATGGCAGAAAGGGCAATTCAAAGCGGCGCTCAGTGGATTGATGGCTCCGCACGCCGACCTATGGTCTGCTCTAGGTCAGTTATTCGAGGGCGCACAATACCAAAAAGATCGGCTGGGCAGGCTCGCCACTATCTGCCAGAAAGACGGAGAGGAAACGCCTGCTATCGATGTGTTACGACGCCTGAGTATGGAGGGTTTCATTGATAGTGTTGGCTCTGAGGGTGTAACTCGCACTGGATCGAACGACCAGCAACGAGGGGTCGTGAGGATCGGGGAGCTACTTGACTCCAGTAAGATCGATTCCCGCACGTTTTTAAACCTTATCTTGAATCCAGGCGAGGCTGCTACTGACTGCGATCCCTTCATCCTTTCCACACTGCATGGTTCCAAGGGGCTGGAGTGGGATAACGTAATACTGATCGGGGTCGTCTCAGAAAACGGAATCTATGGTCACTCCCGTTTTTGCAACACCGATTTTGACGACAAGTTGGCTTGCTTGAATCTATCCGGCGTCTGAATGGGATTTTATTCCCGCGCCTTGATGAGTTCCGCGCCTGATGAACCTCCAGAAAATATACGGCTTCAATGAGCCTTTCCGTTTTACAGGTTCCTCAACAGGCCGGTGGGCCGTTAGTATCATCAATATCAGTATTCGCAAAACCAGATCAGTAATTCTTTAAACCGGTGTATTTCTGCCGTTATGCTACATAAGTTTGCTGTCGTGCCGTTAGGGCCCAGGCTATTCTGGCCAGCTTGTTTGCCAGAGCACAAGTGACGACAAAGTTGCTTTTCCGGCACAGTAAATCCCTGACCCAATCGGCCAATTTGCCAGACTGGTGTTCCAGTTTTTGTATGAATACCCTGGCACATTGAACCAACAAAGTTCGGATCTTTTTATTACCTCGCTTACTAATTCCCAGCAATGTCGTCCTACCTCCCGTGCTGTACTGCCGAGGTACAAGCCCTGTTGCCGCCGCAAAGTCACGGCTGCTGGCGTACTGCTTCCCGTCGCCAATCTCAGTTGAAATAGTACTCGCTGTCAGTGTTCCGACGCAGGGAATGCTCAGCAAGCGCTGTCCAACCTCATCTTCGTCCAACTTTCGTTTCAACTGGGATTCCAAATCTTTAATCTGCTCAACAAGATAGTGATAATGCTGTTGTAATTTCAGCAATAACTGGCTGAGGTAAAGAGGCAAACTATTATCCTCAAGAATGGTACTCAGTCGGCTAATAACGGCAGCTCCTCGGGGAACGCTAATGCCAAATTCCAGCAGAAAAGCATGCATTTGATTGGTTGTTTTTACCTTATCCTGAACCAGGGATTCACGGACACGATGCAGAGCCCGCATTGCCTGCTGAGATTCCGTTCTGGGCTGCACAAAACGCATAGACGGACGCGATGCAGCTTCACAAATAGCTTCGGCGTCGACAAAGTCGTTTTTATTGCTTTTAACGAACGGGCGGACAAATTGTGGTGATATCAGCTTTGGGGAATGCCCCAACTCTTCCAACTTGCGTGCCATAAAGTGAGAACCGCCACAGGCTTCCATTGCGATGGTTGTAGCGGGGCATGTCGCCAAAAATTCGATCAACTTTGGCCGGGTAAATTTTTTACGGTAAACAGCCTTCCCGCGACGATCCTGGCAATGAATATGGAAAGAGTTTTTACCCAGATCGATACCAATGAGCGCAATGTTTTCCATGATAGTTCTCCGAATGAAAGCCTGTCCTCAGCATAGTACCGGGAAGGAGGGAGTGACCATCTCATTAAATAAAGCACGCTAAGCGTGCGTGGAGGCTGGCACCCAGCGGTACAGCGTCGGAATGGACACGCCGAGGTTCTTGGCCACGTCCTTGGGCGGCACCCCGCTGGCCAGCAGCTTCTTGGCCGACTCGATCTTGCTGTCGGTCATCTTCGGCTTGCGGCCGCCTTTGCGGCCGAGCTGCTTGGCGACTTCCAGCCCGGCGCGGGTGCGCTCGACGGTCAGCTCGCGCTCCATTTCGGCAAGGCTCGCCATGACGTGGAAGAAGAACCGCCCGGATGGTGTGCCGGTGTCGATGGAGTCGGTGAGGCTCCTGAACTGGACACCGTGCTTGTGCAGATCGCCGACCAGATCGACCAGTTGCTTGACCGACCGGCCCAGCCGGTCGAGCTTCCAGACGACCAAAGTATCGCCTTCGCGCAGCATTTCGAGCGTCTTGGCCAAGCCAGGCCGGTCTGCCCGCGTGCCACTCACCTTGTCCTCGAAGACCTTTTTACATCCGGCCTTGCTCAAGGCTTCGCGTTGCAGCTCCAGGTTCTGATCCTGCGTCGAGACGCGCGCATAGCCAATCAACATGGCTTGTCTCGCGCCCGGTCGATGCGTTCCTGCATCGCCTGCATCACTTCTTCGTGGGTGTACGATCTGGCGTTGGCGTCGGTGGCTTGCCGCAGGGCTTCCTCAACCTCGCGCGTCATCCGCTCGTAATCCTCCGGCCACAGCGCTTGCTCCATGCGCAGCGACGCCTGACTCAGCAGGTGCAGCAGGCTGAACAGCCGCATGTCGTTGGTGGCGACGATGCGCTCCCGAATCTGCTCCTGAATAGCTTCGCTAGCCCGATGCGCTTGTGGTGTGGCAGTCCCCTCGTAGTCAGCGGGGAATTCCGCTTCCTCGGCAATCCTTGCCCAGGCGCTGGCCAGCGCCTCGATGGTTGACGTGCTCATTTCCGCCGCTCCTGTGCTCTTTGGCGAATCAACCGGCCAAGGGGCCTCGACGCGAAAACCAGCAGCATCACGCCTATCGGATACCAGGTCGAGAAGACCACCAAGGCATCGAAGGCTGGCCGTCCGGTGTTGGTAGGCAGTACGGCGGTCACAGCCATCAACCCGCCGACCGTCCAGATGATGCGCCACACGTAGGGCATCACGCGGGGCACGTAGCCGTCATCGAAAGCGGTCTGGTAGTAGCGGCGCAGGCCGCGCTCGGCAAGCGCCTGGCGCTGCCGCTCCGACAGCGCATCCGTCCGGCCATACCAGCGCCGGAATGGTGGACAGCGCAGCAGCAAAGGGGTGAAGAGGATCATCACCGCCACGATCGCGACACCCCACGCCATGACGGCGCCGGCATCGGGCCGCTTGGCGTTCTCGATCACGGGCGCGAAGACGCCCGGAGCACCGATCATCCAGAACAGCGCAATGTGCTGATGGAAGGAGAGCTTCATTTGCTCATCCACTTGCGCAGCAGGCGCTTTTTCAGGGAGGCGCGTTCTTGCGGGTTGCGTCCCTTGTGATTGGCGATGCGATCCGCCGTGGCGGCCTGGCGCTTGACGGGCCAGTAGGAGCGGCCATCCTTGCCCATCGACCAGACGCTGCTGGCCTGGTTTTCCAGCAGGGGCAGATGGGCGCTCAGGGCTTCGGGCGACGCGCTGGTCAGCGCCGTGCGCTCACGGGTGCGCCAGCGCTGATGCCAGAGCTTCTTGTCCTCGCGCTCGCTGCCGCAGGTCGTGTGCCCGACGATGGGTGTTTTGCGGCGGCTGCGGCTCATAACGTAGTGGTCTCCAAGAACATTCAGGACTGATCCCAGGCGTCGATGGTCAAGACCTGATCGGCAGGACAGGCGGCTACGCGGTCGGGAACTGGATGGTGTTCAGTCTCATGCCGACCCCATTCGATTGATCGCGTCGCTTGCGGCACGCTGCGACGCAAGGAGGTTTGCGACCTGGTTTAGCAGCCGTGTCCGCTGCATGTCTGTTACCTATCTCCCCGACCGCTCATTGGACCAACTCCAGAGATTGGGCTCTATCGCTCAGCCAATACGAAACCGGCATTGGCTGATGCCACAACCGAGACTAACACAAATGGCTCGGTACCTGTATTTCGCGCCCCGTGCACTTGGCCCGGTCTTGCCACGGCTATCTCACCTTCCCTGAGGGCACGAACAATCCCATTGCCCTGAAAGTAATCAGCCATTCCCGACAAAACAGTCCACGTGTCTTGGCCGTGAGGATGAATGTGAGCCGCAATTTCCTGCCCGGGATGGACATGCCAAACCACGATAATTGAGTCTCGGGTTTCAAGCACAACGGAACGAATAGGCTCGCCTTCGGACGGCTGAACATACTCGGCTACAGAAAATATTCTCGATTCAACAGTCATCGGAGATCCCTCTTTCACAGTTGTCGTTACGGTCTTCATCGTCGGCATCCTGACGCACGGCGGGCAATTGCTGGAGCAACGCCGGCAGCCATTCCTGTACCGTCTCCCACACCACATCGAGGTTGATGTCGAAATAGCCGTGAGCCATGCGATTACGCATATTGCGCATGCTGCGCCACGGCACGTCGGCATGCGCCTGGGTGAACTCGACGTAGCCATCCATCACCTTTGTGGCCGCCTCGCCGATGACGATCAGGCTCATGATGACGGCCTGCTGGGTGCGCTTGTCGGCCAAGAAGTCGTCCTTGGCCATCCCTTCCACGAAGCTGCGCGCATCGGTTGCGGCCTGCTGAATGTGGTCGAGGTAATCGGGCAGGCGGTTCTCGCTCATATCGGTTGCGCCTCCGCGAGCACCTTGGCCCGGAACTTCGGCGGCAGGTCGCCGGGAGTCAGCAGATCGACGTCAACGCCGAGCAGCGATTTCAGTTCTTCTTCCAAATCGCCCAAGTCCAACAACGTGGCACCGGGCAGCGCATCGACCAACAGGTCGAGGTCGCTGCCATCCCGGTCGGTGCCATGCAGCACCGAGCCGAAGACGCGCGGGTTCGCGGCGCGAAAGCGGCCTACCGCTTCACGCACTGCGCTTCGCTTCATGTCAAGCACAACAGACGGTCGCATGCGCATCCTTTCTTATCGAAACTCGTTGAGATGATATGCAATCAAGAATAGAATTTCAAGAACTATTTTCGAGAATCGCAATGCCTTGATTCCCGTGCCGCGCCTGTCATTTTCAGAAGGTGACTGCACGGAATATCAAGAGTCGGCTGCACAGTCTTTTCTGATCTGTGGTCGTCTCAGAAAACGGAATCTATGGTCACTCCCGTTTTTGCAACACCGATTTTGACGATAAGTTGGCTTGCTTGAATCTATCCGGCGTCTGAATGGGATTTTATTCCCGCGCCTCGATGAGTTCCGCGCCTGATGAACCTCCAGAAAATATACGGCTTCAGCGAGCCTTTCCGTTTTACAGGTTCCTCAACAGGCCGGTGGGCCGTTTGTATCATCAATATCAGTATTCGCAAAACCAGATGAATGATTGTTTAAACTGGTGTATTTCTGCCTTTATGCTTCGTAAGTTTGCTGTCGCGCCGTCAGTGCCCAGGCTATTCTGGCCAGCTTGTTTGCCAGAGCACAGGTGACGACAAAGTTGCTTTTCCGACACAACAACTCCCTGACCCAGTCGGCCAACTTGCCAGACTGGTGTTCCAGTTTTTGTATGAATACCCTGGCACACTGAACCAACAAAGTTCGGATCTTTTTGTTGCCCCGCTTGCTAATCCCTAACAATGTCGTCCGACCTCCCGTGCTGTACTGTCGGGGTACCAGCCCTGTTGCCGCCGCAAAGTCACGGCTGCTGGCGTACTGCTTCCCGTCGCCAATCTCAGTTGAAATAGTACTGGCAGTCAGCGTTCCAACGCAGGGAATACTCAGCAAGCGCTGTCCAACCTCATCTTCGTCCAACTTTCGTTTCAACTGAGATTCCAGATCTTTAATCTGCTCAACAAGATAGTGATAATGCTGTTGTAATTTCAGCAGTAACTGGCTGAGATAAAGAGGCAAACTACTGTCCTCAAGAAGGGTACTCAGTCGACTAATAACGGCAGCACCTCGCGGAACGCTGATACCAAATTCCAGCAGAAAAGCATGCATCTGATTAGTTGTTTTCACCTTATCCTGAACCAGGGATTCACGGACACGATGCAGAGCTCGCATTGCCTGCTGAGATTCGGTTCTGGGCTGCACGAAACGCATAGATGGACGTGATGCTGCTTCACAGATAGCTTCAGCATCAACGAAGTCATTTTTGTTGCTTTTAACGAATGGGCGGACAAATTGCGGTGATATCAGCTTTGGAAAATGCCCTAACTCTGCCAGCTTGCGTGCCATAAAGTGAGAACCGCCACAGGCTTCCATCGCGATGGTTGTTGCTGGGCATGTCGCCAGAAATTCGATTAGCTTTGGTCGGGTGAATTTTTTACGGTAAACGGCCTTCCCACGATGATCCTGACAATGAATATGGAAAGAGTTCTTACCCAGATCGATACCAATAAGCGCAATGTTTTCCATGATGGTTCTCCGAATGAAAGCCTGTCCTCAGCATAGTACTGGGAAGGAGGGAGTGACCATCTCATTAAATAAAGCACGCTAAGCTGTGGAAGCCCCTGCCAAGCTCGTTCCACCTTGCAACGACGCAATCAGCGGACACGAAACATTCCCCTGCCGCGAATGGCAGGCGCACACCAGGTCAGACAGCACAGCCTCCATGCGCGCCAAATCGGCCATCTTCTCGCGCACGTCTTGGAGCTTGTGCTCGGCCAGGCTGCTGGCCTCCTCGCAGTGGGTGCCATCGTCGAGCCGCAGCAACTCGGCGATTTCATCCAGGCTGAAGCCCAACCGCTGGGCCGATTTCACGAATCGCACCCGTGTCACGTCCGCCGCGCCATAGCGGCGAATGCTGCCATAGGGCTTGTCCGGCTCGGGCAACAAGCCCTTGCGCTGATAGAACCGGATGGTCTCCACGTTGACGCCGGCTGCCTTGGCAAAAACGCCAATGGTCAGGTTCTCCAAATTATTTTCCATACCGCTTGACTCCGTACATGAGTACGGAAGTAAGGTTACGCTATCCAATTCAAATTCGAAAGGACAAGCCGAGGAAGGTAGCGGACGACTCATTGGGGTACAGGCAGTGGCCCCGGAAGCGGGCGAGCTGATCCAGACGGCGGTGCTCGCGATCCGTAACCGCATGACCGTACAGGAACTGGCTGACCAGTTGTTCCCCTACCTGACGATGGTCGAGGGGCTGAAGCTCGCGGCGCAGACCTTCACCAAGGATGTCAAACAATTGTCCTGCTGCGCAGGATGAAAGGAGATGGAACCATGAAGCTCGCCCCATATATTTTAGAACGTCTCACTTCGGTCAATCGTACCAATGGTACTGCGGATCTCTTGGTCCCGCTACTGCGGGAACTCGCCAAGGGGCGTCCGGTTTCACGAACGACACTTGCCGGGATTCTCGACTGGCCCGCTGAGCGAGTGGCCGCCGTACTCGAACAGGCCACCAGTACCGAATATGACAAAGATGGGAACATCATCGGCTACGGCCTCACCTTGCGCGAGACTTCGTATGTCTTTGAAATTGACGACCGCCGTCTGTATGCCTGGTGCGCGCTGGACACCTTGATATTTCCGGCGCTGATCGGCCGTACAGCTCGCGTCTCATCGCATTGCGCTGCAACCGGAGCACCCGTTTCACTCACGGTTTCACCCAGCGAGATACAGGCTGTCGAACCTGCCGGCATGGCGGTGTCCTTGGTATTGCCACAGGAAGCAGCCGACGTTCGTCAGTCCTTCTGTTGCCATGTACATTTCTTTGCATCTGTCCCGACGGCGGAAGACTGGGCCTCCAAGCATCAAGGATTGGAAGGATTGGCGATCGTCAGTGTCCACGAGGCTTTCGGCTTGGGCCAGGAGTTTAATCGACATCTGTTGCAGACCATGTCATCTAGGACACCGTGATCGGATATCGACCCAATGTTCTACGGCACCGGCATCGGATTCGCAGCGCGCGGATTGAACTCGGCGAAACGGTATATGCATTGCCGTGAACCGACCAAAAGGAGGTGTTCGATGAACGCCTACACGGTGTCCCGGCTGGCCCTTGATGCCGGGGTGAGCGTGCATATCGTGCGCGACTACCTGCTGCGCGGATTGCTGCGGCCAGTCGCCTGCACCACGGGTGGCTACGGCCTGTTCGATGACGCCGCCTTGCAGCGACTGTGCTTCGTGTGGGCCGCCTTCGAGGCGGGCATCGGCCTCGGCGCATTGGCGCGGCTGTGCCGGGCGCTGGATGCGGCGAACTGCGATGAAACTGCCGCGCAGCTTGCTGTGCTGCGTCAGTTCGTCGAACGCCGGCGCGAAGCGTTGGCCAATCTGGAAGTGCAGTTGGCCGCCATGCCGACCGCGCCGGCACAGCATGCGGAGAGTTTGCCATGAACAGCCCCGAGCGCATGCCGGCCGAGACGCACAAACCGTTCACCGGCTACCTGTGGGGCACGCTGGCCGTGCTGACTTGCCCCTGCCACCTGTCCATCCTCGCTGCCGTGCTGGCCGGCACAACCGCCGGTGCATTCCTTGTCGAGTATTGGGTCATCACGGCGCTCGGTTTGACCGGCCTGTTTCTTCTGTCACTGGCGCGGGCGTTGCGGGCATTCAGGGAAAGATCATGAGCGCTTCCCGGCCGGATGGATGGACTACGGCGGAGGGCCCAAGCGTTCGAGCGCGGGCAAGGCTTTCTGTTCGCAAAGCCGATGCCGGCGGCGGCATTCGCCGTCTTCGTCAGTCAATGGAGGGGTGCCACCATGAATGCAAATGATCCGACCGCCACCAGTTGCTGCGTGTGCTGCAAGGAAATTCCGCTCGATGCCGCCTTCACACCGGAAGGCGCGGAGTACGTCGAGCACTTCTGCGGGCTGGAGTGTTATCAACGTTTCCAGGCGCGGGCCAGCACTGCGACCGAAACGAGCGGCGAACCGAACGCTTGCGGTTCGCCGCCGTCAAATTGAGACAAACCACGCTTTCGCTACGTCGCCTCATGTCGGCATCAAATTCGGCTGAGTAGCTTCTCGCCATCTGGACGTAGCTCGCCCTTGGGTGAAATATGCCGATACAGGGTCTGCCGCGTGATGCCAAGTTCCTGGCACAGGTCGCCGACCTTGGTCTCTGACTGCCCCATTGCCGCCATCGCCAGCCGCAGCTTGGCGGCGGTCATCTTGAACGGCCGGCCGCCTTTCCGGCCGCGTGCCCGTGCTGAGGCCAGGCCCGCCACGGTGCGCTCGGCGATCAACTCGCGCTCGAACTCGGCCAGCGCGGCGAAGATACCGAAGACCAGCTTGCCGGCGGCGGTCGTGGTGTCAATGGCCGCGCCGTGCCCGGTCAGCACCTTGAGGCCGATGCCGCGTCCGGTCAGGTCATGGACGGTATTGATCAGATGGCGCAGGTCGCGCCCGAGCCGATCCAGTTTCCAAACGACCAACGTGTCGCCTGGCCGTAGTGCCTTCAGACAGCTCGCCAGACCGGGACGATCCTCGCGTTTTCCGGACGCTTGGTCTTCATAGAGATGCGCCGGATCAACACCGGCCGCGACCAGCGCATCGCGCTGCAAGTCCGTCGCCTGGGAGCCATCCGCCTTCGATACTCGCATGTAGCCAATCAGCATCTTGTACCTGTCACATATACGTTCGATTATGTGACAGTTTGCATCGGGAAGCTCTGCACGTCAAAATTTGTCACTTAACCCGTCATTCTGTCTAAGGCATGCAAAGGGTAGGCTAGGCTCATAATGTGACAGAAATTCCGGGGGGATGCCTTCCTTCGCGAAGGTGGCGCGCAACTGTTCCAAGGAAGCGGGGTCGCGCCGACCATAGGAAGCCAACGCGAACAGCGAGCGTGCCGTCTCGGGGTTGTGTCGTGCTTCAATGATGGCCTCATCAATGGCCTGGATTGCACGCTGCCAGTGATCGACGGGTTCGGGCTTCGGCGCTTTCGCCGGCAGGCCACTGGTGAACCCGGTTTGGGGCTCGGACCAGAATAGCTTTGCGTGCTCGCCTGGCGGGCTTATATCCCTCACCTCAATCAAGCTGATTGCCGTTGCCGCCGCCTCCAGCATCTGCAACCGTACTGCCGGGTTCAGGGTTTCATACGGTCGCCACAGACTTTGCCCAGCACGCAGCGGATGCCCGCAGCATTCCCAGATTTGGCGGAGATACCCCGCGTAGGTGCCGCACGTCGAAAGCGGGGTGTTCAGCTCATCGAGCAGCGTGCGTAGCAGCCTAAACCACAATCCGGCGTGGATGCGTCGGCGCGGCAACTCCACGTGGCCGGTCGTCAGTGCCTGCCAGGTACGCTGGTCCATCGCCGCAATCGCGTCGCTGGCAGTGCGCGGTTCGGCGTCGGCGTTCTCCCAGCCGAGAAACCGCCCTGGCACGCCCCAATAGGATTCCAGCCAGCAGCCATGCAGTGGGCAGCTCAGCATCAGGGGCAGCTTCCACGCGAGCAGTACGGCTTGGTTCTCCGGATCGTTCAGACAGAGCGGGCAGGCGCGATGTATCGGCTGGCTGGGCAGCCAGGCACGCCAGCTCGTGATGGATCGCGTCCTACGGCGGAGTTTCGGCAGCAGCACCGAGAGCTGGAACGCATAGGTTTCCAATGCATCTGGAATCTGATCATCAAGGCTGTCCAGTAGCCAAGGCACCCAGCCGGCGAAACTCATGCAACGCAGCCGGTCCGGCTCGATGCCGCTCCGCTGGGAGAGCATCGCCAGCAGCGCCAGTGGTGGCGCGGTGTCCAGGTCATCAACCTGGCCGTGACCAAGATCGTGCTCCAGCAGCTCGGACACCTCCATGTGATAGCAAAGGGCCACGCGGTTGAGCCACGAAGACAAGGCTTCGCCTTCCCTGGGAGCCGGATGCAGTGGCCAGTGTGGCGCTGGCTTCACATCAGTTCCCGCTCGAATTGCCGCCGCCGCTCGCTGGGACCGGTGTAATCGGCCATGCTGAGCGTGCGATGGTTGATCGCTTCCTCACCGCTCTCCACGGCAGCGACGGCCGCCGCCATCAACAGGTGCGCCAGCTCGCCGATGGTGCCCTCGCTGCGCGTGAGCAGGTAGCGGGCCATATCCAGCGTGGCAATCGACGAGGGTCGCCGCAGCGGGAGCGAAGCCGCGAAGCTGGCCAGCAGTGAGCAGCAATCGTCGTTGGCCTCCCACACCGGCAGCATCATCGGCTCGAAGCGGTTTTCCAACTGGTCGTCCGAGCGGATCGCCAAGTAGGCATCGCGTGTGCCGACCCCGACCAGCGGGATGCGCAGCTCGTTGCCGAGGAAACGCAGCAGGTTGAGGAATTCCCGGCGGTTGACGCTGTTGCCGGCCAGGACGTTGTGCAATTCGTCGATCACCAGCATGCGCACGCCGACCTTGCGTAGCAGTGCCAGCGCCAATTGCTCCATTTCCGGCAGCCGTGGGCGCGGGCGCAATGGCGCGCCCATCGCGGCAAGTAGCGCGACGTAGAAGCGGATTACCGACGGTTCGGATGGCATCTGCACGACCAGTACCGGAATGTGCTCCTGGTCGGCGTCGGAGCTGGCCGGGTGGGTGCGGCGGAATTTCTCGACGATCATCGACTTGCCGTTGTTGGTTGGACCGACCAACAGCAGGTTGGGCATGCGTTGTTTGTTCGGCCACGCATACAGGGCTTCCAGCCGATTCAGCGCCTCGACTGCTCGCGGATAGCCGATCCAGCGGTCAGCGCGAAGGCGATGGATGCGTTCGTCCGCCGGAAGACGGGCCAAGCCCTGGGCCACCGGCATCAGGTGGGACAAGTCGATGATGGGATATTCTTCCACGGCTACCACTCCTCAATCTGGTCGAACGGTTTGGCAGGTGGCTGGTTGTCTGCCTGCGGGTCAGCCATGTCCGCGTCCGGTGGTGGCGTGGTTTTGAAAAGAACTGCCGTTGCCTTGAGATGCTGGCGTCGATCCGCGTCGCGCCGCGCCTTGCGCGTAGCTTTCTGCGCGGTGGACACGATTTCGCGCATCTGGCCGATCATGCGAAACAGCGCCGACTCATCCACCTGTTCGCGCCCTTGCTGCCGCAATTTCGCCAGCGCCTGTCGTTGTTCCCAGAGGGTGACAGCCGGGTGCGACAAGGTGCGGTATGGAATTTCCAGATAGTGCTGCCCCTCCGGCTCCAGCACCCAAATGCGGCTGATGTCGCGCGGGTCGCGCCGGATCAGGAACGCAGGCAAGCGGTCGCGCCGAGCTATCCACGGCTTGAGCGCATCGGCGTAGTAATGGATGTGGTCGATGACGAAGCCGGTGCGGGTCAGCGTGCGGCGGATGATGGGCAGAAAATCGACCAGAAAAGCCGTGGTGCGAGTGATGACGGTTGGCACGCCGGTCCGCGCGATAGCTTCGGCCCAGCGCGCTGCCGGCGGCTGGAGCAGGCCGTTGTGCACGGAGCCGTGGTAGGTGCCGACCGCCAATGTGAGCCAGCGCTCCAGCTCACGCAGCGTCAGGGCGGCCTTGTTTTCGGAATCGTAGTCGCCGCGCTGGTCAGGGTTGGAGAAGGTCGTCCCTGGCAATTCGTCGTGGATCATCTGCATCGCCGTGCCGATGATCCGTTCCACGATGCCGCCGTAGTGCGGCTGCCCGAGCGGGCGATAGTCAAGCCGGATGCCATGCTGCTCGCAGCCTCGGCGTAGCGCTTCGCTCTTGAACTCGGCCGCGTTGTCCAGGTAGAGCAGCCTGGGCTTGCCGCTCATCGGCCACTCCATTTCTATGTTCAGACCCTCCAGCCAGGGACGCTTGTCGCAGGCGACATGCACAAGGCACAGGCCGACCGAAACAGATGACGGCGCTTCCAGCGTGACGACCATGCCGAGCACGCAGCGGGTAAACACGTCGATGGCGATGGTCAGATACGGACGGCCAATCGGTTGCCGGTCGCGCTCGTCCACCACGATCAGGTCGATGACCGTGTGATCAATCTGCACTTGTTCCAGTGGCGCGGTCACGGCGGGAGGCTCACCACCGACACCTTGCAGGCTGCGGGACGCATCCTGACCTTCCCGGCGGCGAGTGGCCTTGAGCGGATCGAGGCCGGCGATCCGCAGAGCCACGGTGTTGCGCGCCGGCGCCCGCAGCTTTTGCGCTTTGCAAGCCTGCGCGACCTCGCGGTGGAACGCTGCCAGGCTACGCTTCTGCTTGGTCAGGAAGCGCTTTTGCAGCAACTCGCGGATGATGCGCTCAACTGATTCCGGCAAGCGTCCCTTGCCTTTTCCGCCGCCGGATCGGCTGCGAGCCAGGTCCGTCACAAGCCCAGCACCTTGCCGGGCACGGCGGATTAGGACATACACCTGCCGCCTGGACAGGCCAAGCGCGTGAGCAGCGGCATCGGCGGCTTCATGCCCGACCACATCAAGCGCTGCCAGCGGCCCGATGATTTCCGCCCGTTGCCGGGCCTGCGCCCAAGCCGCATCGGGCAGGGTGGCCACGCCTTGCTCGGCAATCAATGATGTGTCTGACGCCATGCTCACACCTCGCTTTGGTGCACACGAGTATTGAGCATAGTCGAGATTGGTGCAGATGACTTCTGATATTGCGTTGTCAGGAGTCGCCTGCACATCTGGCGTTACGCCCCGTCAATTGGTGCAGTCGTCTTCTGAAAATGACAACTATCATGGAAAACATTGCGCTCATTGGTATCGATCTGGGTAAAAACTCTTTCCATATTCATTGCCAGGATCGTCGCGGGAAGGCTGTTTACCGTAAAAAATTTACCCGGCCAAAGTTGATCGAATTTTTGGCGACATGCCCCGCTACAACCATCGCAATGGAAGCCTGTGGCGGTTCTCACTTTATGGCACGCAAGTTGGAAGAGTTGGGGCATTCCCCAAAGCTGATATCACCACAATTTGTCCGCCCGTTCGTTAAAAGCAATAAAAACGACTTTGTCGACGCCGAAGCTATTTGTGAAGCTGCATCGCGTCCGTCTATGCGTTTTGTGCAGCCCAGAACGGAATCTCAGCAGGCAATGCGGGCTCTGCATCGTGTCCGTGAATCCCTGGTTCAGGATAAGGTAAAAACAACCAATCAAATGCATGCTTTTCTGCTGGAATTTGGCATTAGCGTTCCCCGAGGAGCTGCCGTTATTAGCCGACTGAGTACCATTCTTGAGGATAATAGTTTGCCTCTTTACCTCAGCCAGTTATTGCTGAAATTACAACAGCATTATCACTATCTTGTTGAGCAGATTAAAGATTTGGAATCCCAGTTGAAACGAAAGTTGGACGAAGATGAGGTTGGACAGCGCTTGCTGAGCATTCCCTGCGTCGGAACACTGACAGCGAGTACTATTTCAACTGAGATTGGCGACGGGAAGCAGTACGCCAGCAGCCGTGACTTTGCGGCGGCAACAGGGCTTGTACCTCGGCAGTACAGCACGGGAGGTAGGACGACATTGCTGGGAATTAGTAAGCGAGGTAATAAAAAGATCCGAACTTTGTTGGTTCAATGTGCCAGGGTATTCATACAAAAACTGGAACACCAGTCTGGCAAATTGGCCGATTGGGTCAGGGATTTACTGTGCCGGAAAAGCAACTTTGTCGTCACTTGTGCTCTGGCAAACAAGCTGGCCAGAATAGCCTGGGCCCTAACGGCACGACAGCAAACTTATGTAGCATAACGGCAGAAATACACCGGTTTAAAGAATTACTGATCTGGTTTTGCGAATACTGATATTGATGATACTAACGGCCCACCGGCCTGTTGAGGAACCTGTAAAACGGAAAGGCTCATTGAAGCCGTATATTTTCTGGAGGTTCATCAGGCGCGGAACTCATCAAGGCGCGGGAATAAAATCCCATTCAGACGCCGGATAGATTCAAGCAAGCCAACTTGTCGTCAAAATCGGTGTTGCAAAAACGGGAGTGACCATAGATTCCGTTTTCTGAGACGACCCCTGATCGGGCTGAATGAGCAGGAATTTCCTGGCGGCAAACCCGATGATGTTTACAGCGTTCGCACATCGATGAACACCCCTCCGGCCGAAGAGGAAATCGAGGAGGAACGTCGGCTGTTTTATGTCGGTATCACTCGCACAAAACAGCAGCTAAATCTGGTGGTCCCTCTTGATGAAGGGCTTGCGCGGTGGCTCAAAAACCGCTGGGATAGCACCCCGAAGAAGTCACCGATAGCTACTCGCTTCGTCTATGAGGCTGGCTGGACTGCTTGTGCGGTTACCAGTGATGCGATCTATAACAGCACGGTAGAGAAACAGAAGGCTGACTTCAGCAAGTTTCACCAATGGTATCTAAGAGATCTTCAGCGGCTAAAAGTCTAGGGCTACCGATACTTTTCGATTTCAGACAGGTGCTCGTTATCCAGATCAATTGTGGCTTTTCTTTCAGAAGCGAGCTTCTTCGCTCGCTTTGCATACTGAAGCCCCTTGGCTGGCTGCTCTCCGCGTAGGATCTGTTCAGCCTGCTTGCTCGTGCTGTGCCCCAGAAAGCGTTCGTACTGCTCGTCAGATACCTCAGTGCCGATCAGTCGTTCGATCCAGCCGCTTTTCGGCGGGTAACTTACGCCCAGCGCAAGCAACTGCCTTTTCTGTACCCACTATTTCCGGCGCGGCCGGCTTCAATCAAGGCTTTGGTTAGAACTACAGCCATTTGGGGACTCTCATACACAAACCTGAACCATGCGGGTCTGATTGGCGGTCAAGATAGCAGCGCATCGAAATCAACACTGAACTCTGCTTCTAAGAACTCAATCGTGGCTGGTTGGCTATCGAGCGATGCTTCCCGTGTAGACTCCAGTGCGCACTCCAATCGACGCAGCAGAGTAAACGGCAAAATGATCTTGCCGAAGTCGGTATGCTTGAAATCCCCCCCCACAGGTCTTCCGCGTTCTTCCAAATGAAATCAGCTTGCGAAGCAGCCGAACCTACGAACTCTGCCATCTTGGCCTCCAACCAACTTTTGCACGAAACGGCACATCTTCCAAAAGAGGGTTGTCAACCAAGTTTTGCACAAAACGGACTTTGATCCATTTCTAACTAAAATCTACAATCCAACCTCAGATTGCAAATAGCCTATGTTTATTACAGATGGTATGGTTCGTGTTTTTGTTTATTCGATGGCAACTGTACTCTTTCTGCCGCTTGGCTTGTTGAAAAGCACGTGGTGGTTTTCACCATTGTTTGCGATAGCTGCTATTGATTACTTAATGTTTCTGCGTCGACAAGGCTAGTTGCTGAACCTCATACCTCAGAGCAATCTGTATGTTTTTTACACCACTGGTTAAAAGGTCAGGCTACGTTCCTGACGTTTTTTAAAAAACAGTTTTATGTTTGATGCGTTACTGGTCTGTCTGGTAACCCAGTGGTACATTACCATTATTAAGGCTGGCTGGCGGTGGTGCATCATGCTTAAACGACCCTCTCTGAGCGTACTTTCCGACAGTCCTGTGCACCGCACCACTTACCCGGCAGGCCTATGTCTTGGTTATTCTTCGTTGTACCTTTTTCTTCAGCTTTATCCCTGACATGTCTGTCTGAACAGTTCTAAGCAAACCGGAATGTTGTCATGGCCAAAGTACAAGGGCTCTTTGTTGGATACCGAAAATTCGCTGTTGATCGCGACTGGCTTCGTCAGCAGGAAGAACAACGTTATCGGGATCGCCAGCGACAATTTGATGAATGGTCCAGGAAATGGGTCACTGTAACCAGGCTCAAAGAGACTCGTTTATGGACTGACGGAGCCATCAGGCGATGGTTGGGTGAACCTCAGCAGCAGGGTAAATATAAAGTTTTCCCCGTTGAAGCGGTTTTGGCTGCTGAGAAGTTGAATGAGTTTCGGCTCTGGCTTAAACCCCGACTGGAAAAGAAACGTGCCCAGCACCACCACTTTTTAATTCCATTTCTGTAAAGTAGAAACAACGGCAGTTCCGGCCGCATTCAAGGCTTCGGCATCTGGTCAGAAATAAAGCGCCATTTTTCAGTATAAGGGAGGTTAGATAGTGGAAGGTATTGAGACACTGAGTTTGCAGCTTGATGAGAATGAAACTATGGCCCTTGCTCAATTAGTTAAACGTCTGAGCTGGAGCGATCTTCGTGGCTGTGCTGTGAGTGACGAAGAAGCCTGGGTAATGAAAAGCGCAATTGAAAAATTACAACAGGCGTTAAGGGAAGAAGGTTATGCGCCTCGATGAGGCTGGCTTCGTTCTTTATTCCGATAACAAATTTGCTTAAGGACTAACTATGAGCCAGCACTGGTATGAGGTGAAAAGCAATCAGGGAATTGTTCAGGTGATTGTTGGGAGAAGATATTAATGTAATGCGTTTCTGCATTACATCAAGCAGATTAGCTTTTTCTGGTCAAAATAGACGATGTGATTTTTCTTTAGCCGAAGTCCATCCGCTCCCCACGCAACCGGTAAAGGTTCGCAGGTTTAATAAAGATAGGTTTCGTATCTCCCTAAGGGTGGGATAGGTAAACTCATAATGGCATCTGTGTTTACTATGTAAGTATTCGGGTAAAATTCATCTAATACAGTAAAGTTTAGTTTCTTACAAAAGCTTAATAAATATGGGTTTTTCACGTCTTCTATTACAACATCGCACCAGGGATTCGATTCACAGCAAAGCTTCAGAAAAGACTTAAACCATCCCTTGTTTTGTATTTCTTCCGGAAGCCGTACCACATGTATGGTCAGACAATCTCCATGATAACGATTAGTACTTTGTCTAAGCCCTACAACAATCCCCTTTTCTTGAATCTGTACACCTGCCTGATGCTCTTTCATGTCGGGCGTATAGTGCCTTGCTCTGTTTAACCAGGCCACCAGCTGCTGAGCCGTACTTGGTGATTCTTCAGCTATCCATTTCAGGTACTTGATGCGGTCCATATGCGCCTCCCTGTACGATTTCCAATGAACAAAGGCTCTACAGTATTAAGCTGCTGTAGAGCTCATTCAACCAAGCTCAAACTGTGCGTATTAAAGGATGCCTAACCTTTTTGTTTCATCGATCCACGGTCTGAATTCTTCCAGTAGATTATCATATAACTTTTCATCGCTAATCGAACCGAAATCATCCATGGCAAAGAAGTGGGTGTTATCAACCCGGCGGTCAGTAAAGTCATCCAGATTTTTGAGGATACCGTAGCTTGAACCACCCAGGCCGACAAACTTCCAGAAGATGGGGTAGTTGGCAGAACGCCGGATTGCATCTTTAATCGCCCGGGTCTTGCTGATCCCGCCATCGGTAATAAATACAACATACACCGGGATTTTCGAGTCCTTAAAGTAGTCGACTATTTCTTCCATCACAGGAGGCTCGTTGTTTGTCCCTCCGAGGCCCGGCAGGTTCTCCCAGGCTGAACGCTTTCCAGCCCCGCGAATGGACTGAATATATGTGTCCAGGTTGTCCAGTGTGACGTTTGGATACTTCTTATGCTTCTCTCCAAATCCCCAGACATCCATTTCACCGTCGTCGTCGAACTGGGCGGCAAGAACGGCGATGCGGTCCAGCACAGACTGAACGTTACCCTTACTGAACTGGCCACTCATTGAGCCGGATGCGTCAAGTACAAATGCAACCGCTGCCTCAAGGGTGTCCAGTTTATTTTTAGTAAGACTGACCGAGGCTTTTTTAGCGAGGCTTACAAGGCGCGGAGATCTGGTTTCCAGTTTCTTTTCCAGACTGATACGAGCAGGCTTTGCTGGCTGCGGAGCTGGCTGTGCGACATCAACGCCATAGCTAATGGCCAGAGGCTCAAGACCACCGTTGAAACCCTGCCCGAGCGCACGAAGCTTCCAGGCGCCATTGTGCCGATATACTTCACCCAGGATAATTGCTTTCTCACTGCGGCCCTGAGTCTCAGCCTGGAACTCAGCGATTCCTTGAGCCTGCATGCTCAACGAACTGAGCCCACTGATGGTATCTTCACCATCAATGACAACTGTGATTGCAATTTTACTGATGTTCGCAGGAACACGATCCAGTGCTATCTCAATGCTGGACTGCTGAGAACCGGTAACGAGCTTTACTGCCCCTTCAGGAGAAGACAGATTATTGTAAAAGATAAAGTCAGAATCGCCGCTGACCTTTCCCTGAGCATTAAGCAGGAACAGGCAGGTATCGGGTTCGCCTTTAAAGCCGGATTTGGTAGGGTACTGAAGATTCAGCCTGATCGCAGATTGCTGAAGTGGTATGTTTTGTCCGGATTGTAGATTCACATTAACTCTCCTGATTTTTGATTATTTTAAAGCGCAGCGTTTATATAGGTTCCCCTGGCTTAGTTCAGGACGCTGGATTTCTGGTGAGGCGTATATATGGTGTGACACCATATTTCATCACGTTGAAGTTTCTATACCTGTTGAATTGGAATTTCCATTGGTCGGGTATTTTATCTTCCAGAACCCGTGCCTTCATAAGTCGCAAACGTAACATATATCAGAGGGGCATGCTGTTGATATAAGGCACGGAATACAGGCTTTAACCAGCAACCAGAGAAAAATCCGTTTCCTGCCTTTAAAAGGCTCACGTCAGAATTAACATCTCTCTGCTTTCTGAGATTCCCGAACCCTTTCTGCCCCCCCCCTCCTGATAGCGGATCGCAACCAAAAAAAACCCCGGCATTGCCGGGGTATGATTCAGCGTTATTTTAGATGTTAACGCCGTGCTGGGAGGCAAGAGCCGCCAGGCCACCGGCAAAGCCCTGACCGACAGCTTTAAACTTCCACTCAGCGCCATGACGATACAGTTCACCGAAGACCATAGCGGTTTCGGTTGAGGCATCTTCAGACAGATCGAAACGGGCAATTTCCGTGCCGTTGTCGTTGTTGTAAACGCGCATGAAGCTGTTGCTCACCATGCCGAAGTTTTGTTTACGCGCTTCTGCATCATAGATGGTAACGGCAAACACCAGTTTTTTGATATCTGCTGAGACTTTGGTCAGATCGATTTTGACCTGCTCATCGTCGCCGTCGCCTTCACCGGTACGGTTGTCGCCCTGGTGCTCTACCGCGCCATCAGGGCTGGTTTTGTTATTGAAGAAAATGAAATGCGCATCTGACAACACTTTACCGTCTTCGCCTACTGCGAACACGGAAGCGTCCAGGTCAAAACCCTGACCATCGGTTACACGGGCATCCCAGCCTAGGCCAACCATAGCAACATTCATGGTTGGTGCTTCTTTGGTCAGAGATACATTGCCGCCTTTTACGAGAGAAACTGCCATTTTTAGCTCCTGCAAACAGTTGAATGAGGGCTGCATTAACAGCCCCGGGTAGAAAAGTTACTTTTTGATCAGGACGCGTTAATGCCGTACTGAGCACATACAGATGCCAGACCACCAGCATAACCCTGACCTACTGCGCGGAATTTCCACTCACCATTGTGGCGATACAGCTCGCCGAACAGCATGGCAGTCTCAGTGGACGCATCTTCGGTCAGATCGTAGCGAGCAACTTCAGTCTGGTTATCGTCATTAACCAGACGAATAAACGCACCGGATACCTGACCAAAGCTCTGGCGACGAGCCTGAGCATCGTGGATGGTCACAACGAAGATGATCTTGTCAACTTCAGACGGGACGGCGTCCAGTTTAATTTTCAGCGATTCATCATCACCATCGCCCTCACCGGTGCGGTTATCGCCGGTGTGCGTTACGGAACCGTCGGATGACGTCAGGTTGTTATAGAAGATGAAATCTGAATCGCCGCGCACTTTGCCGTTTGAGGCCAGCAGGAATGCTGAAGCATCCAGGTCAAAGTCCTGACCGTCTGTTGAACGCGCATCCCAGCCAAGGCCCACCAGGACGTTTTTCATTGACGGAGCTGCTTTACTTAGGGAGACGTTCCCGCCTTTGGAAAGAGAAACACTCATAAAATAACCTCTTCGATTAGTAATTGTTCAGGTTAACACTTAAGGGGATTAACTCCCCTTTTCCTCAGATTCAGGTTTGCCCGGGAACATGACGCTTGCGAGAATGCCCAGCGCCAGTACACCCAGTACAACATACAGGCTGGTTGTTGCCGCGATGCTGTAACCATGATGCCAGATGTGATCGGTCGCATTCAGGCCGAGTTTTGCCGCGATGAAGAACAGCAGCACGATAACGGCCTTCTCCAGATGAACCAGGTACTGTTTCAGTGCCTCAAGGACAAAGTACAGAGTACGCAGGCCCAGGATAGCAAACATCATGGCACTATAGACGATAAGCGGTTCACGACTGACGGCAATGATTGCCGGTACCGAGTCAAACGCGAACATTACGTCCGAGAGTTCAACCACAGCCACACACAGGAACAGCGGGGTCGCATACAGCGCCGCTTTTTTACCACGGCCAATGGTGACATCGCTGTTTTCTGGTTTCGCCAGTTCAGCATCCACTTCCTTCTGGTTAAGCAGGAAGGCATGCCCTCTGAGCTTCGGCCAGATAGGGAAGAAGCGTTTAACCATGCGGTAAGCCAGATGCTGGGAGTAATCCTCAATTTCATCATCGTCATCACCGCTTTTAAGCATCATGACCGCTGTCCAGGCAACGATAATAGCGAAGACAACTTCAACATACGGCCCCAGACTCAGCAGGCTCGTACCGATGGCGACAAAGATGCCCCTGAAGACAATGGCACCAATGATCCCCCAGTAGAGAACACGGTGGCGATAACGATCCGGAACGGCGAACCAGGAGAAGATGGCCATCATGACGAACAGGTTATCGACCGACAGCACTTTCTCCAGCGCATAACCCGTGACAAACAGACTGGCAACCTCAGCACCGTGGTGGATATAGAGGAAACCGGCAAATGCCATCGCAACCACAACCCAGAATACGGACCAGAGCGCCGCACTCTTCAGCGAAATAGGCTTGTCATCACGGTGCATAAACAGGTCAATAAAGATGGCACCGACTGAAAGCGCAATAAAAACAATGACCGTTTCAGTCGGGAAGCCGATGTGTGTGGAAACCATATTTTACCCTTAGGGATGTGGATCAGAGGCCAAATTCAGCCGGGTCGAAGCCCAACGCGATAGCGATCTCGCGGGAGGCCAGTTTCTCGTCCTGATCGAAGTTACCGTCACTTTTCGCAACGGCAATACCAACACGTAAGGCCAGCTGAGCGGCCTCAGGCTGATCTTTCAGCGCCAGGATGTATTTCATGGTTTCGCCCTTGCCGATTTCAACATCGAAATCGAAGCTTGAAACCAGTTTATTGAAGAACTCAATCACCTCATTGGTATCGAAGACCTTCAGCTCTTCTGAAGAGCGCAGAAAGCCCATCATTTTCTGCTTTTCTTCCGAACTTACGCCGTCACTCGATACGGCAATACGGGCACATACAGCAACGGTGCCCTGCATGAATTTTTTGTTTTTGAAACGGCCAACCTGGCGGGTCAGTTCGTCACGGCCTGAGTTAATGGCACCTTTAACTTTGTCGAAAAAGCTCATACCTGTTTCCTTTGTTGCTGTGTTATTTAGAACCGGCGCTCCAGCGAAATCCCCAGCCAAATGCCCGGTCCATTTCGTCCTGGCCTTTGAAGTACTGGTTAATTCGCTCGACTTTAATTGCGCCGTTTTCGTTTACGAGTCTGGCAATGGCGCACAATGTGCGACGGTTTTCACCTTCGGTCAGGCGGGTCTCAATGGGCGGTTGATCCGGCACATGAATGGTGACCACACCATCAGTCTTGTCCCAGCTGGGAACACCTTCATAAATAAAGGCGTAAATCAGCACTTCGCGGATATGCTTCCATTCACGTCCATTGATATGCAGCCACTCGCCGTCTGATACATCACCCGTCCGGTCATCGCCCTTGAGCTGAACATACGGTTCATCGCGATAATCACCGAATGCATTACCGAGCGCCTGAATGACCGATTTATACCCGTCCTGAAGCTCAACAAAGGCCCCCAGATCCAGGTCGATTCCTTTGGAGCCGAACATGCCTGCAAAGCCTGATTTGCCGCTGCCCCGGTGCCAGTTCAGGTTGATCCGGATTTCACCGAAGTTATCCCGTTTGGTCAGGCTGATTGCAGGCTTCTCTTTTGTCAGCGATACCTTGCTCAGGCTGATTTTTGTCTCAACTGGCGGAGGGGTTACAACCGGAGGAGTCGGGGCTGCGGGAGCCGGTTCGTCGGCAATATTTACGCCGAAATGCTCTGCCAGCGGTTTAAGTCCACCGTTGAACCCCTGCGCAACGAAGCGGAATTTCCAGTCATTATTACGACGGTAAAATTCACCCAGAATTAAGGCTGCTTCCTGACGGCCGCTCAGTTCGACACTGCCGCTAACCAGGCCGGTAGCCCCTTGCTCCACGTCGATGGAAAGATTACGAAGACCGGACACCGTCTGCCCACCGTCACAGGTCACGGTGAACGCAATTTTCTGGACATCAGGTTTCAGCCGGTTGAGCGCGACAGTAAAGGTTGAGTACTGGCCTTCACTGACCAGGCTGACGGTACCATCATCGTTACGTGGCTGACCATAAAACACCATGTCCGCATCACCCTGCACCTTCCCGTCGGCATACAGGCGAAACGCCGAAGCATCCACCTGGCCGCCCGAGGTGATCCGGACCCGCAACTCCTGGGCTGGAACGGGGGCATTGCCCCCCGGCGTCAGGTTCATTAGCGAATAACCGCTGAAACGATATCGGAGTGCATATCGTCAATTGTGCGGCCGCGACAGGCATGGCCAAGGGCGGTAAAGTCCCAGTTGCCGTTATTACGGCGCAGCGAAGAAATAACGATCCCGGTATGTGAGCCCTGCTCAGTCAGCTTGTAGCGAGCCAGCTCTTTGCCGGTTTGATCGACAACGCGGCAGAACGCGTTTTCGACGTCATTGAACGACTGACCACGGAAGCTGTTTACCGTAAACGCCAGGTATTCAACGTTTGCAGGCAGTCGGGAGAGGTTGACATTAATCACCTCATCGTCACCGTCACCTTCACCGGTCAGGTTATCGCCACTGTGCACAACAGCGCCGCAGGTGGATTCCAGTTTGCGGAACCAGATGGTGTCAATTGTTTTACCGGTGCTGTCCATTAATACGCAGCCAGCATCGAGATCGATTGAGTCGTTGCCTCCAAACAATCCTCCAAGAAGACCTTTTTTCTTAACCGGATCCCAACCGAGACCGAAATGAAGCTGGCTTAATGCAGATGATTCTTTGCTGAGTGATACCGTCTGGTTCTTAACTAATGAAACCATGTTTTATTCCTTAAAATGGTAATGACCGAGACAATCAAAGGTATATTTAGTAACTGACGAAGAAAATCATATCATGATGAAGTTCTCTGACAAGGGAAATTTTGGTAGTTTTCTGTAAAAACACAAAAAGAAATCCTTTTCAGGGTGTTAATTTTCTAAGTTTAATTTAAATATCAATGTGTTATCAGGAATCCAAAAAACCTGACGCACTCCATAACCACAGGAGTTATAAATCATATTATGATTGACATGTAGCTTAGACACTCATAGACTCACTTCTCAATCATAAATTTGCATGGCGTTCCGGATAATTAAAAAAAATGAACAAGAAAATTTGGTTTATGGAAGGTTTATCCTCCCAGCGAGATATTATTCAGGGGGTAAAATCATTTGCAAAAAAAAATAATTTTGCCATTACCGTTTTTGCCTCCCACCGTAACGAAAGAAATGAAATCCTTTCCGTTGCCGACTATTCTTTGACTGAACCTGAAGATCCTCAAAAACGTCTTCAGTTTATCCAGGAAACCATTCAGTCCTACGGCATCCACCATATTCATACTGGCCGTAACAGCCAGTGGTTTGAAGAACACCGTTCAGCCATTGAATCGACCGGTGCCACCCTTACTACCGGTGCAACGGGCGTCGACTGGTTAACTCTGGCTGACGAAAAAGTTACTTTTGCTCAGTTTATGGAGCAAAAGGGTCTCCCGGTCGTACCATCCTGGCGGGTGAATACGCTGGCAGAATTAAAAACACACCTCGCGGCCCCGCCGTTCACTGACAGCCCGGTATGCGTGAAGCCGGTGACGGGTATCTATGGCATGGGATTCTGGCGCTTTGATGACAGTGCTTCGCCTATGGCCGTCTTTAATCATCCCGAACATCGTCTGGTCAGTCCGCAACAGTATATTGCAGCAGCATCAGCTGCTGAGTCGTTTAAACCCCTTGTTTTGATGCCGTACCTGCCAGGCCCGGAATTTTCCGTCGATATCCTCGCGGATAAGGGCGAAATACTCGCAGCCGTGGGACGCCGTAAGGAAGGGGTTATCCAGTATCTGGTAAACGAAGGAAGCGCCTGGGAACTGGCGTGTGACTGCGCCAGGGTTATGAAGGCCGACGGGCTGGTGAATGTTCAGACGCGAAACGATGTGAATGGCAACCCGGTGCTGCTTGAAACCAACATGCGTCCGTCAGGGGGGGTGGGTTATACCCTTCACAGCGGGGTGAACCTTCCTGGGTTATTTGCTGCCTTTAAGCTCGGTCTGATGTCTGAAGATATGGTGCGCCAGAGCGCTAAAAACACCTTTTCTCCGGTTGCGGTGAGATCCATTACGGATGTAATTGCATACCCGGAATCACTCTCTAACCTTCTGAATTAAGGCGTATTTATGTCTGATATCCTCGAAGATATGATTTATCGCCGTACCCTCTCATGCGGTACGATTCAGGTAACCCGCGACCAGGGTGAAGTTTCGCTCGATGACCTGTTTGACATCGCTGAAAGACGTAACCCGAAACGCGCCTTTCTGTTTGTCAGCAAAGTACTCGGCAGGCACATTCCCGTGCCACCCTCAGTCATGCGGCAGGCCTACAGACAGCTTGCCAGCCAGTTCCCCTCGACACTGACAGGACCCGTACTGTTTATCGGTATGGCTGAAACCGCCGTTGGGCTTGGGGCCGGTGTATTTGATGAAGTGCGCCACCAGCATCCTGAATCTGTCTATCTGACCTCTACCCGTCACCCGGTTGATGGCACGTTGCTTTGCGAGTTCAAGGAAGAACACAGCCACGCCACCGATCATCTGATCTATCTGCCAGATGATGAAGAGAAAAGACGTCGTGTTACCAACGCACGAACGCTGGTTTTGATTGATGACGAGGCAACCACCGGTAATACCTTTATTAACCTGCTTTCAGCCCTGCGTAATACCGGCAAGCTTCAACATATTGAACAGGTTATAGCCGTTACGCTTACCGACTGGAGTGGCAAAGCCTTGTCCGAGCGCAGCACCTTACCAGTCACTTCGGTTTCTCTTGTAAGCGGTAAGTGGGGATGGACCCCATTACCTGATGCACCTGTCCCGGACATGCCGAAAGTCAACGTAACTTCACGAGGAGAATGGGACATCCAGGGAAAACAGTCCTGGGGCCGACTGGGGATGCTCGCACCTGCGGCCGATCTCGGCCATGAGGTCTCCGTCCACAAGGGGGAACGTATTCTGGTTCTCGGGACCGGGGAATTCGTCTGGGAGCCGTTCCTGCTTGCTGAACGGCTCGAAGCTGCCGGAGCACAGGCATTTTATGGATCGACCACCCGCTCCCCTATCGCCGTTGGTTATGCCATTGAGTCCGCCATTTCCTTTACGGATAACTACGGGCTGGGCATCCCCAATTTTGTCTATAACGTCGCCCACCAGCAGTTTGACCGCATTCTTGTGTGTACTGAGACACCCGCAGAAAGTATTGACACGCAGCTTCTTAAAGCGCTGGCTGAGGTTGCGGCCGTCGTGGAGATTGTTACCTATGAATAAACCCGTTGTTCTGAGCGACCTTGACGACACGCTCTTTCAGACCCGTCGTAAAATGGTGGACGAGCTGGCCCTGGAGCCATTCCGTACCGGTGCCGTTGATCGCACCCTGAATCCACGAAGCTTTATGACGGAAGAACAGTCCATGTTGGTGGACTGGCTCCTGGAGCAGGCTGAACTCATACCCGTTACCGCACGGGGAACTGAAGAAATCAGCCGCGTACGGATCCCTTTCCACTCCTGGGCAATCACCACTCACGGGGCCGTCATTCTCACGCCAGAAGGCAAACCCGACGAGGAGTGGAAGGCCCATATGCTCGGCCAGCTGGCTCCCTATCAGGAAAAGCTGACATCGATGCAGCGTCTGATCACTGAAATGATGGACGCAAAAGGGATCAATGCCTGGGCAAGGCTGAACTTCGAATACGGTGAAACGGCGGTTTATATGGTGATGAAGCACCGCGACAGCACCCGCCTTGACGAGCTCAATGCCATTGCAGATGAGATAGAAACGGTGTTTCCGACCGAGGGCTTCTACATCCACCGCAACAGTAATAACGTGGCCTGGCTTCCCACCGCGGTTGAGAAAGGGCTGGCAGTCAGATGGCTTCTTGAAAAACTTCGGGCTGAACGCGGAGTCTTCCCCGTAATTGGTCTGGGCGACAGCCTGAGCGATCATCGTTTTATGAAACTGTGCAGCTGGTTTGGCATCCCGCGTCAGAGTCAGTTTGCAGATGCCATTTCACAGCGAATTTTTGGAGAAAATTAAAATGCAGCCACATGACACATTTACCGGCTCATACCAGCCCGGTGACGTGGAATTTCTGCTAAAGCCGGTAGTCATTGAGATGACGCCGGTTGAGCAAAAAGAAGAGCTGATTCAGTCAGGGAAGAAACATTATTCGGACATGCTCAGTCAGGAGCCAGCGCCAACACAATGGCATCTTGATTTGTTTCACCGGGCGCTGGATCGGGGCGCAGAGAGACTTGCAAAAGAAGTCACACAGCTCGCTATTGCTCTGGCCGAACGCTTCGGTGATGAGCCCATTGTACTGGCCAGTCTCGTCAGAGCTGGCGTGCCGCTCGGCGTTATGCTGCACCAGGCCCTGCGTGACATGGGGAAAACCTCATGGCATTACGGTATCAGCATTATCCGGGATCGTGGAATTGACGGTGCAGCCCTCGACGTCATTGAAGAGCGCCATGGTACCAGCGGTATTGTCTTTGTTGACGGATGGACAGGTAAAGGCGCAATTACCGGAGAGCTTGTACGCGCACTGAAAGATCGCCCGGGCTATCCTGAGCAGCCGCGACTGGTTGTCCTGGCCGATCCCTGTGGCTGCTCCTGGCTTGCAGCCAGTGATGATGACTGGCTCATTCCTTTTGGCATCATGGGTGCGCCGGTATCAGGCCTGATCTCCCGGTCAGTATGGTCCTCTGAAGGATTACATGGGTGCATGGTTTGCGAGCATCTCAGTGAATTCGAATGCAGCCGGATGCTTGTCGATACCGTCGCCCATTTCCGTAAGAAGTTAACCCCGTCATCCCTCGCTACCCTGAGCTGGAATATGGAGTCAGCCCGGGTCTTATGGCAGACAAGTCGCGACGTTATCGCGTTCCTGGCCGATGAATTTAAAGTGGACAGCGTCAATCGTATTAAACCCGGTATTGCTGAAGCAACCCGGGCTGTATTACGTCGGGTACCGGACCATGTATTTGTGCGTTCTATTGACGACCCGGACGTTGCCTTGCTTGTAGGGCTTGCTCGTGAAAAGGGAATAGTTGTTACAGAAATGGGGGGAACCCTCGGCCAGTATCGGGCTGTAACCATTATCAAGAAGGTACTCTGATGAAAAATCGTCTTTCTCCCTGGAATCTGGGAGCCACGCTATACATGCCTGCAACACGGGAAGATATTGCTGATGCCGTCCTGCACGGGAAAATCCCGGGTTTGCGCTCTCTGGTGATTTGCCTGGAGGATGCTGTCAGTGAAGCAGACATCCCCATCGCCCTCAAAAATCTGGAGCACCTGCTGCACGAGCTCAGTAACAGCATGCGTAGCCTGGGTAAAAATGACTGGCCTCTGGTGTTCATTCGCCCCCGGCATGCCGACATGGGCAGATGGTTAAAAGCGCATTATGATCTTTCCGCTGTCGATGGGTTTGTGTTGCCGAAATTTACCCTCAGTTCGTTAGCTGAATGGTGGGATATCATGGGCGGGACTCACCTGTGCATGATGCCAACGCTGGAAACAGAAGACGTCTTTGACGTGGTTCAGATGCGCGAGCTGGCCACTCGCCTGGTGGAACATCCCTGCCACGACCGCATTATTGCGCTTCGAATCGGCGGCAACGATCTTATGAACGTTGTGTCGCTTCGCCGCCCCCGGGACCTGACGCTGTATGACAGCCCGATGGGCTACGTCATCAAAATGCTCGTTTCAGTCTTCGGCCCGCGTGATTTTGCCCTGACCGCGCCCGTATGTGAGCATATTGACGATCATGCCGTTATGGCCAGAGAGCTGGCTCTTGATATGGCACATGGGCTTGTTGGGAAAACGGCCATTCACCCGGGTCAGATAGAGGTCATTCAAAACGCGCTGATGGTCACTCAGGGTGAGTATTCTGACGCTCTGCGGATCCTGAACTCTACCCAGGCCGTGTTTAAGTCGCAGGGAGCAATGTGTGAACCCGCCACACATCGCCGCTGGGCGGCTGGCATTCTGGACAGAGCTCGTTTTTATGGGTTACAGAACGAGCAAAGCGCTGATGGAATCAGATTACTTACCGTGACCCAGCATCATTAAGGAAATCATAATGGGGTTCAGGTTCAGAAAGTCGATCAACATTATTCCTGGCGTTCGCCTCAACCTGAGTAACGGTGCACCGAGCCTGAGTGTCGGGCCGAGAGGTGCTTCCGTTTCTTTTGGTAGCCGGGGGACCTATGCCAATCTGGGCTTGCCCGGTACCGGGCTGAGTTACCGTACCCGGCTTGACCGGGCCGCGCGTTCCGGAGGTGGAAACCGGACGGCAACCGACCCGGGGCTCAGACAGGCGCTTGAGCAGGAAGCCGCTGAACTCATGTCAGCGGTAACCGCAATCCGTAATATTCACGAGCTGACGCCGGATCCAAAAACAGGCATCAGCTGGGCAGAGCTGGAAGCAGTATACCTGCATAACAGAACGTCGCCTTTTCAGGTTCCGGCACCGGTGCGTCCAGAAAAGCCAGACTACCTTGCATTGCCGGAAAAGCCTGCCGAGAGCGAAGGCATTAGTTTTCTGGGTAAATGGTTTGAATCGGAATCAGCTAAAGCTGAGCGCCACGCCGAAAATCTTCGCCGGTGGCAGCAGGAGCTGATTGATGTGGAGCGTGAGAATACCCTTCGACAGCACCGGTACCAGCAACAACGGACGGCCTGGGCCGAACAGTATGCAAACTGGAAGTTTGAAGCAGAAGAACATGAAAAACGGCTCGCCACGGCTCAGGCAGATGCCCGGCAGCAGTTCCGGACAGACGCCGCGTTTTTCGAATCATACCTGGCGGGTGTGCTGGCAGAAACTGAATGGCCGCGTGAAACGATTGTTGCATTTGAAGTAAAGCCGGAGCTATCAGCAGTCCTGCTGGACGTTGATTTAGCTGAGATTGAAGATTTCCCTGATAAGATTTACGGCGTTAATGCCCGGGGCACGGAGCTGACGGAAAAAGCCATGACGCAAAAAGCCGTACGCGAAAACTATGCCCGCCACGTCCATGGCTGCTTGTTCCGCCTGGTCGGTATCGTTTTACATACGCTACCTTTCGACAACGTGATTGTGTCAGGCTTTACGCAACGGGTCAGTAAGCGGACCGGCTATCTGGAGGATGAGTATATCCTGTCCTGCAAATGCACTCGCAGCCAGATGTCGTCAGTAAATTTTGCAGGCATAGAACACATTGATCCGGTTGAAGCGTTAGGCGATCACCCGGTTATTCGAAAGATGAGCAGTACCTTCATTTTTCAGCCTATTGAACCACTAACCCTTTAAGCAGGCTAAATCTTACGATGCAATTAAATACCAGACAGGCCCGGATTTTTAAGCTTGCCAACTTACTGGGCACCGGCAAGCCCGTTTCCGCTGCCGACATTATAACCAGTCTGGAATGCTCAGAGCCGACATTAACCCGGGCCCTCAAAGAGCTACGCGAGTCATATTCTGCGGAGATCAAATACAGCAAGGCAGGTCATTCCTACCATCTCGTTAATCCGGGCCAGCTGGATAAAAAGACCCTTCGCCGGATGAATGAAGCGCTCGCACAGAATGCTGAACTGAAAACCGGTGAGTCTACAGGGAAGGTCGTACTCGATAAGGATAAAAAAACAGCCGTGTCCTTATCGCTACGCATGCGGATCTTAAGAAAAATTGACCGTCTGGCTGCGCTGAGTGGCTCGACCCGAAGTGAAGCGGTAGAGAAGCTGGCTCTGCACTCCGTTGACGAACTGATAAAAGAATACAGCGCTAAAAAGTCCTGACGCTAAATCTCAGACCGGGGTGAAAACCCCGGTTTTGTCATATTTTACCTCTGTATTGGCGTGACGTAGTTTTGATCTATTCTCCTCCCGCAATGCCAGCAGCGCCTTACTGACTACAAAACCTGGTGTCTTGACATCCTCTTGTGCTACACATCAATCTTTGGGCGTTTTACACTCCATTCATGCAGATCTGTGATGTATGATGAATTTCATACATAAGACAGTTTATTTGTCCGAGTTTTTTCAGAAATCTTATATTCCAGTCCGGTCTGAATTATTTTTCTGTTGATAAGAGGCCATTCACATGTCGGTAATTCTATGGTGGTTAACTTATTTCTTTAATGCCGCTTCTGAGTATTTAATCTCCACCCGACAGATGTCGTGCCGTTTTATCAAATCAACAAACCCTGGCCTCTTCCTGAAACTACTCTCCTCTTCCGATCTCTTAAGAAGGAATTACATTTGAGACGCTTACCCGTATATCTGCTACTCGACACGTCCGGCTCTATGCACGGAGAGCCTATCGAAGCGGTTAAAAATGGCGTTCAGACGCTGCTTACCACGCTGAAACAGGATCCGTATGCACTCGAAACGGCTCACGTGTCAGTGATCACCTTTGATTCTTCAGCCCGACAGGC
The DNA here is from genome assembly GCF_002787395.1 of Enterobacter sp. CRENT-193. Taxonomy (NCBI): domain Bacteria; kingdom Pseudomonadati; phylum Pseudomonadota; class Gammaproteobacteria; order Enterobacterales; family Enterobacteriaceae; genus Enterobacter; species Enterobacter sp. CRENT-193. Next base: position 89,949 of record NZ_CP024813.1, on the reverse strand, counting down.
AGTCCCCCTGACAGACCTCCTGAGTTTCCAGATGCCAGCACTAACAGCCAGCGGCACCACGTCTCTTGGCGAAGCGCTTTCCCTCACGGCCAGCTCCATTGCCAAAGAAGTACAGAAAACGACGGCTGACACTAAAGGTGACTGGCGTCCCCTTGTATTCCTGATGACGGATGGAAGTCCGAATGATGACTGGCGTAAAGGCCTGAATGACTTTAAAGCGGCCAGAACCGGCGTTGTTGTGGCATGTGCAGCCGGGCATGATGCCGATACCAGCGTCCTCAAAGAAATCACTGAAATCGTGGTTCAGCTCGATACAGCTGACAGTTCGACGATTAAAGCTTTCTTTAAATGGGTCAGTGCGAGCATTTCGGTAGGCAGTCAGAAAGTGGAGTCCAGCAAAAAAGAAGTGATCGGTCTTGAAGACCTGCCACCGCCGCCGCCAGAAGTAAATGTGGTCTTATAATTTTATTGATTAAGGGGATATCATGTCTGTCAGTCTGAGCAAAGGCCAGGGCGTAAGCCTGAAAAAAAATGAATACGATCTCTCGTCCGTTACTATCGGCCTCGGTTGGGATATTAATGAGGAAAAGAAAGGTTTTCTCGGCGGGATCTTTGGTAAAAAAGAAGAAGAATACGACCTTGATGTGATCGCTTTCCTGTGTAATTCAGCCGGAAAGGTGACCGATCTCGGCAATGTGGAAAATGGTAAACCAACGCTTGTGAATGGCGATATCATCTTTTTCAACAGCCTTCGCCATAAGTCAGGCAATATCTGGCTGACGGGCGATAACCGAACCGGAGCCGGTGACGGTGACGATGAGCAAATTATTGTGCGCCTGAATTCCCTTGACGCTCAGTACGAGAAAATTGTGTTCATCGTTCAGATCTACAATGGTGAAAAGCTCCAGCAGCACTTTGGTAAAGTTCAGAATGCCTTCATCCGGGCAGTAGATGCCCGTAATATTGAAATGGCACGATTCGATCTTTCTGGCGGACCCGCCTTCGCCAGCCAGCGCTCCATGGTCTTTGCCGAGCTGATACGCGAGGCTACAGGCTGGAAACTCAGGGCAATTGGTGAGCCTTCAGAATCAGATTCGTTTGTCTCGCACCTGAGGAATTACATGTGATGCGCCGCCTGCCTGTTTACCTTGTTATCGACACATCCGGCTCGATGCGCGGTGAGTCAATCCATTCCGTTAACGTTGGAATTCAGGCGATGCTTAGCGCTCTTCGCCAGGATCCCTACGCCCTCGAAAGCGTTCATATCTCCATTATCACCTATGACAATGAGGCGCGTGAGTTCATTCCTCTCACGCCGCTGGAAGACTTCCAGTTTTCTGACATCGTTGTGCCAAGCGCAGGCGGGACGTTCACCGGTGCTGCCCTTGAATGTCTGATGCAGTGTGTTGAACGGGATGTACGTCGCTCAGATGGTGATACCAAAGGAGACTGGCGTCCTCTGGTATTCCTGATGACTGATGGAACCCCTTCTGATGCCCTGGCGTACGGTGAAGCGGTAAAAGCGATTCGCGGCCGGGGATTCGGATCCATCATTGCCTGCGCCGTTGGTCCTAAAGCAGGCCATGAGCACTTAAAACAGCTCACCGATAAGGTTGTGTCTCTGGAGACGCTAGATTCAACCGCGTTTGCAGGTTTCTTTAAATGGGTATCGGCCAGCGTGTCTTCCGGCAGCACAAGCGCGGGGATTAATAACGGAACTGATACCCTTCCCCCTCCTCCACCAGAAATCCAGCTGGTGCTCTGACAGACAGAAAGGTGCTGTTTCCGGGCAGCACCTTTCTGTACAGCAACGTTTTCTGCTGGCCGTACCAGCCGTACGAGGAAAATTATGAGACGCCTTCCCGTGTTTTTTGTCCTGGACTGTTCAGAGTCCATGATTGGTGAAAACCTGAAAAAAATGACTGATGGTCTGCAAATGATCGTCGGAGATTTAAGAAAGGATCCACACGCACTTGAAACAGCCTGGGTCTCGGTAATCGCATTTGCCGGTGTAGCCCGTACGATTGTACCTCTTCACGAAATTGCCTCGTTCTACCCTCCCCGCCTTCCCGTTGGCGGCGGTACGAGCCTTGGAGCTGCATTGCGTGAGCTGACCGTGCAAATTGATACCCAGGTCAGAAAAACCACTCATGAGGCTAAAGGCGACTGGAAACCCGTCGTGTATCTCCTTACCGACGGACGTCCGACTGACGACACAACCGCAGAAGTGAAGCGCTGGAAGGATCACTACGCGAGTAAAGTGAATCTCATTGCCGTTGGCCTGGGGCCGTCAGCGGACCTGAATATCCTGCGGCAACTGACAGAGAATGTCATGCTGTTCACCGAATCTCAGGAAGGGGACTTTACCCGCTTCATCAAATGGATCACGGCCTCGGTTACGGCGCACAGCCGCAGCGTCGGGGACGACAAACAACCTGAGCTCAGCCAGACTGAATACATAGTCCGGCTGGCCAAGGACGAGCCAGTAAAAGCGTACGACGAAAACTGCGTTACGCTTACCGGCCGTTGCAGCAAGACCCGTCGTCCGTACCTGATGAAGTATGAACGGCCACCAGCAAGGGTTTCCGGGCTCGATTTCAGTCTGAACCTGAACAGCTTTAATATTGCCGGATGCTATCCCATCGATGAGGACTATTTTGCGTGGTCAGATGCCACCGCTACCGGTTTGCAGGTAAATACCAGCGAACTGCATGGCGTACCGGGTTGCCCCCACTGCGGTAATGCCAGTGCGTTTGCCCTGTGCTCATGCGGAAAGTTGCTGTGTATTGACGGCCCGGATGACGTGATCTGCCCGTGGTGTGAAACAGGCCTGTCATTCAGCAATGATGGCGGAAACACTAACTTCGACGTAAACAGAGGGAGAGGTTGATGTCGCAAAATGCTTTACTTGAAGAGAAGATTATCCGCTTAGTTCTGTCTGAGCTGGGCCACCCTGTTGAAGGTGAGCGGCTTTTACTTCTATCGCAGGACCCATCCCTTACCGAAGAAATTATGCGGCTTAAAGAGCGGATTGAGAGCCTTGCACAGGGTTTATCTGCGCGGGTTAGCGAAGGTGATAACGACGCAGAGATTGCCGCCTCGTCAGCATCCAGTCTTTCCGATCAGCAACAAACGGTCGTAAGTGTTGCTGATAACCCGGGCATTGACGCTACCGATACATCAGCACTGCAACCCCTGCCAGAAAATGAGCCTCATCCTCCGTTCTGGAAGCTGATGCCTTATTACGAATTTGATAAACCAGCACAGAGGGAAGACGAAAACCTGTCTTCCCTGGTATTAAAACCCGGGCAGATACCGACAGGCCAGCAGCGGGCCAGCTTAGCTGTGCCACCTGCCGTTCCCCCGAGAGCTAAAATAACGATCCCCAACGCCCGCGCAGGCGAACGTTTCTCTTCGCCGGTTGCTATCGTTCTGGGTGAGGGCCAGCAGGCTACTGTCAGGGACGTTGTCTTTCCCCGGAACATTGGCCTGTCTTTTGACAAAGAACAGGAGTTGCTGACAGGTACTCCCACCGAAAGCGGCGATATAGAGCTTTCAGTAATCTGGTCATGCACGTCGCACGACGAATGTGAAACAAAACAGCTATTTATAATCAATCCCGATCCGAGAAGCCTGTGGAAGGTGGTAGAGCCACCAGCAGACGCTCCCTACCCTAAGTCCCATCTGGACGCTGCTGGCCTGGTCAGGGGTGATATACGTATTGCTGCCGCCAGTCGCCGGGGACGCTCTCATGAGCATGCCGGAAGCTTCAGAGATGACGACTTCTACATCAACCACTGCCAGGAAACAGGATGGTCTGTCATGCTGGTCGCAGACGGAGCCGGTAGTGCGGTAAATTCCCGGGAAGGCTCCCGGATTGCAGTCAAAACGGCTGGCGATTACCTTTTAAATCAGCTCAGTGGTGTGAAAGGCGTCCATTTAAAGCAGCACATCACGGCGTGGGAAGGGAGCGATCAGCAGGCAACAATAAACGCCATGCTTCATCATTTTAAACAGGCAGCTACGCTCGCGGTCAACAGTATCCAGAACGAAGCCATTTGTGCAGAACAACCTGTGAAATCCTATTCAACAACCCTTCTGGCAACTGTAGCGCTACGAACTGATAACGAGCTGTTTGCGACTGCATTCTGGCTTGGTGATGGTGCGATAGGTGCATACAGCCCTTCCGGTAAAGTCAGGATACTGGGAAATCCCGATAGCGGAGAATACGCAGGACAAACCCGTTTCCTTGACCAGAGCATTATCGCAGACCCCTCGTTTAGCGGCCGCATCAGCGTGGGTAAATGGAATGATGTATCTCACTTGATCCTCATGACAGACGGCGTCTCAGACCCTCTGTTTGAGACGGATAATGGGCTTCGCAGTGACGAAAAATGGACCCGTCTCGTTGATGAGCTCAACCCTGTCCTTACAGACGCCAGTATTGCGCCTGAGAGGTTAGGCGACTGGCTTAACTTTTTCTCCACAGGGAACCATGATGACCGCACTATTGCGGTGTTGTGGTAAGGGATACGCTTTTTCGGTGATCAATATGGCAAATATCGTTACGTGCAAAACAAAGGACGGCGAAACAGTCCAGTATGTTGACGAGGTAATTGGTTCGGGCTCGATGAAGGATGTTTACTTTTCGCCTGATAAATCATACGTCGTCGCTTTTTATCATAAACCGCAGAACGAGCAGGCCCGGGATCGGATTGATATGATCACCGGACGCTACAGGCAAAACATTTTTGGCCAGTCCGGAGGTGAATACTGGAAGGACCTGTTTTGCTGGCCGACCCATGTTGTTGAGCATGGGCATAAAATCGGCATCGTGGTTCCAACCTACAAAAGCTACTTTTTCTTTAAATACGGCTCTAAAAACGATGATTTTCTTGGCATAAAAGGTCGTGAAAAGGAAGGCAAATGGTTTGCCAGCGCCAGCAACCAGAACAAATTTCTCGACCCACGTGAACGAGGCAATACGCTTACCTATCTCAAGGTCTGTCTGCTGCTGACAAGAGCCGTCAGAAGGATGCATGCGGCAGGTCTCTGTCACAGCGATCTAAGCTATAAAAACGTGCTTATCGATCCAGAAATGGGACATGCCTGCATCATTGACGTAGACGGCCTGGTTGTCCCTGGAAAGTATCCTCCCGACGTGGTGGGCACCCCGGATTTTATCGCTCCGGAAGTGGTGAAAACCAGTCATCTTTCCAAAGAGGATCCGAACCGCGTATTGCCAAGCATTACTACTGACCGTCATGCGCTGTCGGTGCTTATCTACATGTATCTGTTCTTCCGTCATCCGCTACGTGGCGGAAAAATACATGACATGTCGGATGAAGTACGTGATGAGACCTTATCTATGGGTGAGAAGGCACTCTTCATTGAACATCCGACAGACAAAAGCAATGCAGTCAAAGTCAGTCAGCTATCGTCCTTTTCACTGCCCTGGGCTGACCCGGAGAAAATTCCTTACACCATCATGGGCCCTTATCTGACACCTTTGTTTGAGCGCGCCTTTATAGATGGCTTACACGATGCCACTAAACGCCCGACCGCCGATGAGTGGGAAAGCGCCCTGGTTAAAACAGTCGATCTGATACAGCCCTGCCAGAACAAGGCGTGTGAACAGAAATGGTACGTTTTCTCGGGTAAGACAAAGCCGGTTTGTCCCTACTGCGGTACGCCATACAAGGGTAAATTACCGGTTCTAAATTTATATTCTTCCCGAAAGGAAGGCAGTTATCGTCCTGACGACCACCGGTTGATGGTGTGGAGCGGGCAGTCAATCTATGCGTGGCATGTGAATCGCCTCATTGCGCCAAATGAGCGTACAACCGATTTGCAAAGGAAACGAGTTGGGTATTTTGTTTTCCATAACGATCAGTGGTGGTTAGTAAATGAAGGCATAAATGGGCTTATGTCATTACCGGATAAACGACAGATTGCCATTGGGGAAAAAATTGAACTGACGAATAACGCTCAGTTTGTTCTGTCAAAGGAGGAAGGCGGCAGGCTGGTCGTCGTTCAGTTAGTAGAAAACTAACGGACGCCCATAACGACTAAAACGTTCTGGCAGCATACTGAACCTGTTTAATGAATCACTATATTAAGCTGTGTCAAATTTAAGCTGCCAGAAAAACTGACTGTCTGTGCCGGATATGCGGTACACCTCCTGCGGCAAGGGTTTAATGCGCAAAGCCCAATTTATTTATAAGAGTGAATAGTTTTGTGGCTCTACCCTGCCGCTCTCCTTTCCTGTGTCATGGTTTTTAACATCTGAAATACTGACATTGTTAAGCCGGTGATTGTATAAGGCGATGCGGACAATCTCATGAAGATATTCAAGTTCGTTTTGTGTCAAGGACTGGCCTTCCTGGGTTTTTGAAATCATTTCCTGCCAGCAGATCAGTCTTTCGTAACTGACATGTTCGCTGTTTTCCAGGCAGTGCAACCTGAAATAGCGAAGGAACAAAGGAAATTCATCGGTCTGAGCGATGTCATAAGCCCGAACCGTTAACCGACACAGACATACAATCGTATCCTGCTGTAACCTGACTAACGCGTTATGACTGCCCGGAAGGATATCAGGCAATTTCATCTTACAGTCAGCAAGGCGCTGAAGAAGAGGCCCTTCCTCTGAAGGCTCCCGTCCCCGATACTCCTGAAGAGGTTCAGATTCAAGTTCATGCATTAATGGATGATATAGCCATTCCCGGGAACTGGTCTCATCAATGATCAGGCTTTCAATGCACTCACTGTATGTTGTTTTACGTCGCCCGAGCTGCACCTGACTGATTTCATATTCAATATCTGGAAGATCGATACGCAATGCGGCAACTCTTTCGGAAGGATGAAGGTGGTCAAAGGTTAACTTCGCAGAAATGCTACGATCCCTGTCCAGAAAGACGGCCACACATAAATCATTAACCTTTACGAACAGATCAGCTGTGCCTCCGAACATACTGCCGCTTCCAATAACCTCATTCAGTGAAACCGGCCCACCATCGTCGCCAGCGAGAAGATTTGGGAAACCAAGAACCTGGTGCTCGTTGATGACTTCAATAATTTTTCCCCGGATGGCTTCCATCAGACCATCACAGTCACCGGCTACAGCAGTACTGTGTGAGAAATGCCAAAGCTTGACCTCCCCCTGCTTTGCTAACAGATCAGTTTTGCAAGCGGGGCAGATGCAGTTACAGTCGATACCCCGGCTGACCTCTGTAATATCTAAAAAGAGTCCTGATTCTCTCTGGAGTCCAAATGGAATACCAAATGTGTAACTCTTACGCATGGCTGCACCCCGTTTTTGATAATTATTCAAACTATATCCGAAATAACGGAGGAGGATTTCTGTAAAACGAATTAAAAGAAATGATTTTTTAGTTTTCCAGATTAATGTTTGACAAGAATCAAATGAGAGCCTTACAAATATGGAGAGAGAAGTTTAGGTAAAGTAACTTTTATCACAACTTCTAAAATTAAGGAGAATATCGGATGTATTTAGCAGTGGGCTTGGCTTATGATTAAAGTCTTTCTCCGAACTTAATAAGAAAGTTAAAAAGACAGGCTATTACAGTGCCTTTAGCCCCGAAAGGGGCATAAACTATTTTCAAATCCAGACACAGTCTTTTTGTTGTGCCAATATCAATAATTACTCGCGAACAAAGGTCCACACACTCGCAGGAACTTTGTCATATAACTTTTTCATTGTCAGTTCAGCTTTACGATGATCATAAGCACCAGAAATTTCAAGAGAGGCGACACCCGAGTTTTTTTCACATAACCTTTCAAATACTTTTTCGAGCGTTTCGAACGAACTACACTTACGGAATTTCATTAAATAAGACTGCTTTGTGTCAGACATAATCAACCTTCTTTAGACAGGCCTCAACTGGCCAGGGATAATCTTAATATCATTTTTCACTTAAGCCTAACGATTTCACAACCTTTTTCGTTGTTTCCACCCTGTTCATAACCAGGTACATGAGTGCTAAAATGACTGTAAATAAAACCAGTGTATCCCGGTGAGCAGGATGAAGAATCAATCAGTGATCAGACAGTTTTCGGAAAGCGAATTGCATCAGCAGCTGGAAACGTTCGGCAACCATGATAAACAGCTTTCACGCTTGATCCGTTACTTTTCCCATCTGAGATACAACACAGCTAAAACCTATCTGCACTGGCTACGAGTATGGAACGAATGGTATCAGGCGAATGCCCGGTTGCATACAGACTGGCCAGTAAGTTCGCTCCCCGTGTCTGAGGAAGCTCTGCTGGCGTTTATGGGGCATCTTGAAGGCAAATTGTCACGAAGCAGCATAAACAGCTGTCTTCAGGCCTTAAACAGTATCCATAAAAAAGGGCTTAACCTGCCCGGGATTATTACGTCTGAAGCATGGTACATGCTGGAAGCCTTAAAACAATCGGAAGCCCGGAAGCGAAAGACGACTAAACAGGCAACTCCCTTTCTTATTGGCGATCTCAAGGCTCTGATAAAGTTACGCAGTACTACAAACTCAGTTCGTAAGCTTCGTGACCTGTGCCTGATCTGGACAGGCTTTGAAACACTGCTCCGTTCATCCGAAATTCGCCGTATACGTCTGAAAGATCTGTCTCTGGATAGTATGACCGGTGAATTTAACCTGACGGTATACCGTACAAAAACGAACATCAGTACACTTCTTACCTACCGGCTGACACGTCAGTTAACTAACTGCCTCTTGAGATTGATGAACCTTGTGAAAATGGATCAGCACAGTCATCCGGATGAATACCTTTTCCAGGCCGTAAATTTCCATGATACAGGCTATATGCCACCCGGCTGGAAGCTTCGGAGTAAAGGGAATGAGCTATCTGAGCTTCTTAAACGGCATAACCTGCCCTACCGTGCTAAACAAAGTCTTCTGAACGATGAAGATGAGGAAGACACTGTGGACGATGCCGGTATGCTCAGCAAAAATTCCCTTTTACGGGCATTTAAAGAAATGTGGAATGAGCTTTATCCAAATGAGACTAAAACCCGTTACTGGACAGGGCACAGCGTTCGTGTAGGCGGTGCGATACAGCTGGATATTGAAGGTTACTCGCTACCACAGATTATGGAAATGGGGAACTGGTCGAATGAAGAAATGGTTATGCGCTACATTCGCAATATTGAAGCTGGTAAAAAAGCCATGATCAAGCTTATGCGAAATGCCTTTGATGAATAGCGCCCTCACGGGCGCATAACTTTATTTTTTCTTGAACGGGTTAAGTCTGGTGAGATTAGAGAGTGCCCCTCCCGGAGGCAAAATTCCCGTCCTTTTATATTTGTACACGCCATTTAATTTCATTGTCTGGATTCCAAGATTAATAAGCGTGACAAGTTTAAGGGTATACAGGAGTGTAAATTGGGGAGCAACCTGAATAAAAACTAATAACAAGCCTGCACACATTACACGTAGCCATGCCGCGTACTCCATGCTCAGCGGACGCTTGAAATAGAATCTTTCGAGCAAATCAACTGTCTTATTACTGATCCACGCCGCCGCCACTGAGAGTAACAACACGATGCACACCATAATGCCCAGTTCCATTTTCACTCCCTTCTCTTTTAGTCTGTTTAAGTTGAGGCTTAGCCACAGTAGTTTTGTTTTTTGCTTTTTTCTTAGGTTTGGTATGGTGAAACAGAAAACAATCCACCATTACCCAACCATTTTTATATCGAGCCACCAGCATCTTCTGGCTGGGGTAATGAGCATGAAACAGCATTTTCACGTCCATGGTGCCCATCAACGACTGTTTGCGCTTTAGCTCATCCTCAGCCATCTGAAATTCTTGTAAGAATTCTGAAGACAGACGCTGACGCAGAATTCTTATGGCACTGGAGTTTTCATCATTCTTTGCCAGGTGCCCGAAGCGTACAAGTGCCTTGTGGGTTATCTGGATGGGTCCCAGATGAGAGCTGAGCTGTTCGTACTGCCAGAAGTAGGTCAAATCCACCTTAACCCAGCTGATGCTGTCCAGCAGAGCCTCGTTCATGATGGTTCCGGACATAGGTACCATTGTCAGCCTGGCCAGACGCATATGTATGTAGTCCGTAAGCAACCTCAGCGACTCAGGAACGTTTTTATTGAGTAGGAGATGCTGAAGCACCGGGGTTGCGGTCTGCCAACACAGATTGCGCCCGTCAGGCAGGAAAGCAAACTTTTGATCGTCAGGCGCAGAGTTCGAAGCGTTTTCCTTACGAAGCAAAAAATAATGGCCGCACAGCAGCTCTGCTCTTACCTGGTCCTCGTCAGGGTCATGTCGGGCTTTACTTAGATCAACGGTTAGCACAACGCGGTTAATCGCATCAGCGTGATATTTTTTTACCCAGACGCAGACACGATAGAGACGCTCATCGATTTTCTGGCTGGCTGTGGAAATCCATTGCATTGTTGTTCCTTAATTTTCGGGGCTGACAATGAAAATGCCCAGCTCAGCCCCCGGCACGAGTTCTGTATATTTCAGGCTCAGCTTCCGTTGGTTGGACGGACCCTGGCTGTTTTCAGGAGCCCAGTCAGAGAGCGTTTTTAATTGAGGTATGTTGCCTGCTGCGAAAATGGGCAAGGATGCTTTTACTACTGAATAATCAGTCTCAGCATATTTATTCCCGTTTCGTTCCTGCCCTTCAGGCCTAAATGCAAAAATGTGAGCAATCGGAACAGGGAAAGAGTTAGTTCGACAAAGGCGATAAGATTCGCCCTGCTTCAGTGGGTGAAATTCAAGACGGTGTAAAGCCTTATCGATATTAGACACGACATTCAAATTGGTAGTTGCTACATTTTTTACTTCTGAGGCTCTCCTGCGCTCCAACAAACTCACAAGTTGCTCTGCTGTTTTAACTTCCTGGTTTCGGTTTAGCCGCCATGAAAAAGTAACTTTTTTAAGCTGGGACTTGATGAAAAGGATATTTCTTGTTGAGTGCATAGCGACAAGGCCCGGGAGCTTCTTGTGCACTTTATCAAAACGGACATTCTTTTTATTATCGATACGCCTCATTGCCGCAGCAAAATCATTTTTTGCTTCGTTTATAGAAGTGATCAAGCTTTCGAGAAGATCTGCTCTTTCGGGGACAATGATTAGACCCGGGTATTTAGTGGTTACTTTGGTGGAATCATGACTTAATGACTCTATGTCATCCACACAGATGTCAGTAAGTGCCTGAATAATTTCCTCAACCGAAGCATCGTCTTTAATACTAACCCTGATGGGTTTAACCTGCTTCAAGCGCTCTTCTGTTCTAGATACGGTGGAGACAGTCATCAGGTTTGCCATCATCGGGGGGGTGTTCGAAAGAAAACACTTGAGCGAGTCGATGCGTTCCAGAATCTGGTCACGAAAATAGGGCAAATCGTCATAACTCATACGTTTCTCCAGGCTCATGTTATTTCCAATCAATTTTGCTGCCCAGGCTGACCTTGCAGAACATAAATGTCATGTAAACCTCTAAAGAAGTCATTTTGAAACAGCTTTCACAGCATGCGATTTATGTTCGATAGGGCTCATGAACAAAGGATGATAATGGAGACGCCATGGATAGTGGATAGTCTTACCCACCTGGGTGATCCGATTGAGGCGAAAACGACCATTTATACAGTCAACTGACCAAAGCCCGGGAGAAACTAACCTCTTCCAGCGGTAAAAAGAGAAACCTGCAACACAGAGGTCATGCTCCAGGAAATGTTGAGTTTCGACGACGCGAACTTTTATCAAAAACCCCAGCATTGGCGAAAACCAGATCAACAACCATGTTGGCGGCAGGATGACTTTGTTCAGGAGATGATCTGTCATAAGCAAGGCAGATAACATCAGAAAACTGATAGTCAACCACAGGGCCATCCAACCGGCCCATACGCGGCTCTGACAGGGTTTCCATTCGAGAAGAAAAAGTTTTTTATGCATTCTGCCCCGCCTAATTTTAATGTATTGCCGAAGTATGCTGCATCATGATGGTGGTGCGGGGAAAGATTTCAAACTTCCACAATTCTGAAGCCGTGTTCCAACCATGAAAGATCCCGTCTCCACAGCGAGTGTTAAAAGCAAGAATTTCATCCCTGACCTGGTAAGCGAGCACTTCTGGCATATCAATAAACTCAGGTAAGGAAAGAAGAATTCCATGGATAACTTCTCCGGTTAACTTACTCATAACCTCTTCCTCAGACAGGGCAGCGTCCGGGAACAAACACAACGGAAGTGAAAAACAACATAGGTCAAGACCAATAGCAGCCCTTCCTGCGTCGTAGCCTTCTTCATTAACGACAAAACGAAAGAATTTTTCTGTCTCACCCCGTAATGATGACGGTCCTTCAGACGGAACTTCAATACCACTGAAGACTTTATCGGTCCAGTTGGTAAAAGGACTGGTGAAAACCCAACAAATTAAGGATAACGCCAGCTCTTCCTTAAACATACGTTCAGTGCCGGTAGTTCTGGAAAGTTGCTTTTGAGTACTCATGTTTTACCTGTTGCATGAAATTATTGATGTTATATAAACACAACCGGCATTTTATCTAATAGGTTTGAAAACACTAAAAATCGCAAATGCTGGTACCTTTCTGTTTTAAGAGATTTTCAAGGTAAAGTGAGGCTAGATCAATTGGCTGGTTCTCTTCAAGACAGGCTCGCACAAGATCTTCAATAGAGACCGAATCAACCCCCCTTCCCTGTAAAATTTCTTTAGCAGATGCCAGCGTTTTATGAACGCTTCGACTTAGTTGTAATCTGACTTGTGTGCGGGTATCAAAAAGACAATCTTCTGTGACACTTTGTGAAACGGTTCTACTCATTGAAAAATCACTCCATTTCTGGGATCGAATGAAAATTAACAGCTATAGATGTATCAGGTTTCCCATTTTCTACGATACTCAACCACGTACGCGCTGAGATTTGTTGTTCACAGACGAGTATGTAACCTGTTCCCTGTTGATGATGTAGCTCAAGAGCTTTTAGGATAGGCTCTGAATGAGGTCCGAGAGCATCACGCGTGTGAATAAGCGTTTGCTCTGGCAATACGTTGCTAAGCATAGACAGCAGAACATTACGCTCATCCTCATTATCCGACAAAACAAGAATTATACGAAAACCCGTTTTTATACGAAATCTGATTTCTGAAACTAACTTTCTTAATCTTAATTTATATATGACCAGGCGGAATCGAGTCATCAGTAAAGAGACCACTGTGAAGATAACGATTACTGCGCCATATTTTGACCTGTAGAACCACCAGTTAAGGCCTCCAGCAACTATCAGGATTAACATTAAAATTAAACTCCCATAGAAAAAAAGTGCTGGGTAGCGAGTTGTCTTTCCTTCAATTAGTGCTGAGGCAAATATCAAAATGGATATTCCGTAAATTACCCAGTCAAAAATACTTTCTCCAATCATTCTTTAGTGAACATCCTTAAAAGTGGAAATGTAGGTTTATGGGTTTATGCATTTTCCTGATGGCCTTGACAACCAAGGATTTCACAGAAATTGTCACAGTGTGAAGCTGTAACAAAGCGCTCTCCACGTTCGAATCGCTCAACCAAATCCTTTCTTACTTCACTTCCAGGTTTCTGGAAGATGTACTCAAGCTGGAGATCCTCGGCCGTTGAAAGTAGTCGTTCTATGCTGAAATCAACATGGTAAAAGCAAAACTGATTATCAACCGGGGGAAAGTTGCTTTTGGTACTGTTCTCGTTTTTGGATTTTAGTTCATTCATGAGCTCTCCTTGGTTGAGAACAGTATACAAATCACTTTAGGGATTTTTTTTCGTTAATAGCACTTTTTTGAGTTTAAAGAGTATGTTCATACCAGAGCATTAGAGGCTACGAAAAGGATAATGGAATTAGAAAGATAGATTTTAAGTGGTGATGTAAGGTGGGATAGGTAGAAGAGGAGTAGACGCTTGTAAGCGAGGCAAAAAAAAGGCACGGAAACCGTGCCATAAGAGTATGTGAGAAAAAATCAAAATCAGGGAAAGAATCAAGCAGCTTGTGAAACTGAATCTCCAACTGCAAGATTTAAATTTCTTAGGTTATCGAAAACTTCAGATACTAAGTCATTACGGTCGTGGATTTTAATCCGCCCACCGGTTAACTCTGAAACATAAACGGTATGGCAGAGGTCAGTAACCACTTCGCCGTATTCATCAACGACTTCCAAAGATGCAATCATCGGAATATAAGAAGCCGCAGCATAGCTCTCATAAATACTTATTATGGAGTCATTGTTGCGTCGAGAAATTACCCTACCAGAAGGTAAAGCCTCATCTTCCATATAGCAATCAGATAGGTCCTCACAGAAGTCATTTTCTTTAAGTGAAATATTAAGGGTCAATTCACTGTTGATAGAGCGTGAATAAGAATATTCACTCAGTTTATAGCAAGCCAAACTTATATCACTAAAAGTTTCATAAGCTTTATAGAGGCTCGATGTTATAGACTCAGATACAAATGTTATTAGTCCAATAAAATGAGTATCCCAGAACTGTTGCAAAGCAAAACGGGCAATCATAACCTGACCATCAACCTGCATCAGTCTGTTATATTCATCCCGGTCATAACCTTTCGACTGAGAAACATCATTAGACATGCTAAGAACTTCACTACAAACATCATCATATTCAAAACGGCTAGTTGCAAAGTGTTTTCCTGAAATCTCAAGGTACTGACCAGAGACTGCGTCAAACACCTCAAGAAAGTAACAGAGTCGAGATTTTAAAGATTCTCTGTTTAAAGCTTCTATTTCATTCTCAGAGATACTATCGACATATAAATCAACAGCATTCTTGAGTTCAATAGCTTTGATATTACAGGTAAAAGAAAGCTCGTCACTTTGACAATGGCAAACACTTAATACTATATCCGCCTCATCAAAATCTATGCCAAGATAGCTCAGAACTGCTCGGACATAGTTTTTATCATCAGATGAATGTGTCATATACACTACCTCAAATTTGAGAGGAAGTGCCCCAGAAGGGAAGCGACTTCCCCACTGGGTTAGATAAAAGTTTGGTTAAGCTAAAAGAAGATGCCAGCGACAGATTTTACATTGTCATAGACAAGTGTCTTCAGCCAACCAAAGTTACTTTTTTGGACTGAAGCAAAAGGATCATTGAGACGCGTTACGAAAATCGTCAAAAGCTTCAGTTATTAGTAATGTGCGATCAGTTACTCTGTATCGGTCATTACTTTCGAGAGATACGTAAGTTGAATGCGAAGAATCACAGACAACACGCCCTCTTTTATTGATCAATCTTACTTCCATCATCACCGGCACATTGATAATTGAAGCAACATCGGTATAGAGGGATATGAGGGCATCATTGTCACAATATAACGCCCCGTTCCCATCAAATGTATCGTTAAACTTAATATATATATCTGGCATATTTGCCGGATAATCATCAGTATTGAAATCAATGCATAACTATAAGTCATCATTAATACGGCGATTAATCTTATGCTGCCCAACACGTACAAAGCCATGTTCAACAGCTTTGATAATCCTTAAAGTTTCATTAAGACAATCTGTAATTCTTTTCTCGACAAATGAGATAAAGTCACCAAAGTCGGAATGAAAAAACTGTTTAAGTGCAAATTTCGCAACTAACACTTTCCCATCCACCTTCATTTTATCGAGATAAAGATTTCTTATAGCATCAGTAGAAGAATTAGCTTTAGATAACTCTTCACAGTCATTAATAATCATTGAAACAATATCAATAACTTTAACTGGGCTTAAAGTATTACTATATCCGCGAATATCAAACGTAAAAAATCCGAAATTCTTAAATACTCCAAGAAAATAAATTATTTTTTGTTTCAAAAGAATAGAATCGGAGTAAGATGCGTTGTGCTTTATTAGTTCAGATATGTAGAGATCCAACATACAATTTAAATTATCGATATCTACATCGTAATCAAAGGTTACTTTGTCGAACGAAGTATCAGATAATTGAACGGTTATATCGTCAGCGGGAACATTAAGGCCTAAATTTTGATAAAGAAAGGCACTAACAAATTCCACGTGGTCAGATTCTTTAAACATTTACACTACCTCATGACTAAAAAGGAAGTGCTTCCCACCGGGAAGCAAGTTCCCGGATGGGTTAGATTAATTATAAAAGAGTTCTTCAGAAGGTACATGCATTTCTGGTTTGAACTGTTTTAAGGAGTTGTTTATAGCTTTTCGATATAACCCTGAAGAGTGTGGCTTAAACATTTGATATTCCGTAACGAGCAGAGGAGACGTAAAGCATCCTAAGTTCACTAGTGAAATATTTGATGTTTCTTCACAAACATCTAATTCAGCGTATATCCGCCTCTTCATTACCCTGCCTGCTAAATAGCGACGAACATGATTTATAAACTTGTCCGCATCTGATATAGAATTAACTATATAATCAGATGTGACTATCTGATTAGATACAGTTTCAGGTATAGCTTCGGCTATTATTTTTACGTTCATTTCATAATCAACACTATGGAAGCAAGCAAGAATTTGTGGCTTCGCGCTTTCTAAAATCTTTTCAAGAACAGAAAAAATCAGAGAGAACTCGTTTAAAATTCGCTTTTGTATAAGTCCATGTAGATGTTTTATGAAAGGAGAACCGTGTTCAACAAGGCCTAGTATAAGATCCTTAGAGGCCAAATCTGAGCGGTAATAAACGTATTCTAGATTATCCCGGTTAAATCCTTTGATAAGCAAATCAGGCTTCTCTGAGACCAGTCGTAAATGAGTTGAAGCTATAGAAACTTCAAAACGAAAGTTCGCGAGATTTACAGGGCCTGCTTTTAATGTAGCCGCTTCGGAAAAATAAATGAAAAGAGGATGCAAATCATCGTTACCACAGTAAAGATGGTCTGCGCCCTTAAGATATTTCACCAAATGAGGTAGAAAAGATATTACTGGAATATCAGCCACAAATCGAATATGCCGAAATGGTTTTGAATCCAAATATATATTTTCCACTACAGCGCCAACAAAACCCATTTTAACAAGAATAGATTCAACTAACTTTTGTATCGCATTCATTTAAATACCCTCTTAATAGAGGGATTTCTCCCAAAGGGAGAAATCCCTATGGGAGAAAATAATTTTAATTAATAATTGTAGCGAAGCGCATGTTCTTTTTCACTAAGATGGTTTTCATATTCCGACTTACCAGAACTTAAACACTCTTTGAAAAAGACCTTTGAAAAATTCTTCAAGTCACTTCGGTTGTTAATTTCTTTGTCAGACATCAACTTAGCTGAGTGTGAGGTATCCACAGGCCCCAACCACCATTCATATTTAATATAAACACAATTGGTTTTTGTATGTCCATTTAGAAATCGTTTTGCATTTCTAAGTATTTTTCTACAACCGTTAAGGTCTGAAAGTAAGATATCTGGAGCAATGAGCTCTTCCAGAATATGACCAGGTAAGCCTTTCCTAAAAAGCTCAACATCGTAACTACAATACCAGTCACGATAATTAAAAGCTTTAATAAGTCTTTCAGGTGTATCCAAAGATATCTTATTCAGGATTTTTAATGCAAAGCATACAGCATCTTTTAACAACTCGTGCACCTCAACATTGATAAATGAGAAAAACGAGCTTAATTCTTTCTCTAAGGAATTATACAACTTACCGTAAATATCCTGAGAAAAAAGATACTGCAATCTTTCTTTATTATAAGTGCAATTCGAAATTGAATAGACTTCTCCTCTTTCGATTTTGCACCCTTCCCTTAAAACTATAGGAAACCTCAAATGGTTAACAATGAAAGAATGATTCTTTCTTTGCTTCAAAGCATCTAATTGAAATTTCGTAATTTCCTCCAGATTTGCATCTTCAAAACCTGGAAAGGGAATATCACAGAAACAAGAACTATATGCTTTTGCTGATTCATACATAAACTCCAGTGAAACATCAGCATCAAAAGACATACCAGAGAACATGCCCTGCCCATTGTCTAAAAATGTAATGTTTTTAACCTGTATTTTTTTATGTTGAACAACCAAAAAGGCATTAATGATTTTTTCGATAATTTTCATGTGATCCTCTCTCAATAAAAAAGGGATCACTCCCATATGGGGTGTGATCCCCACATGGGTATAATTTAATTAAAAATCTGTAAGACCTAAATCTTTATTTCTACCACAAACTGTAGAAGATATAAGACGTTTTACTCGCTTTCGAGCACTTCGGCCTGACGTATCTTTCAAGTACATCGGTAATGACAATGATGAGATTTGATTACTTCGCTTATGATGGCAGACTATATAGCCCTGCCTCCACCCCGAACGCACAAACTCACGGATGCGGTTAATATATGCCGAAGCTTGAGATTTTGTACTTATCGATTCAGAACACTTTAAGTTCTGTTCGATAGAGTAAAGCTCAGCCGCCATTAATTTCACCTCATACAGGTCATCCCCATAACTTATAGTTTTCAACAGCTCTTCCTTTTCCCGAATGAAAAATACTTGCTGCATTCCAAGGATCAGGTCATAGGCCTCTCGAAAGAGGTCGATAAGCTTATTACGAACATAAATCATAAACTCCTCAAAGTGCTGAAGCCAGAAATAAGCCGCATTACTTATTTGTGAATTGTGAGAACAAACAAGCCCTTTAGCAAGCTCGACCTCTTCCTCCCGAAAAGTAAAGTTACTTTTCTTAAACCGACTTTGTTCAAAAATGCTTTGATGCATTTCTATCCATACAGAAACAAAACCGAGGGATTCAAATTCTTCGTTTAACAAATGTAAACTTTCGAAGATTTTCTGAATTTCGATCCCGATGTCATATGACAGTGGACATTCTTTTATAGAATAAACATAACCGGGTAGGAAGTGAGATAAATGCTCAGTTCGCAAATATAAACTGAATTTAAGTTCTGTCAGTGGTTGTTTCAAAGATAATTTAGATGATTCGCTTATATTTACTGGTTCAACACCATTTCTAATCAAAATAGCTTTTACCAGGTCCGTAGCTAACTTCATACAGCCTCCAGTCGTTATTGAGGCCTCCCTGATGCAGGTTGGCCATCAGGGAAAATATGTAAATCAATTAGCAACCAATCAGACCGTTGCCATTACATTGTCAATGTATCTGACAAGGGATGGGCGGTCGTCCTGTAAGGCAAAACGGCGAAGGTCATCAAGATTATACGCAGGAAGATAATCAGCGTAACCTCGAATACGAAGGTCCTCAACCACAACTTTTATATACTCAAATCGTCCAAGATTTCCTTTTAATGGGGGTTTTCCTGGACTAGACAGCATATCGTCTGCTTGCTCCCATGTGATTTCTTTAGCTTCACCACTATGTAGATCAAGATGGACATATATGAATGACTTATAATCTCCACGGCAACGAAGATAATATTTCGGATAGAAATATTTGTCACAACGCAACAAACACGTTCCTGAAGGACGAACTACGTACAACAGGTTTCTGTCATTTTCTAATATGCCATGTTTCAAAATCGTTATATCTATCTCATTATCATGCAGCAAATAGCATGACGATGGTTCATTGACGATGCGCGATTTTATAACAGCAGCAAATTTATTAAAAACTTCGTTAGTTTGAAAATTCATTAAAATGCTCTCCGATGTAAAACGACGAGCATCACCATAACGGTAATACTCCCGTTATGGGTTTTAATAGTTTATGGAATAACCATGTCATACAACCGACCATAGCCAGTAGTACCGCACATTTATTTAACTGAGCAAGCATCTCAGCCGTGAAAAGACCTTAAAGGCAGGTAATTATCACGAAGGAAAGCGGTTATCTTATCAATACAATTTAAAAAATAATATTGATAAGATAACCCCCCCCGCAAAATGCGGGGGAGTTATCGTTGTTACAGCTGATTAAGACATTCAGGAGCCCAGTGAATCGGGAATCCATCCTGCCCTGTTAACTGGAGAACATCGTTCCAGTCGATACCCTTTTTCCCATCAGGAATATCTTGTGCTGGTTCGAAGACTTCAATTGTCAGCTTTGATGCGGGATATCGTTTAGCCAAAAACTCAACCATGCGGCTTTGAAGTCGCTGAGCAGCTTCGATACCGGCACGAGTGCCTTGTGAGTTAGCAATATCCTTATCCGCCCAGATATAAAAGTTTATATATTTTACATCCGGCGGAGGCAGTAAAAAATCAGGAACAGTAACGTTTTCAAGGCACCATGCGGAGCTGGCTGCCCAGCATGGTGTTGAAGTCGCTTCTACAACAGAAAGCGCATTCTCGATCCCTTCAGCCACTCCCAGTGTCCAGGTCGAACTACCTGAATCATAGTGAGGGTCAAACAACTGAATTGAGCCACCTGTCATATCGGCAGGAGGCTTCATCATCAGCTTTGGATTTTCTACAGGTGCCTTATCACCGTTTTTGTCTACGTATGTTCTATGGATAGTCAGAGGCCGACCTCGGGTGTCACGATAGATTGCAATCATTCCCGGATAGATAATCGATTTCTGCTTATCTTTATCCCAATAGTAGATCCGGTTATTAAAGCCTAAATCCTTTGGTAAGTGACTCAGTAAGCGGGAGATCCCACGATTACGGAGGTACAAAGCAACAGGAGTATTAGGCTTTATTTCACCGGTATAGTGATACATCACATCAAGTTTTCGCATTCGCTTTGCCACTTCCTCTCGGTCAAGAGTTTCTGTGGCACGAACTGCTGATTTATAGCGTCGTTCATTTTCAATGTCGGCGTCAGTTAACGGAGCATGCAGATCCATCCCGAAAAAATCTGAGAGAATCTTTTTGCAAGTCTGCGTTTTACTTAATTCATAATATTTCGCCAGAACATCAATTCCGTCGCAAAACTCATTTACCGGAAAGTCATTATGGATCGCACATCCGGTATAAAGGTCTTTTTGCCGGAAACGAAACTTCGATTTCCCTGCGCCAGTAAACGGGCAAGGAACCTGGCTCGGGGCTTTTGCACAAGCGTCTTTGAAAGCAGGTATTCTTTCGAATATATACTTCCAGCCAGACACTTCAGCAATTCGAGCATGAACGAGTTTAATAAAGTGTTCAGATACTTCCTGTGGTTTACGACGAAGAGCCGGGGATGCATAAGTCATGATGATCTCTCTTATCTGGCATTGTGAGTTTCTCAATGCCTTCTGCGGTGCAGAAGACAGGGAGAAACCCACAACGCAGAATTTAAGAAAGAGGGCCCGGGGGCCCTCAACATTTATGCTTCAGTCGTGAAGCCATTATTCTCAAGACGCTGTATGTAGTTATCTACAAGTAACGCAGCCTGCTGGCTATTACCCTCCGCTATAGTGACTTCGCGGAAGATTCTTTCCTGAGGGCTATCATTGCTTATAACTTCACCAACACGTCCGAAAATACGGACTTTATGCATCGCACCGACTTTTTCATGTTCTACACGGTAAGTTTTTATCTGAGTCATATTTTGCTCCTTATTCCTTCATGGAGCAAAAAGACCCACCGGGGCCTTTTTGCCCCGATTGGGTAGAGTTTATTAAGAAAGTATTTGATGAACTAGCTTACTGACTTCAATAGACAATAAAGAAGTATCATCAACTGTTACGAAAGTGTCCGTTTCAAAACCAATTATTTCATCAGTCTTAATACCAACACCAACGATTTCTATTCCATTACATTTAGCCTTTTCCATAACTTCGACGATAGTAAATTCCGATTTATTCGGATAACCATCAGTTATAAGAAAAATTATTTTCCTATCGAATTGGCTGTCAAGTAACAGATCAACAGCTGCCATTAAAGCAGATCCCGTAGGGGTATAATAACCCTTACATCCAAGAGTGAATTTCGATAGAGATTCCTCAACGCTTTGATCAAACGTTTTGATAATCTCAAATTCACTTTCCTTGAAGGGAAAAACTATATTGGAGACATGCATTTTTGACAAACTTTCAGCGGCCATCGATAAAGCAAGATCTGACTTAATGGCATGAATATATCTTTCATCATTAGCCATTGACGCTGAAATATCACGAACTAATACGAGGCCAACATGCCCTCTATTTTTAGATTCGCTTTGAGCTCTGAAGACATCACGAACTCCCATTTGTGACAGAATTAATCGATTTCCATCGAAGGTAATTCCACGCTCATGAGTTTTGTTTCGGCCACGCATTTTAACCTGCTGTAAAACAGACAAGTCGCTACCGATTGAATGACTCAGAGACAAAGCCTCATTGTAAACATTCAAATCGATAAGGAGATCAGGGATATCCCATTCAGAAGCACCGAATTCGGCTTTCACGTCATCGGATACTTTTGATGCAATACCTTCAATCTCTTTAGCCAAAGCATCGTGATAATCTTCGCTATCCTCATCACTGCTAAGAAAGGCATCCAACAAATCTGCCAGTATCTCCCATTGAGCCGATGAAAAGTTACTTTCATCTTCAACGTTAGTCGAACTGGCTTCATCTGATTCACTCTCGGAAGGGTTAATCGCATCAGTATCGTCTTCAATAATGTTATCACCCGTGGGATTGCCACCGGTGGGTTCATTATTTCCCTCGTTATCTTCAGCAAGTTCTGAAGGCTCAGAACATCCCTCTTGAGCAAGATCAGCGTTATCGGAAGTATCTGCCTGACCTTCACTATCGTCCTCAGAATCATCCTCACGACTATCAGTCGACGTAAGCGATTTATCTTCTGATTCGGTATCGGTATCGGTCTCGGATTCATCATATGCCTCCTGCTCCTCCTGCTCTGTCTGCTGCTGTTGTTCCTTTGCCTCATCCCGCAGTCTCTCTAAAAGAGCCAGGGTCTTACGAGCAAGGGATTCACAGCCCTGAGTATTTTCACAACCAAGAGCATCATGAAAAATTTCCTCAACATCAGAAATTACTGGAGAAAGTATCTTTTGGGCATAGTCAAAAAACGGATCGAGGGTTTCTTTGTGACCTACCTGCTGAAGGACTTTTACTCGCAATGAGTTAAGCAGATACCACTCAATAAATAGGACAGGATTTTCCGGACGAGAAGATATATCAGGAGTCATCCTTCCGGCTTTAACCATCAGTGCGTAAGTGGCTGCAAGCCGCCGCTTTGCATCCGGATAATCGTTACCAACCTTCTCTTCCATCTGTACATCATCGAACAGATTTATAAGCCCGGTAAGACGTTTTGCCCTGCTATAAGCTTTACGTTTCTCAGCGAGGCTCTCAAACTCTGCATTCATTCCGTCATCGAAGCGTGTAAACCCTTCAGATGACATGAGAACACTATTAAAGGCGTCACTGTAAACCTCACTGACGGTATAGCGACCATGACCAGCTTCATGACAGGTAAAACCTTCAATCAGACTGACAAAGTCATCATCGCTATAATCGCCGTTTGGTAAAACACAAACTTTATTGACAGGATCAAAATACGGTCCTTTGGTATTGTCGTCTATTACAACTCTTACATCGCCTAAGCCGCTAATGACTTTTGCTATATTCTGTAAACGCTTAATATGGCGCGGCGATGATTTAAGATCTAATTTCATAGAATACCTCTTTATAAAAAAGGGGTACTCACCCAGATGGTGAAGTACCCATCTGGGGTTTTTAATAAAGCAAACAGTTACCAGCCTTTGAGCTCGATATCAAAACCATTTTCAGCATTGTCTTCCTGTTGCGAAACTGATTTCTCAGGTTCAGCTACAGAATCAGTGTTTGAAAACGTGCTGTTTTTTATATCGTTCTCTACGACAGGTTCAACCTGAAACACATTTGTTGAATCTAAAATAGCTTCAATACCTGTGTTCTGTAGCGCGTTCGGTTCTGTTTGTGAGCTTTGATTAAATGATCTGGTAATAGATTCCAACCAGTCAGTAACCTTTTGCTCTCCTGAAATAATACGCTTTAACATTGAAGCATCACTCATGAAATAAAACCACTGCTGTAACACCGCAACGTCGCGAGGTTCAGAAATGGCACCTTTAGGTAAATTATTCATTATGTGTTTTATAGCTTCTGCAAGTACTGCCGCCTCTTTATGTATAAACATGAAGCTAATGATCTTATTTTGCATTTGCTTCAGTCGGTCAATAGTACTTGAGCGCAAATTATTATTTTTACTAATTTTTTCATAAACCCTCATTGCTTCTTCTGCCAGATCTGTTATCAATTGTTCCTGATAGTAGTCCTGGGTTTCATCACCTTCAACGCTAATAGGCGTAAAAGGAATAAAGTGAGCAATATTAAATCTAAAGGATTTTATGAAATCATCTTTAGTTAATTTCAACTGATCAATCAAAGAAGACATTCTTGGGCTTCTATTTTTTTCAGCCTCAATATGCATCTCATAATTGTCTACAACGTTTTGAATACCTGCCTGAAACTCTCGTTCAATCTCTTGGGCCCCTTCCAGAAACTCTTCCATACTGGAAACTGGTAAAATCCACATATTGCTATAGCGGATGCACAAGCGTGAGCAAAGGGTTGATATTCTGCTGGTAATCGTACTTTTGAAGCTAAGGGCTTTTATGTCAATCCAACGTACTTCGCTTTTAGATACGCTTTTTTGATCCGTAATATCATCTCCATCATAAGACAAATCGATTTTATCGGTTCGACGCGATCCTTGACAGCCACTTATTTCAATTTTTGTTATAACTGCACCTTCCAGTAAATCTGGATATGATTTTGCAAAATTCTCAGAGATTTGTTTTGCAGATACTTTGTTAAGCATTGAAGTATTTAAAGTCATGGGTTTCTCCAAAAAAAAGGGGAAACCCTCCCCAACGGGAAAGATTTCCCGATAGGGTTGATATTAAAGCTTCTCTGGCGCAATTAAAAGAATACCGGGAAACTCAGCGGCAACATCATCATTGCCCATTGCTCCCTGATACATATAACCTTTTAATTCCATTTCTTTAATTATACCTTCCATATTTATTTTACCATCATGATAAAACAATAAAGAATAGTCGTTATTCAGTTGCATAAGTCCAGTAAAATTAGTTCCGTTTTTTGCTATAGCAATGGTAGCAGCACCATCCGTACTTAAAAACGCACTAAATTCAAGATGGGATAACTCTGAGATACAAATATCAGAGGTTTCATAACAAATCCCATCTAACTCGACTTTTTTGCTGTGAAATACTCCAGCGATTTATCCTTGTCTTCGCCAAGAGAAAGATCTATAGCTTGAAGAACAAGATCGACCACATGTAAAGGTAAAGCAGAAGCAAAAGCTATTTTGAAAGTGTCAAGAAGACTAAAGGTTTTTAACGTCATCGACGTGCCAACCCAAGCTACTAATTGACGAATATCCATCACACTGTCTTCTGTACCAGAGTCATTTACTGCAATCGCTACTCTTACGAACTTCTCAATGACCTGAAAAGGCAAAGAGCTATATCGTTTAGTAAGCACATTGGTTAAAGCAACTTTGTCGGGCTTCACCATTTCAACTATCAAGAACCGCTTTATAAAAGCTGCATCTTGACGTTGAGAAGAAACGAACCGGCGAGCGCCTCCACTCATGTTTGTGTTTGCAGTACCAATAAATCGCGTGTAGCCATTAGCAGTTATAACCTCACCACCATTAGCACTGAGTGACCAGGGCTTACGTTCAATGGGCATGTGAAGTTTTGCTGCCGTATCAGGATCGATTTTGTCCACTTCATCCAGAAGAATGAGGTGACCATTACGAAATCCCGTTACCAAATCGCTGTGTACAAAACCTGTATTACCACCATTAAGACTGCGCTCACCTTCAAGCTCATCAACTCGAATATTGCTGTTGATCTGCTTAATTGTCAGCGGCCAATTCATCATGTGGCTAATGTACATTACCATTTCAGTCTTGCCAGAACCGGACTCACCTTTAAGACACACACTTAAATCTATATCCGGACTGATAAGCAGTTTAACCACTTGTTCAAGTATTCGGGGATTTGGTATGTAGTCTTTGTTCAGCGGAGCTCGATACGAGGTTTTAGTTTTGAAAACAGGCACAGCCATCTTTGGATCCATTTCTGGAATACCAAAAAGGTCCTTTGCTAGAACTAAAAGATACTCACCTTTATCCACATAATGTTTTAACTTTATAACATCCGGGGAAAGAAGAGCTTCTAATTTTTCATAAGCATCAGAAGATGTTTCATTTAACTTCATAGCGGCATTAGACATTTTTAACTCCGGTAAAATGCAAACACCGCCCTCTGGCAGATGTTTGCCAGTGGCATTTTATTTGAGATTCATTTGGCAAATAGTTGCCATCAGTTTCCTGATTTGAGGCACATTATAACCAAGATGATTTCCCACTATTTCAAAAGCTTCAGACATGATCCATTCAAAATGATTTTCGAATATTGGATTTATTTCTAACTTGCCAAAAGCGTTTCGTTTAGTTAACAGATCACATGAAACAAGCTCGTCAAACAACTCTAATGTGGATTTAAAAGCTTTTATGTAAACATCCATAATTTCCCTGTCAGTCCATTTAACAGCCAGTTTTTTTTCTGACATTAAATAATCCTGATCAAAGAAGATGTCCCAGCCCATATCGTCATTGCAATCATGCAAAATGATTTCATCATCATTCCTGCATTCAGCTAATTTCGTGTTTTCACTAATCGAACGATGCGAATGATAATAGAGCCATGATTTTAATTCCGCTCTAAATTCACATGCATCAAGTCCATGAGATAAACAAGTGTATTCAAATGATTTTGACATATACCACCGTGTTTCAGCTTCTAAAAGTGGATTCACTGTGATATTACCATTGTCATCTTTGAAGAATAACTTTCTCCTCAACACTAGTTCTTTAATGATTTCCAAAGACTCTTCCATAGCGGATAGAAAAACAACATACACATCCTCAGGGGTCCATTCTATTACCAGACCACCCAAATCTGGGTTATATTCTTCAACCGAATATAGATAATCTGTTTCTGCTGCAAAATTAATTGTATGCAAAATCTGATTTTTAAGTAATTTGGATTTTTCATAAAGGTGATTTTCACGCCTTTCAGAATCATAATTTATCTCAGAAATGTTACTTTCATCTGATTTAAAGTTTAATCCGGACGTGTATGCATCATTTAAATGCTCTTTGGGTGAATCAACTATTTGCGTTATTTCATCTTCATCTATATCGAATATAGAAAAAAAACTAAGTTGATTACTACTTATTGCAGTAGCCCTAAATTTTTGTTTCATGGGGACTCCAAAAGGAGAAATCCCATGAAGGGATTTCTCCCCTTTAGGGTGGGTTTAATGTCAGATCTGATTAAAGCTACTTTGTCCAAAACCTTTTAGAGGTTTAGGTATGTGAGCCAACTTACTTGTTGCTACCACTCTCATGTAGTCAAGAGGATGTTCTCTCCCTTCAATCATAATAGTATCGACAACAATATAACCGGAGACCATCAACTCATCACCCTGATTTATACCAGTGAAACAGGTTGAATACATTTCAGGCGACACCTTGATTTGAACTGAAAATTCTCTCTCAGTGATTTCACCATCAACTTCTGTCTTCATCCTATTTTTGAGCTTTATTAACAAACCTATACTCTGGTCAGTCATTTTTTTCTCCACAGCACTGATAACTATCCCGGACACTTTTACTTCATTGATATATTCAAGATATGACATTTTCCGCTCCTCGATTTGTTCAAAGAGAAGCCCCGTTAGGGTTCCCCCTTAACAGGATTAAATAAATTTATTAGTTACATACATGAACGTGCAGACTACCAAACAGGCAATTCCGGCAATATGTAACCAATTTCTTGTTGGTTTAGTTGGTGCAATCGCTAAAGAGTTCTCCAACTTCTCTGTTACAAGACGTCGATTCTCTGCTTTAGCCGCATCATCTAAATATTGAGTTTCACGCTTAGCGAGAGTCTCAATTTTCGATTTTATTGCATGGTCCCATCCTTTAGTTTCAAAAACGCTTAACTCACTAAAGGTGTGCGTCATGAGATCTTCTGGGAAACCCAGTTTTTTCATTAACGGACGAATGGTATCATACATTTTTTCTACATTTTCGTAGTGGGCCTTTACTGCGACATCAAAACGCTTACGTAAAGTTAATTTTTCACGTTTGCAAATGATGTCCGAAACCCAATTTATTAACTGCTCATTTTTGAGTTCACTGGCTTTTTCAAGTGAGTAATCCAGATTATCCACGTCAAGAAATGAATTTAATCCGTATTTTTCAAACTCCTCAACAAGATATTTATCCAGTTCAGTTAAGCTTTTAAAAAGTGGTACATCTGGGGAAGCTTTAAGAAGCTTATAAGCTCCTTCGAAATCAATTTTCTTGACCACGAGCTCCACAACATCCACATGATAATAGCTTGAATAAGCAGAAAGCTTTTCGGCCAACAAAGACACAGGCTTAAGAGACTTAAGTTCAATGATATTTGGGCCGTCCTCATTCAAAATAACAATCAGTTCATTATCACGTTCTGTATATTTCATCAGAACTTCTAAGAGCTGTTTGTTTAGCGCCTTATCCATCTCTGGAATAATTTCACTAAAGGTTTGATGAAGGGCTTTACTGCGAGCTTTATTTTTAGACATTTGGGGTCACCTATATATAGTAAGAAGGAAGAAACAAATTTTTGTTTCAACACGAAGGCAAAGCCTGTCATTCATCTCCCGTAAGCTATGAACCGCCTGATTTATACTATCTGGCATTAGAAGTACGCAACAAAAATAGCCCCAGGAGGAGCTAAATTAGTTACGGTTTGGTAAATTCAGATTGCCTTTTGCAGGCATGGGAAGTGCACCAGCGACAAAGGTGACATTTTGCCGGTGGTGTCTTACAGCTTGTTTAAGCTGGCCGCTTTTCACGGCTAAATCAACGCTTAACGCGAAAGTAACTTTAAGCAAAGTTACTCAAATTTGGGAGCTGATATTTAAGCTCATTGTTTTTATACTATAGCTTTAAGCATAAGTAAATGCCCATATCGAATTATTCTGTATAAAGTGGAGAAATTCGAATATTAGCTGCTTCTTTTATCTTTTCTTCACTGCATTCTCTTAAAAAGAAAGAAGGATCACCATACCACATTACAAAAAGTTGCTTTTCTGCACGCGTAAATCCAACATAAAGCAAACGTCTTTCTTCTTCTATTGCCTCCTCCCCAACTGATCTTTTACTTGGTATCTGATCCGCATTACAACTCATTATTATTACTTTATTCCACTCAAGACCCTTTGAACCATGCAAGGTTGATAGGACTACTTTCTCTGGGCTGTATTCCTCGTCCTTCTTCCTAGGGCCTAATGACATTGCAGCAGCACGATTTATCATATTCATCCAACCAGTCTTTTCTGCCCACTGTTTACAAGTGTCTAAAGCAATTTTTGTTAAGGTTGCTGTACCTTTATTACTCCTCATCTTGATTGACGACGATTCCATCCATTTCGTAAGGTTGGCGAAACGTTTTGCTATCTCAACTTTATCAGAACTTTCCTGGGTAAAGCGCACGAAGTTTGAATGTAATGTTTTTGTTTCGAGAGAACTGTCCTCCGGGATGGCAAGGTCGCCAAAAGTAACTTTTCTTCCTCTCATACTCAATGCCACTTCATCCAAAACTGATTCCTGTTCTCCAAACAATGCCAATACTCTCTTCATTAAGCGAGGATCATTTGATTGTCGGAAAAAGGCCATAAGGCTTAACACATCGCTTGTTTCTTTTTCATCCCAGAATGATTTACCTCCGTAACGAATTACTGGCTGTTCGATCAAACTTTCTAGCTCATCCAAGTGAGCATTATTGCGGCTTAGAATTGCCCATCCATGTGGATCCTGATTTATAAGGCTTAAAATACCCTGTATCTGTTCCTCCATATCTACATATGAACGAAAAGTGACCTTTCCCCCTCCCTTTTTTGCCGAGCGTAACTCTTTGGCATAACGGTAAACATTCTTTCCTATCAGTGCTCCGGCCACCTCTAAAATTTCAGGTTCACACCTAAAGCATGTGTTTAAGTAAAATATGTTAGGTCTGAAGTGTTTTTCAAACTGTTGAAATATTTTGACTCCTCCTGAGGATCTGAAGGAGTAGATGGCCTGATCATCGTCTCCAACTATACTCGTATAGACTCCAGCTCTTGTATGCAATGCTATCCATGAGAATTGTATAGAGTCAGTATCCTGAACTTCGTCTACTATCAAATGTGTCAAATCTAACGTGCGCATTTTTCCCGAATGCATTTGACCGACAACAAATTTTGAAAGAGCATTGAGGTCCGCCACATGGTCTTTCTGGCATAACGCCTGATAGGTATTAAACAAATGGATCTGTTGTCTGTTATGCCGAACTGAAATCACATCCGTATCCATTTCTCTGCCGATAGCATCAATAACGAATTCAGCTTCAGCAAACTTCATCGTTACACCGGATTCTTTCAAAGCCCGGTGAATGACAGATCTCTGTGCTGGCCCTATCAACATCTTTCCCGGCCAGCGAATCATGTCCAGTTGCTTCTTAACGAGTCCGTGAAAAGTATCCACCAGCACCCGGTCAAGATCCTTCTTGCTCAATCGCTTTTGTAACTTTGCTGCAAGTGCGTTTGTTGCAGCGCGAGTAAAGGTCACCATCCCGATTCTTGCATATGGATACTTTTTGAGAATCGATATAACCGCTTCTATCATGGTGAACGATTTGCCTGATCCAGGCGCTGCTATCACCATATTGTTTGCGCTAGCATTCTCGATAACAGGTCTTTGCTCTTCTGTTGGCTTACCCATTTCAACCTCATTACTTCGTTTTAATAATTATACATTTTTATAAAAGCGCTTTTCTTGTGTACTGCTGGTTCTACTGGAAATCACTTTTTTTCCTTTTTTATGCAATCAGGTTGTTTGTGAAACGCGTGACTATGGAATAATGGTTCCATCTCCAAAAGACATTACAAAAAGGGCTTTAAATGAAACTTTTACGTTTAGTATCTCTGGTCTCTTCTGTCGTCATTGGTTTTTCCCTATCGGGTTGTGCCGGTGACACCGGCACTACGCCAGGCACCGCTCTGAATGCGTACAGTCACGGCCAGTACTGGCATGCTAATGCAAATGATTCTGTCGCCAAGAATGCCTATTCGTTTGCTGGTTTCGACGTTAATTTTAAGGAGCAAGAGGTTACTCCTGGAGGGGATGCCGACAACTTTCTTTCTAAGTATCTCATCAATAGTTCGATGGGCTACGTAACAGGCGGTCTAAAAGGTTTTGGGATCATGAGCCTCAGCTCTTTGTACAGTTCTTCTGACGCCGAATACATCCAGGTCAATCAATACCTAGTGTTCGTCCCCAATCCAAAAAAATTGCCTTACAATGATGAAAGTTTGGTACGTGAGGGAGCTAAGTATGTTTTTGAGCATACAAAAGCAACTCAGGCCTCATTTGGATACAACCCTGAAAAACAGAAAGCAGCTCTGGCCACATGTAAAATTGATATGGCAGTCGTCAATAAATGGAGTACCTGTGATCTGCCCTCTAAGCCTGATGCTGATGTTTTCCCTACAGATTCAATGTACAGCTTTCAGGCGATTCGCCCCGCAACAGGAACCGAAATTCCTGAGCTAAACCTTCCCGCTGGTGATTACGCTGTAATTCGTTATGTGTTCATCCCATTTAAAGGAAACGAAACAAGCGCTGATTTTTCGGGTATCATTTTCCGTTCTGATAGCCCAAATACAACAACTCCAGGGGGTGTTGCAGCCTCCATCAACGGAAAAGATTATTACCTCTTTACCGGTGAATACGGTAAAAAAGGCTTCCCAGAAAAAACATTGAAAGCCAAGTAATTAAAAAAGGGGCCTAACGGCCCCTTCTTCAATATTTCGGCAACTGCTTGCCCGTAACCGGATCCAGCGTAGTTGAACCTACCTCACATATGGCCGGTCGAGGTAAATAGCTACAATCTACATTTTCCTCTTTTATAGCCTGAGCATTTTCTTGTCTGGCCTTTATCATATTTTCTTCACCGCCCATTGCTTCCTTGGTACGTTCTGATGGAAGTTGATAGTTCTCATTCTGGAATGGTAAGTTTTCCACAATTGATTCTTCGGAGAATTTTGAATATTGATCAGGAACTTCTCCTACCTGAACTGCATCATTAATCCACT
The DNA here is from genome assembly GCF_002787395.1 of Enterobacter sp. CRENT-193. NCBI lineage: Bacteria > Pseudomonadati > Pseudomonadota > Gammaproteobacteria > Enterobacterales > Enterobacteriaceae > Enterobacter > Enterobacter sp. CRENT-193. The sequence continues at coordinate 57,841 of NZ_CP024813.1, read as the reverse complement.
CCGTCAGATCAATTTTATCGAAATCCAGTTGCTGTATTTGCTTTATTGATAGCCCCACGCAATTAGAGGCGACAGGGTCTATTCCTAATTGCGGATAAGCTTGTTGCATAATAACGCGTGACAACATGGAATTATAACAGCACATGTCTGTTGCTTTTTTAACGCATTTCTTTGTGAAACCAACATTCAGATATTTGACGCATCGTTCCGTATCTAATGTAAAACAGGATTTTTGATTCTTATGAATAGAAGCTTCCATCTCTTTCTGGTCGCATGCTACCAACATTTCTAAAAGCATTTTAGTGACCTGATAGGCTGTATAAATCCAACCGATCACGTTTAATGCAAGCATAAAGTTTTGAACCGCAGCCGAGAAGACAACCTCTCCTCCGGTAGTAGCAACGTTCTTAAAGACAAAGTCACGAACTGTATCTGGTAGCAATTCGTAGGCTTTCTTCATTGCCATCTGCTTAAGCTGACCTATACCGAAGCTGGACATTGTTTCCTGTGCCAACTGGCCAGCACCTCCTGCCCCTCCAGAAGTTGCGGAAGACCCAACTGCCCTGCTTAGATTACCAGCGACGTTTTCATATACGCTCGTTAAGGAGCTCGTGACGTTGTTCCACATTTGCCCTACTGTTTTACCAGCTGATGCAGTCCACTCTCCGACCGCATTAGACATAGAAGCCCATGTACCTGTATCACCGCCGGTCCATTTTATTAGCTGAGCATTAACTCTGGTCCAGTTTGTGTTTCTGATCATAGATCCGGCAAGCATGATACCTTCAAGTGCTCCTGCGGTTCCCTGTGGTGCTTCGCAGCAGTCCGTCTTTGCCAGGCCATTTACAAAGCCTACTGAACGACCACACCATTCAGGTTTTCCTTCAAAGACGGAACATGAATTGGCATCGTTAGGGTCTTCGCATTTGGCTTCGCCCTGCATGTACTGAACCATGTTTGAATAAGCCGCAACTTTTCCAAAATCGTTGTTCTCTTCCTTTGGCCCAGTTTCGCATGTTCCACCTGAACATGGGATCATGCCAACACAGGCATTTGTAGAAGATTCAACCTCCCGAACTACATCCTTCCCTCTGTCACAGGTGTATTTCTGTTCATACATGTAGCAACTGTTAGTGCCCTCATCGAACCAACCCTCTGCACATGTTTGTTTATCGAGTACACATGCTGCATCATTTTTATAAGCACTACATGCATCAGGCATACTCTTTATTTCTTCATAGTTGTAACAGAGGTCCTTTCCATTAGCGTCTTTCATAATTTTTCCACTAGCGTCATAAGAGCAAATTTTGTCTTTGGCCAATGGATCACAAAAGTAGCCTTCAAGGTTTGTCTTCCAGGTAAGAAATCCTTTATCACCTTCATACAGAGGCTTTGCCAATGAAAGCACGCTTTCCGGAAGCCGTTTTGTGCCAACATCCATATCTTTAAACCGATCGAAACGGCAGAATGTATTCGGAGCTTGTACAGCATCGTAACAACCAGCTGGTTCCTGGACGTGCTTATCTTCGAGCTTCATATTTTCAAAAGTCAGCTCAACCTCAAAATACCCTTCACCCTTCCCACCAACCCATACTCTGGATGCCATTGTCACTTCTCGATCAGGCTCCTCATACACCGATTTTCTGACCTTATCAGTCACATCGTAAACCTTGTCGAGTTTCCACGATTTTTTTAACTCCCAAGATCCCTTAGGAGCCGGATAGTCACTTTCTCGATATGCACCATCTATGTGAGCAAAAATCTGCGTGCCATCAAGTGTTACCCGCATGTGGTCATCCCACTCCGCGTTAACAATCTTTGCTGAGGCCAATTTTGCATCCGGATGGAATTTTAATGTCAGTTCGTTATCATATACCCCGTCACTCCAGTAGTTGTCATCACGGCGACCAAACCATATACGCACACAATTATCGCCGCACATCGACATGTCTCCGTTTCCGCCTGAAATGTAAACAGGGACTGAAAAATCACGGGTTATCGTGCAGCTGCTGAAGTTATCTTGCTTAGGCGAGTTACAGTAGAACTCTTTGTAATCAGGATAGTGTGTGGTTACTGTTTTTTTAGAGGTCTCAACATTACAGTTCTGAAGCCAGTTTCCAGTACCAGCAACAGCATTTGTTATCTCATTTCTCCCCGCAGTAAACATGGGATCGTTAGGCTTTATAGATGATGCCGGGTTGTCCTTGTTAGCATTTACGAGGGTGCGGTAGGCAACGCCATCATAACTTTGAGCATCAAATAACTGGCTTTTCCGATTCTTTATATCGTTTACAAAGCCATCCTCATCCCCATAACGATCTGCGGCATTGAACTTAATATCGCTGTGCTTTTGCTCTGAGCTGAAAATCTCTCCGGTATTTGTTTTGGTTCCAGGAGTAGTATTGGGATTACTGCTTATACCAATGTTGCCATTAGCATCCCGAGAGAGCAGCTTTGCCCCTTCCTTGGTATAGTTTGAATTGATTGTCCCTCCAGACATACTCGGCAGTTGTACGGCGCTACCAATGGACTTTCCATCGGATGCGGCATTTTTCATGACACTTTCATTTGAGTTCCCTGCCCCATACTTTCCGAGATTAAGATTAGCGGATTCGGCTTTACCCACGTATTTCTCGGTGATCTTCCCACTGACATTCTCGCCTGAATCCGCATTCTTGTACTTCTCAACAATGTCCTGAGCACTGGTTGTCGCATTGCGATTTGCGTTAGGATTAGCAAGATTAAAGTTACTTTCGAGCTGGTCAAATATAGCGTCTGCCGCATAAATACGAGGAGTCATTACCATATTTATGAGAGAGATATAAAAAGCCCAACTCATAGTATTGGCAATCATTGATGCAATAATAGTTGAAGCTATCGTTTTTCTAAGTTTCATTATTTTTACCCTTAGAAATCAAGCGCCTGGTATATATCTGACGCAACAGTCATTGTAACGCCACAACATATAGACATAATTATCATTGCCTATTTTTTTGCGCCCACCTTTAAGGGTTGACCAGTCATGTACCGAATCACCAAGACGATGACAGCAATCCGGCCCTTTCGCCTCAGGAGTTGGGAAAAGCATTGAAAGCCGATACTGGGAACGAGGTGTAAAGTATTCCCACGTTTTCTCACACATTGCGTCTGCTCCCATCGTTCGCATCAGCATTCCCTGGCGATGTAGTTTAGTCAGAAGACGCTGGGTTATCAGTGAACTCGTCCTTACAGCGTCATCATTTGCGTAAATGTGGCCGGTTAATGGATAAAGGTTGCCATCGCATCCGGCACAAAAGTATGCAGCGAGATTATCCTTTCCTGCTGTTACTGCTACACAGTCAGCAGCGCACACCATTGAGGCAATTGGGTTTGCAAAAACTACTGCCTCTGGATTCAGGACGAGTGTAAGCAGATCACTTTCCCACATAGGGTCCACTTCGCTTATATAGGTCAGGCTGGCATCTATATAGGGTTCAGCAGTGCACTCGCCAATAATCAGTAATTTGAGCATTGTCATGATTGGGAACTCCCAAAGATGAACATCGTAAAATCCGGCTTCAGTTGCTGTCATTGGCTGATTTGTGTTGCTTTTACCAATATCAAACTGCGATTTTTGAAGCATCGTGCCTTCAAGAAAGGGGCTGCACCAGGGGCTCTTTACAACTTCAACAATCTTCACCGGCTGAAAGAAGCTCAATTGCCAACCTATTTCCGGTACGCCGTTCTGATCTGTGCAGTAGCAACCCGGACGTGAAGGAGCAGCGCCTTCTGGAGCTGCCCCTATGCCCATTATCCTCATGGGAAAAATGCAGCTCCAACAGATATTCTTAATCAAGCCCTGCCACACTCCAGCTGACTGACACATAGCCCCAGGGACTCCAGCATCTGCTGCCATAGCCATACCCGGTATAGAAAGCGAAAGCATAACTGCTACAATGAACTCTAAAAGTAACTTTTTGAATTTTTTCACCATCATGCTCACTTGGATGTAATAAATGTTGCAACACTTTCGATATAGTCGACGGCTTTGGTAAAATAACTTCTCATCTGGTCCGGATAATTTAGCGTCAGCCATGTTGCAAAGAGAGCGCCTATAATAAATCCGAGTTTCATCTTATTTTTCCTCTGAAAGATTTGGGGCTCCGATACCACGGACTTCTGCCTCGCTAAACAGGGTGATCCGGAATTTATCTTGGTCAGTAGTTATAAGCGCAGGTGTGTTTTTAATCTGAAAGCGTGAGATGATCTGTTCGTTAACTTTAAACACCTTACCGTTAAATTTTTCACGTAAATCATTTAGGTGATCCCATCCATTATCTTTTTGGATACGGGTAAACATTGGCATTACTTTTCCACTACCCAGACGTTGTCGATACTGCTGCTCAGCCCATACCAGCTGGCCCGGATTGAGTGGATCGAAAATTATCATCGTCAGGTTTTGAGGAAATCTCGAAAGTGGATTAATCAACTCACCGGCGGAAGCTATTACACGGCCCTGCTTATCTTTTACGTCCTGAGTGACCCTCACTGTAGGGTCAATTAAAAATTCTTTGTGTTCCTGGGCAGGAGGGAGGTCGACCATCCATTGATTTTTCCATGTGTCAGAAACGGCCCTTTTTTTTGCACCTTCCCAGTCATATTTTTGTGCACGTTCTTCCAGTTCTTTAATGATGCTCTTTTCTTCAACGGGATAAGTGGTACCAGCAACCGGGAAAATATCCTGATCGGGTTTTTTAGCAAGTTCTCGCTGAAAAAACTCAACGTTGAAGGAGCCTACCATTTTTGCAAAACGAGCTTGCTCCCTAGAAATAATTGTCGGTACTTGAGTTACTTGATACTGACTGAAGCTATCAGGATCAATTGTAATCAAAGGAGATTCAAATTTTCCTTTGACAATCATTTGGTTTATTGCTGCCTGTGTCTCTGGTAGCCGAGTAGTTCCTTTCTTTAGACCATTGAAAACTACACGAGCTTTATGCTCTGAGGCCGTACGTAGAAGGTCTTCCAGTACATAATCCGGCAAGCTAAATGAAGCAAAGATCGTTATTCCATTTTCAGTTGATAGTGCTTCTTCACGTGTGCTATCCATTTTTCTTTCGAAGTCAGCAGCTGTGATGCCCGAGGAACCAAACAATTTTTCGATATTTTTAGATTGTCCTCGCATGACTTCCGGCTTATTTTCCACAGCTTTCAGAGCCGCTTCATTAAGGCTGGCGTTTTCTTGAATTTCATCACGTCTTCTAATTATATCGTTGACAGCTTCAGAGTTATTACTTTGGGCCCTGATAGCCTGGGTATGGTCTATAACTGCTTGAACACTATCCGCATTCATACCGGGGACGTAACCACGGTTTATTTGCTTGCTCAGGTCCTGGTTTTTTTGGAGTGCTTCAGCTTGCGCTATGTACTTCTGCACATCTGGTGATTTTAGCGTAGCATCAAGGCTAAGAGCCCCATCTGGCTGCTGTGCACCTTTAGCCTGTGCCCCAAGCCCTTTTGCTTGCTGAGCGATTAGGTCAGCATCATGTTGATACTCAGTGCTTGCATTTGTATTACTTAAAACTGCACATAACGCAAGTCCAGGAAGTATTGGTAAATATTTTTTATTTACATTAAAAGATCGCATATGTTTTCCCAATTACTGAATTCAGCTTTACTGTTCCCCAAAAACGGGAATCCCATGAGTGATCGGTTTGCCCAATTAGGAAAACTTCGCCTTCAGGAATTATCAATTCTTTTTCAATCAAAATGGACGGAATATTGTATTTCTTCGAAATACGACGTGCATTAGCTTCAAAAAATTTGTCCCCGTTATAAACCCCATCCATTGTTACTTTAAGTTTGTCACCGCCCACACCGGCAACAATTTTTATGACTCGTTCATTTTCTGGGATAAAACGTACCGATTTCGGCATGTTAAATGCTATGAGTTCACCAGTTTTAATACTTTTATCCGAATGATCAATCATATAAAAATCAGCAGGCAGGCACCCATTCAATAAACCGTATCCAAATGTATAACGGGTGAAAAAGACACACATAACGAGAATCAGCAATAAAATATTAAGGGGGACATACCAATCCAGTATAAGCAGCCCTCTCTTTTTAGGTATGTAGTCGCTCATATTTTTCTCACTGGCACTGAAGAATATTTTTACTAGGCAGATGCACCTCTATCCAAGTAACTATTATCCATGTTTTTCAACGCTCGGAAGTCTGCAAACTAACCTAATATTCACCTATAAGAATGTTAATTCCTCAGCATGTATACGCAGCTTTGTTAGCGGCCATGAAAGATGCCTTTGGAGCAAAGTTACTTTCCGACATTAATTTTTCAAAGGTCCAATTATTGGGTATAAAAAAGCCGGGACATAATGTCCCGGCTTTATATTTAAAAATTAACTACTCACTGCTTGGTATTGATACAGTGTTTTCAGACTTACTTGCCTCTTCAGCCGGTCCGAAAACTGTCACGTGCTGTGTTGCAAAGTCTCCACTATCATCATAAGCAATTACTTTTATGTCCTGCTTACCACGGTTAAGGTTTTTAGAAAGTGTAGCCGTACTACCGAAAACGTTCCTTAATTCGCCGTTGATGAACCATTCATATCTAACCATTTTTCCATCAGTATCATCACATTTATTGGTAAAGCTCCAGCTTAGGTTGGTTTCCGTGTAGCTCAATGTACAATTAGGCACTGCGTTTTTAACGACATCAAACTCAACAGATGCTGAACCTCTCTGTCCAAGTTTACTAACAACATCAATTGTAATCTCGTATTTCTTTTCTTTTAAACCCGAGATCAGTTGAGCCCAATAATTTTTGCCGCTGGGTATTACTTCACCGTTCACCTTGTATGTGACCGTATCTATCGAGTCCGCCGAATGAGATAGCTTGATGTTTGACCTTAAGGTTACATCGAGTGGAGCTCTCATATATTTGTTAGAGAACTTGGGTGTCATCTCAACGTTCATTGGCGTTTGTTCATCGACAACAAAGGTATTTTCGATACGCTGTTCATTGTTTCGGTTATCTTTGAAAACAACCATCAATGTATATTTGCCAGGATTTTCAATTGTAAATTCTTTGGTGTCACCTTCATCTTTAGTGATTACCAGATTCTCTTTGTCGTAGATCCATTCACGGGAATAAGTAACACCAGGATAGTCTCCATCCTTAATACCGCTCAACGCAACGCGTAGGGTGGTCGGTGCCATGTCGTATTTAAGTTTGGAGCTTATTTTCATCTCGGGAAATTTATAAACCCACGATTTGACAGAAACTCTACGGGTAGAAACCGTATTCTCCTTATTGTCCGCTAACCATGCACTGTATTCAAAAGCAGCATATCCCTGTTTATCCAACATTTGCTCAGTAAGGGTAACAGACAGTGAAGAGCCCTTAAATGTCTGGCCATCCGGTGTTTTCCATTCTTCAACTACGTTATTACCATTCTGGTACTTACTGTTAGGGTTCGTGAACTTACCTTCCAAAGTAACTTTTTGACCAACCTCTACCTTTGAAACCCCCGTTACCGAGACAGAAAGGCGCTTGGGTTTTGCGGCTGCCAACCGAGCAGACGTTTCCTTCCATGAAGACTCCTCTGCCAGTTCATCGGAATCAAGGTAACGCATCCGGGCATAAATCGTAGACGGTAGGGTATCAGCTGAAGCCACAGTGTAAGTTGTATCTCCCTGCACCCAGTTGACTTTATCCTCTGACCAGAGAACCTCAGCGGTGCCTGCTGGTATAGGTTCATCGTTATCAAGCAGGGTTACAGGTATATCTGAGCCCTGAAGAATGTCTGTAACATCTATACTGAGCTTAGGCTGCTTGTAGGTAACTACCGTTAAGGCATCTGTGTAGGAAATCTTGGATGTGAATTTATTAGTCATTTTTGCCCTATAAAGCCACTTTCCTACTTCTGTCTTTTTGATACTTACACTTCTCTTTCCGGTCATGTCGGAAAGCATGGTCCAGGTTTGACCATTATCAGAGGACTGCTGCCATTCGGTGGGGGCGAGTGCATCAGAGTTAGCCGTACTGGCAGATTTGAAGCTTACCAGAGTACTAAGTGGGATCCTTCCGATAATAAGGCTTTTCGACAGGTTACCCTCCAGTTCCTCACCTTTATAGATTCGAATGCCTACAGCACTGGTCTCACGTTTCATTTCAAAATCAGAGAATGGCGATCTGACCTTAGCCACACCAACCAGACGCATATTACCCAGATCCATATTTTCAATTTTAATCTTGGTTTCGACAATGCCCGCATCATTGACCGGCAATGCTTCAGTCAGCGCAGTTCTTTCGTATGTAGTTTTATAACGGCCTGTTTCTGGATCTTTGCCGTATACACTTTTTTGAGAGTATATCGTGACGTCCCATTCTCCCATTGTTTTACGGTCAAATGCACTTTTACGTGTGGAGTTGTTATAACGCCCCACTGTTACCTTTAAGGGCACTTCAAGAGATGTGGCTGTTTTTTTGTCATCCACTTCCATCGATGCTCGAATATTGAAATCAGGCACCGTATATACGTTGAGGGTGTCTGTAGTTCTTAATTCTGGATCCTTTGAGTATTCTACAGCTATGTCAAAGACGTTCTTTGTCCACAATGGTGCAGCAGCAACCTTGACCCTTTGTACAAAGGTCGTTGCATCGTTGTTTGAGGAACGATTTTTAAATGACGTTTTGACAGCCTCAGAGCCGTTTTGAGAGACGATCATCGTAACGTCAGCTGGTACCACCTTCGCTAATATTCGAGCGGCCTCCCCCCCGGTCGTATAAGCCAGAGCAGTGTTCGGATTGATGCCTGCTATGACTTTATTCTTTTTGTAAGAGATGATCGGGTTGTATGGTAATTGTGTGGTCAGAGTACGGCGATTCCTTGCGGAAACCGCTTTAGAGCCCTTCCCGTTAATCATATAGACTTGATAGTCGAGCAGATTCTCACCTGTTTTATTAAAGAATCCAGTTAGACCCGGGGTACGTCCTTTAAAATAGAACTCCAACCCATCAGGGACATTGTTCCACTGAGGGTAGCATGCTGTAACATCTGATTTTTCCCCATACCAGGCGAGGTAAGCATTCGCATTTTCCTCTGTGGTAAACAGAGTGCATTTATCACCAGCTGTTTGACTAAGCAGGTCCGTATACTGACGTACGCGCGAGTAAAGAGTTACGTTTTTTTCCAGATTCTTAAGAGTGAATCCAGTAGGTTGATAAGTGAACACGGTACTGAAATTTACGTTTTTTCCATAAAGGTTTTCAGCCACCACAGTAATCTCGTGATCCGAATTAACTGCTAAATCGTCTCCAACCGGCAGGTAGTAAATACCTTTATAATTTGTAGGTGTTAACGAAACTACTTTGTTGTCTATTGTTACTGATTTTATGTCAGCAACCCCAGCCTGCCCCTGGAAAGCTGCAACGATAATCTCGTTCAGGAAGTATACGGGTGCTCGTTTAGTTAATACCTGCCCATCTTTGAGAACCATAAGCGTTGGGTTATCAGACAGCATCAGTTTGCTTTCAGGCTCAGTGTACGTAGAAGAGTTTTTGCTCGTATTTTCTACTGTAAAAGTCGCTGCGTAGGACCCGTTTATAAGATCCGTTAAGTCAAAGATATAGAGGTACTCATCACCGACTTTTTGAGGTCCACTTACCGGCTGTAAAGTTCTACGTAAAGGGGTTGCCCAGGACTGTTTGAAATCAATCTCAGTGCCATCATCTAAAGTCACTTTAGTCGTCGGCTTAAACACGCCATCCGGAGTCATAGTGAGCGACATAGCTGTTGGGAGCCACCATTCACCTTCTGTTTCTTGCTGGGGTACCTTAACGGCCACAGCAACGGTTTTGGCTCCGGTATAGATGTCCTGGCCACCTACTTTGATTGTTTTAGCCTCATCGGTAAAATTCCAAAGTGTATGGTCTACTACAGGAGGCCGATAATCCCAGTTAACAACAAGCTTTTTGGATTCAGGAGGTGCGAAATAATTATTCTTAGAGTTTGCTGTAATTGTGATATCACGTGAACCCAAAAGTTCATCTGTATCACTGGCCTTAATGCTTCCAACTTCAATGGTACAGGAAGTTCCGCCAATAGGTACTTCACAGGCGGAGCCTGAACCTATTGAGATGTATTGAATATAATTGCGGGGTTCAACAGAAACAGCGATATCTTTGATCGCTTCATCCTTTAAATACGATTTGAAAGAAAAGCCGTCATAGACTAATCCGTTCAGGGATGATTTAAGACCGGTGATAGTTGGTTTTACCGGTGCCACACTTTTGATTGAATATTCACCTTTTACTATTTCAACTTTTTTCCGTTCAGAACCAGAGAAGTAAGAAATCTTGTAAGGTAGTTTTAAATCACCGGTGGTGTTGGGAACGCCTGAAAGAGTGAAGCCGTTAGAAGTTAATCCCAAGGTATTGGGTAACCACTCAAAAAAACAAACGAGGTTATCAACAGAGGAAGTCGCTCGATCATCAACCGTTACATTACAGGCTGTGCCTGCACCTGAGGCAGTGATAGTGTTAGAATTAACGTATGCAACAAAGTCGCCCGGCCCCGGGTCAAAGGATACGGCTGGCAAATCAGCCTGTAGCTTTCCTGAAATCATAATCGCTTCAGCATAGACCGCTTTAATCGGAGCAATTAAAGAAAACAACAGGGCTAAACCTAAACCTGATTTTCTCATGACGAATACCTGTTTTTCTGAGCAAAATTAAACTCACTTTACGATGAAAAACAGAAATATCCGTTCGTATAACATTTAAAAAAACCTGTATTTTTCCGTATATTCCGTATGTTAATGCGCTATTTTGAATTCTTGGCTTCAGATAAGCGAAGCGCGGTAATTATAGACTCGGAGCTTACCCAGGGCGTTTTTTGAGCAAGATATCCAAGTATGTAGAGGCCAATTTTAACGCAATCCATTTGTGAGACGGGGACCATGTGCATGAAGGGTTTTAAGCCATCTTTATCGACTGGAACTATCCCTGCGGATAACAACAAACCGCCCCTCTCGTTTGGGGTAACGCTTATATTTTTGTATACGACGTGGCCATGATGTGAGGTTTTCCTCTTATCAATCTTTAAAGTATGCATGATTCTAAGAAATACAGATGCCATCTGCATAACTTCATTCGTCGACAATTTTAGAAGTACAGAACGGTTTGAGCCCCAGTCATAATCTTTTTTTGCGTTCCTTGGAGCGACGTGCAATGTAAGATAATAATTATCAATCTCATTTGAAAAAGGTGAAGGTTTTGATGAGCTAACATCTTCATTGTTCATCTCAATGACAAGGGCTGCATCCTGACCAAATGCTTTAACATTATGGTTTTTAAGAGCGAAGTCTGAAGTTGCCATATAAAAAGTCACTTTTGATAAAACCACATACCGCCTAATGATTCATCATCGGCAAGATGCTTGAAATTTGATAGTGTAAATCCTGTTTTGGTTTCAGAAATCACCAGGCTGTAAGATGCCGTATGTACAAGGCGAGAATTGTTTAGATCAAGATCATCACAAAAACCAGGGCTTTTGACGGGGTCAGCCTTTTCAACAAAAGTTACTTTTGAAGCGATGCCGTTGATCACGATTTTCTCGTTATCAGCAATTTTAATGTTTAAAGAAGGCGAGCTTTTATCACATGGCAGGAAGAGTGATGTCTTTTTAAATGTGTTTCCAGTGAAGTCCAAAAGGTCAGGTTTAACCGGAACATTGTTTAGGATTTTATAAACTCCAGCAAATGCACATAACACAACAAAACCAGATAAAACATATCTAATCTTAGACTTCATCCCCCAGTTCCTCTCCTAAAAGTTTTAACGCGCTTACGCACATAAGCCTCAACTGATACAGTAAGTTATCAGCGGTTATTCCACCAACGAAGGTAACTGTACGTCGTATTGATGCTCCGCCAGGCTCGCACTGGATATGGCCAATACCAGAATCACGGAGGAAGTCATTTTCTGCACTTACAAGGTCTGACTCTACAGGTGGAATGATAACTTCAATGAGTATTGTATCAACTGGGGCCCACTCCCAATCGAACTTAAGAGAGGAAATTGGGGATATAGAAACAAGAAGCTCATCAATATTAAAAATTACGGGTTTTATTCCCATAACCTCAGACTGAATGAAGTGGCTTTCTACCATAACTACCGGAAACTCTGAAATAGTCAGAACTCCGATTAACTGGTCTCGGCGTAAACCATGTATTAGTGAGTTGCGAGATAGCATTCGATCAGCCTTTATTATAATAATCAATCATTTGGGACAAGGACAAAAGGGATTACAGAAACGAAGATTCTACATGAACATCGTTGTCAGTGACCTTAGGTCCATCGGGTATAAGGGTATCAAAAAATCCTTACATAACCATTAAACCACAAAGACTTTTTACGTAAAATAATAATTAAGTACCAGATTTATTAAGATAATTCTTAGGTTTTTTACAAATTTAGGAAAAATCCGCACTTCCTGTAACAGCATCCAAATTAACCTAAAATACCGTTTCATTAACAGTAATTTTACAGATTCAGCTGAAGCCTGAGTTTATTATAACAAAAAAAAGGCCAGCAAGTATGCTGGCTTTCCTGGTAAGACAAGTTGAACTCAGAAGTCGATTGTACTGTCTCTCACCTATCTTGCCAAAGTCGCTAGTCGCTTGTTTGCCTTAGCTTTAGATTTTATGCTTATGGAGGCGGTTTGATTTTCATCCGATACTTTTTCTAGCACTGGCACCACAGAGGAAATGGACTTTTCTTTTGAAATTTTGGATGCACCTGGGCTTTGTTGAATAAATCAGATTTCGGGTAAGTCTCCCCCGTAGCGGGTTGTGTTTTCAGGCAATACGCACGCTTTCAGGCATACCTGCTTTCGTCATTTTGTTCAGCGCTCGTACCAGGGCCATAGCCTCCGCAACCTGACCATCGTAGTCACGCAGCGTCAGTGAACCCCCGAACAGCTGTTTTACCCGGTACATCGCCGTTTCCGCTATCGAGCGACGGTTGTAATCTGTTGTCCATTTCCACCGCGCATTACTCCCGGTCATTCGCTGATTAGCCACTGCACGGTTACGGTCTGCATATTCACCGGGCCAGTAACCCGCACCTTTTCGGGGAGGGATAAGCGCGCTGATTTTCTTACGCCGCAGTTCATCGTGACATAGCCGGGTATCGTAAGCGCCATCGGCGGCGGCTGACCTGATTTTCCGGTGGGTTTGCCGGATTAACCCGGGGAAGGCCTCTGAGTCCGTAACATTGTTCAGCGACAGGTCAGCGCAGATGATTTCATGTGTTTTACTGTCAACGGCGAGATGCAGCTTACGCCAGATACGGCGGCGTTCCTGGCCATGCTTTTTGACTTTCCACTCGCCTTCACCGAAGACCTTCAGCCCGGTGGAATCAATTACCAGGTGTGCGATTTCACCCCGGGTGGACGTTTTGAAACTGACATTAACCGACTTTGCCCGCCTGCTGACACAGCTGTAATCCGGGCAGCGTAGCGGAACGTTCATCAGAGAAAAAATGGAATCAATAAAGCCCTGCGCAGCGCGCAGGGTCAGCCTGAATACGCGTTTAATGACCAGCACAGTCGTGATGGCAAGGTCAGAATAGCGCTGAGGTCTGCCTCGTGAAGAAGGTGTTGCTGACTCATACCAGGCCTGAATAGCTTCATCATCCAGCCAGAAAGTTATGGAGCCACGGTTGATGAGGGCTTTATTGTAGGTGGGCCAGTTGGTGATTTTGAACTTTTGCTTTGCCACGGAACGGTCTGCGTTGTCGGGAAGATGCGTGATCTGATCCTTCAACTCAGCAAAAGTTCGATTTATTCAACAAAGCCATGCACCTGAAGAAAGTGGGCTTTCAGATGGTATAGAGGTATCGCTTCCCTCATTTTCAATCTTCACACCAAAGCAGGCATGTTCCTTTTGTACAAGGAAGGTTTCTTTTACAGAAACAGAATCCTGCTTTGAATTATCTAATTGTAGAGGTGTTAAATACTCCATAAACTTTTGATCTAAGACATTCTCTAGCAATACATTAATAGGAGGCTTAGGTTCAGTATCTATAGTATTTCCATCATTCAGAAACCTATTAAGATCTGCAAGTGTTAATCTTTCGTTTAAACCATTTATAAAATTTGCCAAGTCAGGAAATAAATTATTTAATACCAACCCGGTACTAATAGCCGACCTAATTAAATCCAGTTGGTCACCCCTATGACAAAGTTCTGTTTTTTTCAAGAAACTATAAACATAGGGTGCTTTTCTTTCGGATATCCAGAAAGACCGGATCTGAATCCGGTCGTTATCTGCCTTATTTGAGATAGGGTATTTAGCCATGTTCTAGCTCATTATTCTGAATAAATAGTATCAGCAATTGCCAAAGATAATGCGAACTGCGGATTGTCTACCATGATAACTTTAGCCGTTTCAAAATGTTTACGAATAGCTGTTTCGATGAGATATGAACCTCCCCCAACAAGGAAAACATTATGAGGCCTCTCTTCGACTTGTGTAACCGCTCTGATTACTTTACTTTGCAACTTCTGTACCGCAGAGTTTACCGCATCAAAAACACCGTCACGCTTGTCCTCTGCAACCTTCAAAGCTGATTTATCATGACGATTATCAACAAGATGATGAATGTAAGCATTACTCGTATTCAGTTTCTCAGATTCAAGATACCTGCTGATCTCATCGTAAACAATAGAACAACCAATACGGTCAAAACCTTTTACTTTCGAAATCTGTTCTAATTGCCCAGTAATACTTGCAACATCAAGAGTAGTACCACCAAGATCAATTACCAAACTTGATTCAAATGAAGCAATATCCTCAATTTCATCTGCCCGGGTCACAGCTGGTAAAGATTCAGGGAAAACAGTCACAGACAAAACGTTAAAAGAATAGCGTTTACCGTCAAGATAACGCTCTACTGGTTTCATCAGATTATCTTTTTTTCTCTGAATATTTTCAATATTCGTTTCCCCTAAAGCAGTATAGAACTGGCTAAGTGGTAAAGTAACAAAGAGGTGAACATCCTGAGGAACTAAACCAGAAGCATGAAGTGCATGGTGAACATTTAACCGGCTAATTTCATCGTATTGGTGAGATACATCAGTCGATTCCAGTGAGTTACTAGATTCGCTGTGATGCGAAAACCTTTCCAGCCCATCAATAAGATAGTTAAAAGGATTGAGACCCTCATGGCGAACACGGAAATCTGGAACAAAACTATTTTGTGTAAGCAAGGGAACT
Organism: Enterobacter sp. CRENT-193; assembly: GCF_002787395.1. NCBI lineage: Bacteria > Pseudomonadati > Pseudomonadota > Gammaproteobacteria > Enterobacterales > Enterobacteriaceae > Enterobacter > Enterobacter sp. CRENT-193. The sequence goes on along the minus strand of NZ_CP024813.1, from coordinate 42,559 downwards.
AATTCGTTTCTTTCATTAAGACAAACCAGTTTTGCAGCTTTACTTCCATCATCGACAACGATTTTTAAAGCTTCAGTGATATCCTGCACTGATGGTGAAACAGGACTTTCAGATTTTAATAGTTCAGCCATAAAAACTCTCTTTTATTAATAGGACCATATTAGATATTAACTTTATACATTAATGGTGACCTATTATCAACATTAACACTATTAAAAAAATACGTAAGTCTATGTTATTTCAGCATCCTTCCATTTTAAATACCTTACCGTTAAATTTCCTGTATTCATGTATTAACCATGTTTATAAAGGAGCCAATTATAATCAGAAAGTTACTTTGCATCCTAAGTATGAACTGTTTGAGAGCCAGGACTGGGGCCTTTACCTGTAAGTAACAAAGGTCCTTAGGCTTAGAATCCAAAATGACGCCTTTTTGTAAAAAAATCATAGTTCGAAATACCGTATCATCGATGTAAACATACGTAGAGGAATTTATGGCAGCTGAGCACGTCCAAACTATAGACCTTACAAACTTCTCCGGAAGGATTTTCTTTCTGGCAGATCCTCATGGACATTACTCTGCGCTGTGCAACTTGATCCAATCAGTTACAAAGCCAGAAGAAGAGATAGTAATTTTCTCTACTGGAAATTTGTTTGACTATGGGCCGGAACCCATAGAATTGATGAAGGCGATAAACAGTGGCTTTTTCGATGGACGTTTTGTGAGGCATTTCTCAGCTGCCGGAGCCGGAGAAGAAATGTTAAAAAAATTGTTACCATTAAACAAAGACCGGAGAACATTTTACCCCAGCACATACCTCAATGAGAGATGGTGTGTAATGGGCGGAAAGTGGCATAAAGCTGTGAATCGTTACTATTTAGAGGAAGAGGTAAAAAAACTTCTTAATACCCAGCTTGGTACGATGATGCAGATTTTACTAAAAGGCGATATAAAAATTGGGGTTTGCCCTTCTGATTACGCCCCTATCCGCACATCATTCACTGATACTTATAATGCGCTTCAAGCATTCAACTATGCCAATGTGAATATTTTTCAGAGCCAGTTTCTATTCGGTATGGACCATGCCGTAATACCAATGATGATAAATGACGTCAACCTTATGGTCCTAGGTAGGAATCCTGTAAACAGCATTCGAAAAGCCCATGGTCGTACTCAAAACAATCTTCCAGTACTGATCGGTAATTGTTTGCATATAAATACTGGATCACTCTATATGTCAAAATTAGAAGACCAGGTAATAGTTGCTCCGGGTATACCGCAAACTGACTCACCAGCACTTACATTAGTAGAAATAATCATGAAGAACAATCCAGTTTTATTGTGTCATCAGCTAATACAAACAACAAACAAGTTTTATTCACTTAAAACCTATCCTTTAGAACTCGATTCGATTGAAAACAACATTGAGGTAACAAGATGAAGATAAATTGGAAGATTATCTCAATTTCAACATTACTTTTGCATCTTCACGCAGCAGCTGCACCACATCAAGAGAAAGAGCATAGAAAAGATGCTTTTTCTTCTGCCGCACAGAAAAGTGATTCACTTATATCTGCTAAAGCGGAGCTTATAAACGGAAGGTGGTTTATAAATGGTAAATATAGGCCTGTTCTAAAGACCAGCATGACCAAAACCAATTTCTTAGAAATCATGAATGTTTCAAATAAAGAATCACTTTTTATTGTGATACCAAAACTTGAGTATAATATCATTGCCAAAAATAAAATCTTACTAAATGAAAAAATTGCATTAAGCGAAGGCACATCCGGAAAAAGCATTGTTTGGGTCGAGCCAAAATCAAGTCTAACTATATCGTTTATAAATGACCTTGCTAATACGCCCCTTCAGGCTATCGTTTCGATCACAAGAAACAACAAAGATATAATTGCCATCTTTGGACCGGATCAGGGTAAAGGGTTTACTCTTCCCGGAAATACGTCTAATGATCAAGTGTCCGTTCCTGACTATTCTGACCTAAATATAAAAAAACTTAACATACCTCAAAGTGTTGGTAATCCAGTAACCATCAATCCTAAAGAGAAGAATTACCTCTTAGTTGGACAAGGAAAATATGAAATCTTATCTCTTCCTAAATATCAACATTTAGTATTTTCTGAACCCGTTTATATTGAGAAAAGAAAAAATATCCTCGGTGGTTATGGTTATTGGACGAAAGAAACAATTCTCTACCCCGGTGAATCATTATCTTTTATAACGAGCGCCAAAAACAATCTAAGGAAGCGGGATGATTAAAGTTATCACACTTTTATTGTTTGCATTACTGACTGGTTGTCAGTCAGTAGAAAGTAAAATCGAAGAACTCCCGACAGTTGGTTTTGACCCTATTCTATACAATAAAAGTGAGGCCTTTACTGACGGAAAAGTTACTTTACGTGTCGAAAGTTCAGGAACTGATGTTTGGCTTGTCGCCAAGAATGGAACCAGAAGTTTTATTGAGCTTTCAGGCCTAACGCTAGGTGGTAGTCGTTGTGCTTACAATGCCCGTAGTAAGCAACTTTTGCCCCCAGGCAGCGTAAGCACATTCGTAGTTCCTACGGTTGGAATGCTTGGACTTTGCTTCAACAATGAAGATCAACTTATGTTTATTAACCGTGCTTTTAGCAGAATCTCTCCCAAAGCAAAAGGAAAAGATTCGCTTTCGCTTTTATTTTCTGTTAGTTACGATTTTCCCGGAAAAGCGGACCTAATTACTAACCACGATTTTCAAGAGTTATATCTTTTATTTTTGAATGAGGATAATCTATGAAACAAACATTAATTGTTATTTTAATATGTTTTTGTCACACGGCTTTAGCATATCCATACCGTATCTATACTGTCCCGGAAGGGGCATTAGTAAAAAACATACTAACTAATGAATATCTAGGAAAAACCCCTGTGGTTGTGGACGTGAGCAATACCGAAGCTGGTTCTACTTTTGGGATTTCATTATTTAGACATGAAAATGTTGCTATAAAGATTTTTACAGTAATGCCTTCAGCAGAAAATAATTTTGCTGTTTCTGGACCTGACGTTGCAACTATGTCATTGCCGGGAAAAGCACCTTTAAACGTAGTAAATGATGGGAATGGCGCTTCTGTTCATATAGAACTAAGACCTTATATGTCAGAACCTGCGCACACCCCATATTAATATAACAAGAAATTAAAAATATAAATCATATGAACTGCATCATAAAGATGCAGTTCAATATTTATTCTGGTACTTTTAATTTTTCTTTTATGAACTCCTCTAGTTCCTTAATAAAACCCGCATTTATCCTATTGAATTCAAAGCGAATTTTTCTACCAGTATTGTTTTTACTGATTCTTGCATACTTATCTTTGTTATCAAAAGTAATAAGATCACTTGTTTCCCATTTTGTGGAATAAGTTTTTTCACAAACACTTTCCACAGATTGTGTGATTTTTTCCATTACAACTTTTTGAGCAACCTGGAGATCTCCAATGTCTAAATCTTTTGTTTCCTCTTTAACATTATCTATTACTTCATCTAAAGGAAATAGATTTTTTTGCACATATTTCTGTAAACGAGACAAGCGACTATAATAGGAGTTCGGGATTCCTTCATAATCCGGGAATAAAGAGATCAATGTTTCGTCAATACGGGCCGCCTGGATTCTTTTGGCTACCGATACATGACTAATCCCAAGATATGCTGCGAGTTCTTCATTAGTAGAAAATCCTTTTTCTTCCATTTTTTTGATAAATTGAAACCCAACTTCTCTATATGAAAATTTTCGAGATGTTTGTGCTGCGGATATAATTGAATTTATATCATCTTCGGTTAGTTCATCCGGAAGAACCCACAGGGGGAGATCCTTTTCTGCCTTTATACAGCAGAAACGTCTGCGACTTCCTTCTATTAATAAATAAACCCCATCTCTTTTTACAGCGATCCCTTCGGTATCGACCCCTCTTTCTTCAATCTGCTTAAGAATATCTCTAACAGAATAATCTGTAAGGGCTTCTTGATTTCGTGGGTTCGCTGGATGGACTAAGGTCTCCTTCTCCACTCTCTGGGCTGGAACAATCACATGTTCCGCTTCAAGTCTCCGGCCCTTATGAAGAGTGAATAACTTTTTTATGCGAGGTGCTGTTTTCAAACCCGCAAGACCTGAACGGTGACCGACTTCTGTCCGCTTTGGTGCGTTTAAATATCGAGATTTATCATTCCCGATATGTTGCTCATCGCTCATGCGTTAACTCCTTGCTTAGCTGAAAAACTTTTTATTTCATTTATAAATTGCTGATATACCTGTAATACAGATTCTTCTGCGACATCAAGCTGCTTTGCGGAACAAAGTTCCTCTGATTTTTTGATATCAAGCACTGTACGCCCTTTGGAAGCAGCTGCCTTAAATGCTTCAGAATTTTTTATGTTAGCGGACATCAAAAGGTCCTGAACAGTTCTGATTAATTTATCCAAAACTATTCTTTCATATGGACTTTTGTCATCTACATTGACAGCAAGAACTTTGAACCATTTTAAATTGTCGCCCTTACTTGGTGATTGTTTAAACCTTTCACTTATTGTAAGCATGAAGTCTGTAGTAGAGGCGTAATCATATTCACGTGGTGACACTGCGACAAGAATCCCATCGGCCGCTTCGTCAGCAGCCCAGATCAAAGGTGAATCTTCAGGTGGAGTGTCTATAATAATCAAATCATAGTTCTGCTTCAGTACCGGTAAGATAACTTCCTTGAAACGTAGTAACAAAGACGTACGTTCTTCTCTAGAACATTGCCAGTATTTATCTTTAAAACGAGCATCTGTCGGAAAAGCCGTTATTACGTCCAAGTTTGGCAGATGCGTTGAAAAAGGCATATTAGTGATGATTTCTTCTTCAGAGAATCCTGAATCTAAATATTTTTTATACTCAGAATTTTCTTCATAAATTCCAAGGATTGCATCAATTGCTGTAAGGAAGACATCATCTTCTGAGACACTTTGAATCATGCTGCTTCCAATCGAACCTTGTGGGTCCCATTCGATCATTAATACACGTGCATTGAGTTGTAGATCTAAAGCAGCTGCTACTGCTAAAGCTACAGATGTAGTGCTTTTCCCTGTACCGCCTTTATGATTCTGAGTAACAATAGCTCTGCTAAAGTAATGATCGCGGTACTTGGGATAACCCAGGGCATCCATTATTTTTTGAACATCCCAGCGGGTGTAAAGATGATTTTTGTTTTGATAAATAGGTGCACCAACAAGTTCTTTTTCTTCTAAGTCCGAAAGTATTTTATTGAACGTTACTCGTGACTTCCCAAAAAAATCAGAGAGATTTTTTTTATTCAAACAGTGGTTATAGATCAGTCTATCAACACCATCAACACTATCATCAGAAACAGATACTCTTGATGAAGCCATCAGAGATTCCTTTAGAGAAATCTGCTCGCTTTTCATGCGCTGACCAACGAGGGCGATCTTTTCAAGTAAATTCATGGTTATGACCTTTTTGCACTGAAAACCGACTTTTACGCATATATGTAAACTTTACGTATAATGCGTCCATTTCCTTGTTATGCGTACAATTCTATCCTTAGTTTCAATCTTAAGCTAATGTTTGTTTACTTTTTTATGATTTTTTGTGAGCTTAACTTGCAGATGTGAGCTCAGACTCTCTAGTCCATACCTAATGCACAACCTGTTTAAACCACGATTCTTGTCTCCTTCTCTACGCTTTGAAGTTAAGAGCTCCATTAATGAATCTTCACGCCTACCCTATTTCTTGCTTAGACCCTAAAATCTATCTCACCGGTGTGCTGATATACGTTTCCTAACTGTGAACCGTTGTCGTCAGTCCAGTCTAAAGATATGAGGTGTTAATCTCTTGAGGAGGCACACTACGAATTATGGGAGCAGAGTTAGCAACCTCACCCCGAAATGAAACCCAACTTAAGGAGGCAACCCCAGTGTGGAGATTAAGGGGGTTAAATCTGCCAGCGGCTGACAGTGTCCCAGCTGCTGCTCAGTCACACCACGCCCTGATTTAATCCCCTGCCCGGTATTGTAATGACCGAAAAAAACCCGTGCACTGGTGTCGGCAGACCGGCATGCATGAATATGACGTTAATCTGTATCAGCAGGCACTTTTCGCATAATGGGAGCAAGTGATAGCAACGCCGCCCAGAACGGAATGCCAACATCAGGACTGAACCCAAGTTTGGCGATTAAGGGGGTTAAATTTGCAAGCGGATGACAGTGCCCCCAGCTGCTGCTCAGTCACACCACGCTTGATTAAATCTCTCGCCAGGTCTTGTTTTGACCGAAAATAGCCCAAGCACTGATGTCGGCAGACCGGCATATAGGAATATGACGTTAATCTGTATCAGCAGGTACATTTCGCATTATGTGAGCAAGTGATAGCAACCCAGCCCGGAACTGAAGGCCAGCATGAGGACAGAACCCCAGTTTGGCGATTAAGGGGGTTAAATCTCACAGCGGCTGACAGTGCCTTCAGATGCTGCTCAGGCATACTACTCTCCCTGATATAATCTCCCATATGTTCTTGAGATCGTCGGAAATCGCCCATGCACCGGTGTCGGCAGACCGGTATGCAGTAATGTGAATTTAATCTGCATCATCAAGCACATTTCGTATTATGGAAGTAAGTGTTAGTAAACCAAAGCCCGCCCAGAACGGAAGGTCAACATCAGAACAGAATCCCAGTTTGGCGATTAAGGGTGTTAAATCTGCAAGCTGCTGACAGTGCCCCAGTTGCTGCTCAGTCACACCACGCCCTGATAGAATCTCCTGCCCGGAAATGTGATGACCGAAAAAAGCCCGTGCACTGGTGTCGGCAGACCGGCACGCAGGAATATGACGTTAATCTGTATCAGGAGGCACATTTCGCATTATGGGAGCAAGCGATAGCAACCCAAGCCCAGAACTGAAGGCCAGCATCAGGACAGAACCCCAGTATGGCGATTAAGGGGGTTAAATCCGCCAGTGGCAATAAGATCCCGAGCGGTGTTTAAGAAATATTTCCCGAAGGACAATCTTCCGCTCGTACGATGAATATAGTGTTCAACCCGGGAGAGGGATCACTTAACCTGCTTAGCCTAAATCTTACGTCATTCTCTAAACGGAGTTTAAGCTTAATGGTCCTGAGAAAGTTAAAAGGACTACCCATAATGACGGTTTGAGATGGCGAATAAGGGTTTTTTCTGCCAGCGGCTGACATTGCCCCAGCTTCTGCTCAGTCACACCACGCCTGATTAAATCTTCCGCCAGGTCTTGTTATGACCGAAAATTGTCCGTGCACTAGAGTCGTAAGACCTGCATACAGGAATGAGGCGTAAATCTTTATCAGGTGGCAAGGTTCGCATCATGGGAGCAAGGGTCTTGAACTGGAGGTTAACATCATAAAATCCCAGATTGGCGATTAAGGGTGTTAAATCTGACAGCGACTGAAAGTGCCTTCAGATGCTGCTCAGGTATATTACACCCTGAAAAAATCAAGCATCTGTGCTTGCGAATATCGGAAAAGGCCATGCACCGGTGTCGGCAGACCGGCATGGGCAATGAGACGTTAATCTGTATCAGCTGGCGCATTTCGTATCATGGGAACAAGTGTTAGCAACCCTCTCCAGGACGGAAGGACACTATCAGGACTGATCCCAGTTTGGCGATTAAGGGGGTTAAATCTGCCAGCGGCTGACAGTGCCTTCTGATGCTGCTCAGACATACTATGCACAGATATAATCACCCGTCCGTCCTTGTGATTATCGGAAAAGGCCATGCACCGGAGTCGGCAGACCGGTATGCAGTGATGTGACTTTAATCTTTATCAGCAGGCGCATTTCGTATTAAGGGAGCAAGTGTTAGCAACCCTGCCCAGGACGGAAGGACACTATCAGGACTGAACGCCAGTTTGGCGATTAAGGGGGTTAAATCTGCCAGTGGCTGACAGTGCCTTCTGATGCTGCTCAGACATACTATGCACAGATATAATCACCCGTCCGTCCTTGTGATTATCGGAAAAGGCCATGCACCGGAGTCGGCAAACCGGTATGCAGTGATGTGACTTTAATCTTTATCAGCAGGCGCATTTCGTATTAAGGGAGCCAGTGTTAGCAACCCTGCCCAGGACGGAAGGACACTATCAGGACTGAACGCCAGTTTGGCGATTAAGGGGGTTAAATCTGCAAGCGGATGACAGTGCCCCAGCTGCTGCTCAGTCACACCACGTCCTGATAAAATCTCCTGCCCGGTAATGTGATGACCGAAAAAAGCCCGTGCACTGGTGTCGGCAGACCGGCACGCAGGAATATGACGTTAATCTGTATCAGCAGGTACATCTCGCATTAGGGAGCAAGTGATAGCAACCCCGCCCAGAACTGAAGGCCAGCATGAGGACAGAACCCCAGTTTGGCGATTAAGGGGGTTAAATCCGGCAGCGTGAGTAAGTGCCCGTGCTGTGTTAAAGAAATATTCCCTAAGGACAATCTTCCGCTCGGCCTTTTGTATAAAGTTGTCACCCCGGGAGCGGGGATCACTTTACCTGCTTAGCCTAAATCTTACGTCAATCGCTATCCGGAATTTTAGCTTAATGGTCCTGAGCAAGTTAAAAGGGCTACCCATAATGACGTCCCCAGATGGTGATAAAGGAGTTAATTCCGCCTTCGGCTTACAGTGCCGCAGCTGCTGCTCAGCAACACCACGCCCTGATTAAATCTCCCGCCTGTCCTTGTGATGACCAAAAATAGTCCGTGCACTGGCGTCGTAAGACCGGCATACAGGAATGAGGCGTTAATCTTTATTAGGTGGCAGGATTCGCATCATGGGAGCAAGGGCCCTAGAACTGTAGACTAACATTAGAAAATCACAGTTTGGCGATAAAGGGGGTTAAATAAGTTAAAAGTCTTCGGTGAGCAAATTGGATAAATTTTCAGAAACCAAACCGTTAATAATAAACTTTTAGAAGAATGATTAAAGGATATTAAGTTTTGTATGCAAAATGACACCAGTGATCTGTTTTCACTAATAATGCCGCGCTACTTTGATTACCTTTGGTAAACAAAAATGTAATTTACGTGATTTTCATCTTATAATGTCAGTATTGAAGTTATAAATTTTGTTTACTTAATGCGTACACAACCTAACTGCGATTTGTATTTATGTCACTGTTTTTACACCACATTAATTATAAAACCAAAATTTGCAGCACAGTGATGAACTCATTAAGTCACAACCTCATTTGTTTACTTAAGGCATACAATAAAAAACCAGATTCTTATGAGACATCTGGTTTAATTATTTTTGCTTGAAGATATTTACTCTACGCGGCCAAACCCGCTGCTACTTCTTGAGCATAGAGAATTTCTATTGCCTCGCCATAGCTACAATTCTCGCGGCTTTGAATTTCCCATAATTTACTCCTGTCAGCACTATCCGTAGTAAAACAAAGCTCCATTTTCCGGTCTACGTATAACCGACAGATCTCTTGGAAGTTTTCGAACCTGACTAACATCTCTGAAAACACCTTTTTGACTGTACGAATATTTTTCATACGTTCATATTCTGCATCTGAAGTAGAAAAATATTTATTAGCCTTCATTGCTTCAATGCTTTCTTTTTCTTGTTTCATGATTATCTTCCAAGGCGAGTTAGCAGTCAGGGCCCGGCCAACAGAAGAAGTAAAATAATCTTCAAACGACTGTGTGATACAGATGCCAGCGCAGTTTGTTTTCCTGAACCTACGCCATGCCGCTTCGAGGAAGGAAGAGAAGAATTGGTTTGATTGATTTCCGGCACCTGATGAATTATCAGGACGAATGTACTCCCATGCTTCATCAAGGATGAACAAGCGACGACGCCCATCTTTTTTGATGAACATTGCATGCTGAGCAGCCTGAATGATAGACATTAATACAACTGTCTGAAGGTGGGGGGTGCCTTTTAGCTCCTCCAGTTCCAAAACAATAAATCTGCTGTCGAAGTTGATTGGAGGCAACGTATCGGTAAACCGGTGCCCATAAATTCCACCTTCGCACCATGCTCCGAGTTGCTCCCCAATATCCTTTATACGTTTGTCTTCATGCTTCTTGCAACGCAGAGCAAAGCCGGTTATTGAACCGGTCCGACCTGATTTTCTGGATTCTTGGTACTCTTCTGCAATAAGCTGAAGCATCACTGATTGTTGATAATCATCGATAAGGCCTTTCTCTGAAGCCATAATTTTTAGCTGATTCAAAACCATTATGGTCTGAGCAACTTTGTCTTTTTCTGCATCGTTTGAAGTTGATTCACCGGTAAATTCAGGTGCTTCGTTAAATACATCGTCGTTAACAGTGATGTCAGTTAGGAAGGCAAAGGGATTTAGGGTGAAGTCAGGGGTTTTACCGAAATCAATAAATTGACTGTTTGTATATTGTTCCGCAATCCCCTGGTAAGAACGGCCCACGTCCACAACAAATACTTGAGCACCGTCAGGATCATCATCTGGGTATTCGTTTTCTAAAAAATGCTTAAATGTTGAGCGATAATGAACGAGGTTATTAGATCGCGGTCCAGCTCCAAGATAGTTATTGATTAGATATGCTGTCCAGAATGACTTCCCTGCACCTGACGTTGCACCAATAACCATGTTATAGCTTGCAGAAGTCTTGAAAATATCAAGTCCCATGAGTTGACCTTCACGAGAAACTAAACTCAGTACTGGTCTATCTGTATTACCTTTCCAGGGCCCAAAGATCGGTGTCATATGAGCCGCTCCGGTGTTGCTCACTACTTCGGAACGGTCAAGGTCGAAAATTGTCTTTGGGTCATTGCACATTGGCAGACATGACATAAATGACGGGAAAACGATAAAGGAATCATCTGCTACTTTGACCCGGCTTTCGAGGTAAAAGGATTTGAGATCGTTAGCTGCTGTCTGCACAGAATTGGCATTACTACCCATAACAGTGAAAGTAAGATACCCTCTTAAAAGCTTTGCGCCATCCTCAAGCTCGCGAGTTACGGCCATGTAGTCATTATCCATATCCCGCAGGCGAGGGCAGAATGTGACAACTGAAGGTATACTTGCCTGTTTATTAGTGATTGCTTTGTAGCGGACGTTTTCTTTTGACAACTTGAGCGGATCGGCAAACTGAACAGTCTGAGTGATCATAAATGGGCTGAAAATTGTCTTACGTCCATGCATCCAGTTAACTACTAACTCATACATACAACCGAAATTGACGTATTCAGGAAACTTTACAACGGAAAGTTGTTTGAAGTAACGATGCTCAGATTCGTCGTCACTTTGTGTGACTGATGAGAAATGATTTTCTGTGACTGTATACTTACGGCCGGGAACGTTAACTTGTTCATTAAGCCTTTTCATAGTGTTAACGTCTATGAAACCTTCAGCCCACCGGGAGTTCTTTCCGGGGTTTACGACCTTATCTATACAATAGAGCCAGTTTTCTGCATCGACCTTAAACGGATGCAATCCAATCGTAATTAACTTACTTACAAGTTCAGAGTAAAGTGAATCGATACGCGAATGTTCCAGCTCGGTAGGAAGGGCAGACTGTAAAGGAATCGATAGCGAGATCCATACCTGAAAATCCCTCAACATAAGGTTATCATGATCAGGTTTTAAAGGCTTATGCATACTTCTGTCGTAGTAGTCCAACTGATAACCATTAAGCAGATCTGCTTTAAGCTTATCGTTCCCAGTCATACGCCCACCTCGCACAGCTGACCAAGCACTAAGCTGTAAAGTCAGGTCTGGCAATGCAGTCAGAGATATTTGACAGACAGTATCTGTAGGGAAATCCATTTTGAACATTTCAGCAAGAACATCTTGCTGATTATCAAAAACTCCAGGGGATGGATTACAGATAAACATAAACCCTAATCTGTTGCCATCAATCAAAAAATAGTGAGTCCCTGCTAATTGATCGTAAACAGGGATAAACCCACCTAATTGATGGCGATTTAAACCGCTATTGTAATTATTGATAGCTTCCATATTTGACCTTACAGTTGTCTAACAATGCCGTTCGAAGAGACAGCTTTAGTTGCTTTTTGTTGCTGCTGCATATTTTCCCGGGCCGCATCCTGTACTTCTAAAGGAACTATGCGAGCTGGGTTTGAGGTCGAATTCTTGCCAGCAATCCATGTTTGCGGTTTTACGTTGACATAAACGTAGCCGGGAAGATTAAGCGCATCGTTATCATCGGTATAAGGTGCAAAAGTAATTCTCATTACTTTCCCCTGTTGCAGAACAGCAAGTGGTTCAGGAGCCACTACAGCTTGTTTATAACCTTGCGAACGGTATTGCTGGATCTGCCCAGGGTTGAGAGTCGGGTTAACGGGCTGGCCATTGTAAAGAGAGTACATATCCTTACCAGGGCTGATATCAGAATTAGGTGCAACGTAGCGTGGGGCATTTCCAGCAGAAACCGGATAGCTTGTTTGTTTAACGACTTCCGCAGCCGGATGAACGAAAGGGTTACCAGTTGAAGAGGCAGTGCTATAACTGCTAGTCATCCTTACGTTTGAATTAACCGGTACACCAGAAATAGGCCGTGGTCCAATGGATGAAGTAGGGGCACCCATTTTTAAAGTTTTATCGTACATGACAGGTAACTGACCAACTGGCTTAATTTCGGTTTTTGAATAAGCCACAGGCTGATTTTTAAGGGTAGTAGACTGTGGATATTTGACTTCCCCTGGAGGGCTAATTTCAGTTGGATAACGGCTGTCATTGACAGCCGATTTCTCCTTTCCCGATTCCGACTCTTCCCCCGCCAGTGCAGACAGATCATCTCGATTATTAGTTAACTCCATAACTTCGCGAGGACCTTTACAGATAACGCCCTTTTCAATGCCTGGACATTCGGATTCGGAACTACCGATGGAGCACCCCGTAAGATATGAGGATGTACCTACAACCAGAGCACTGAGTACCAATCTTTTGATGTTCATAAACTAGCCTTAATTTGTCTCAAATGGATTTTTTAAGAGAGGTTCAACGCTTTGGTTCAACCAGTAGTCGAAATCTTTTGGAATGCCATTACCAGCCAAACCATCCTGTCTGACAACTGAAGGTACACCCTGCAATTTATAAATTCCTGCGAGCATCAATGACGCTACCAAAGGTTCCGCCGGACATTCTTCTGCTTCTTTTTGAGAGAGCAATCTTTTTTCAATGTCGGATTTGCTTCCCATTAGCCAACGAAGAATATCGAGGTTGTTTATTTTTCCTTTTTCTTTACTACACCAGAGCCTTCTAAGCTCTTCTTTTGGCTCACCGGGTGAGGGAACTAAAACAATATCTATCCGATACTTGTCCCGATCTGCATAGAATTTCTTAACAAGTTCCATGCAACCGTCACAATCAAGTGTTATGAAAATGGCTGCTTGTCTTTTAAGCTTTGAATTTCCCAGAGGAATGGACGCTACAGTTTCCAGAGGGAAGGGGGCCTCATCAAGACTAATAAAATAGGAATTCCTGATTTCTTCTACAGTCAGAACAGGTTTACGTTTAATTACATCAACAAGGCTTCCCCCAGTAAGGGAGTATCGGCCATCGGTCGTTACTGCCATTAGCTGCGAACGTTCGTCCTGAAAGAGGTATAGCCCACCAGAAGGAATGTATATGGCATCCTTAGGTTTATATCCTTTCATTTTTGATAACACACCCGAGATCTGACTGGGTGAAACGCCACCTTCCTTTGCCTTTGCCATTAACGCAGCAGCATCACTATTAGTTAGGACCTGCTCTGAAGCATAAGTGACCGTATTCGCCATAATGGCGAAAGCCGCCATTAAAGGGAAAAGTAACTTTTTCACTATTGGGTGCCCTCTACTTCTTTGCATTATAAGAACTTGATTGTACCGCTTCAGAGCTATCTTCAAGTTCCATATAAGTGACGATTTCAACACTATCCGGTACAGTAACGGCAAGCGTTGCATCAATAATTAAATAGCCACGGTCACGGTAGATCTTCATTAATGTTCTGAAATATTCTTCGAATTGAGATCTATCATTGTCAGCAGTACGGCCTCCGTGATGCTTGAAAAATTCCTTACGTAATTCAGGCATGTCAAGCACTGCAATCTTGTACGAAGGCTGGGATTGTTTATTGAAGTAATCGTAAACATTCATAAAGCCTTTATAACCATAAATAATGACCAATACGGCAAAGGCGAAGAAAAATAAATACTTCAATATTTTTTCAATATCAATTTCGAAGGTAATTTTTTTTGTTGTCCTTTCTCGCACCATTTTTTTAGTGATTTCAGGTCCAGCTGATTCAGGCGATTCTTTTTTTTCTAAACTATCCATTTAAACCTCAGCGACTGGTCAGATTCGTTGGAATTGTAGTTCCGGTCTGAACGACAAATGTAATAGCTCGGCCAGGGCTAATTTCTACGATTGGCCACTGTTGTTCTGCAATTGCGGTGTAGTAATCGACGAGTCGATTAAGACCACCTTGAGCTGCACCAGCCCCGGCTAATGCCCCAAGTGCACCAAAATTAGGGGACTGATACTGAGCCTGTGAATTAGGGTCGATGTTAAGTGAAGATACCTTACTGGGACTTAAGCTACCGGCAAGTGAAGAAAGTCCACCGGCAAATGCAGCTCCTGCAATTGCGTTACCATTTCGGCTGATAAGCGTGCCTCGGATCCCATTTTTTCCGTCATTTTCACTTACAGCATATGCTTCCAGTTTTACGTCAAAAGCTTTCCCTTTTGAATTAACACAAGAGATAGAAGTGGCACGTATGTAAGCACGCTGTGACGCCAGATCACCAACAGCTGAACCCAGAAGGTTACAGTCACGCAAATCCATGGTGAAATTATTGGGCATGATGACATCTTTTTTAATACGCATCGTTACTGGCATTGGTTCTGATTTGGAAGAAAGGCTTGTAGGCGCTTCAAGCCCGGTAATCAGAACACCAGTGATAATAGATGTTGCCGGAAGAAACATTTCATCTTTTCGGGCAGCATGCCGCGCTTTGCTATCAACTGGCGCAGTACCATCACCTCGTACAGTCCGAGTTGGCGCTTTATCTCCTGCAATGACCTCTCTGCCTTCCTTGATTCTGTTTTCAGACACGGGCATAACCTGAATGACACCATCGGTACCATTAGTCTTAATGGAACTTTGTGTGATTGTTCTCATTGGGCTATTACGCGTAGGTGTGATAGAAGCGTAATTAGGGTTTACGCCATTAATCGGCGCATTAGCATTAAGCTGATAAGGAGCTGCCGGTGCCTGCTCATTAATCGTTTTACGCGAACTACCAGCATCCAAGTTACGATTGCCGTTTCGATTTGTCTGCATATCATTAATTTGCTGAGACAGCTGCTGAAGTTGAGAAGTTAAACTTGCAACTTGGGCTTTAGTTTCCTGTTGGGCTTTTTCTGCTTTTTCGCGGTCCTCTTTCGCCGCATTTTGGTCAAGTCGGTTTTGCTTAACCATTTCTTTATATACTTTCTGGCTTTCTTCATTACTCAATTTGTTCATTTGCGAATCATCTAACAACAAATTGGTCTGCATGTCTTTTTTCTGTGTTTTCTTTTCTTTCTTAACTGGTGTGGAAAAAATAGACTGGCTAATAATATAAACAATCACTACCAGCAGAGCGCCAATAACAGAAAGTCTGACGGTCTTATTTTCCCAGGCCTTTTTAATGTCCATGATTAGCTCCACTTGTAGGTTTCTGGAATCGTTTAATTTTTAGATTTCGTTCGCTGTCAGACATCTGAGGAACGATATAGGGTTCACCTGCTCTGGCCCAGTTTTCACGAACAGATGGATGATTCATTTCAGCTTTATCTATCTGGCTCGTTCTAGATATTTCATGTTTGTAATTAGGTTCCAAAACGTTACTTTTGTGATAGTCAAAAGCATTCTCCTCATTAATATTGCCCTCTCCTACAAATTTATCAATAAGAGTTGGATCGTTCATTATTACTGTCTGAACGGGAAAAGCGTTACTGCCATCTTCGATACTAATGGGTGCGTCCGGAACGATTAATACACTCCTTTTTGGTATATATTCTGACCTGTAGTAAAAGCTGGTTAAAGCAAATACGACAAAACCAATCACGGTGGCCCCAAGCAGAGCAGGCAAAGTAACTTTTCCCATATTATTTTCTGATTAGACTTGGTCTGGTTGTAACCCGGGCCTCGCGTTCCTTGAACAATTTATCCCGGACTATGTAAAGCTCTGTTTCTTCTCCCGGTTGCAGGTATGCTTTATCAAATAAAGCACTTGCAATAACGCCTTCTGCCATACACTGCTGATCAGCAACGATTTGACCGTATGGTTTATCGTTTTTCACAAGAATTACATCAATAAGTTCACGTGAGCCAACCAGTCTCTGACCGAGCTTTGCATACATATTAAAGTTACATGGTGACTGCTCTGGCGCAGGAATACGAGAAAGTCGGTCCTGTTGTAAACTGAATCCTGAAGGGACCTCACCAAGAGCCACAGGAGTCAATAAATCAATGATTCTTTGTTTATGATCGTCTTGTTTTGGATCCGTTGGAGCCAGTTCTTCTGACTGGGAGCGGGCCAACATTTCCTCATAGTTTTGCTTATCCAATGAGGTTTCACGTTTGGCTTGCATAGATGGGCTTAAAGATGTAGTAACTGAAATCATCGCACCGGGAACATCAAGCGGTACCAGGGTCAGGTTATAGGTCGATTCAGGTACCTGATCTTCAGACAACATAATCCCGATTGGTTTATCGGTATTAGTTGAAATAAAGACATCGCCACCATTAACAAATATGCTTGCCTCTTCAGCAGGGGTAGAAGTACTGACAGAAGCATTCTTGAAGCTGGTCGATATTCTGTTTTGAAGTCCTCGTGAAACTGGCAGTACCACATTCCCACCAGGCGGCACATTTACACGCTGAACTTCTTTATATCGGTTACGAGCTTCGACATAAAGTTCATCGGCTTTTGACGTGGCGGTCGCATTGGTTGCATTCTGCTGGGAAGAGGTACCTGTTGGTCTCCCATAGCTATCAATTGCACCAGATCGGGTCTGTGCGTCAAATCCGGGGAGACTAGGATTATTTGATAATGCTCCAGTAATAGCGCTTACCGCAGGCGAAGCATTGCTGGCTGGGGAAAGTTGCACGGTAGGGAGATCAGTTGTAGGTTTTTGTCCCTGCGCATTACCGGCTTCACTAAGGTTTGTTTGTGCACCTGACTGTTCAGAACCAGCTTGACCCGGAATAATGGCTTTTGCAGCTCCATTCTGAAATCCGTCAGCACCAACTGGCATTACAACCGGGTTATTAATTGTTGCTGGCAATTGGTATTCTTCAGCGATTACGCAGTTCGAAGTCGTGAGCATGATCAATGCTGTAATTGCGTTGAAGCCTAAGCCCTTTTTTTTAATCATCACTTGTTACCTGTAGACGGTGGCGGATTATCCAGCGTTGCCAGTTGCTCTTTGCCGTTTATCGTAATTTTTTTAATATTCGGTGTTCCGGAATATTGATTTACATATGCAATTCTTGGGCGACCATTTTTCATCCCGAGAACCCATTCATAAGTCCATTTCGATGATTCAGTTTTGTCCGGAACATTTACAAGTCGAGTCGTTTTGGTACCCCAGACATAGACCATGTCATTTTTTGGATCAAAGTAAATATCATTAGGCTTAAAGGTCTGCTCAACACCACGAGCCTGCATGATATTTATCTGCTCCTGTAAAGACTCACTCGTTTTAGCCTGTAGTTCAGGTGAAAGGGCATCGAGGACATAGGCCGTCACAAAGGAAATATTAGTTGGATTAATATTCCCTAAAAGGGTACTAAAAAAGAGAGCCCATTGTGTTTTATAAGATTCCGATGCTTTGTTACCAACAACCGTGATCTCTTCATTCATGTTTGGAGGGGTAACAATCGTCACTGGGTCAGTGAAAAAAAGAATCTTTGCAACCAATAACCCAATGACGGCTATTGAAACAGTATTAATGCGGATAAGTTTTGTATCACGATTAATCAGGGCGCTGTATGTAATTCCAGCACCTGACGCTTCAGCTTGTGGGCTAAATCGTTTTTTAATGTCCAAAAAACGTCCCTTAGCACTTTCATCTTTCTTTACGTATGACTGTTCAAGATCACCGTTTTCATCCTTTTTAGATTTTTTGAAAAAAGGGATGTTAATGCCACTTAGCATTTTCATTCATAGCTCCATCAAGAATACAAATCTCTGATAAATGGATCGTTGAAATAACGGCTACTAAAAACTGCTTTACCTGGCAAAAAACCGAGCCACCAGAGTTTGTGTTTTAGCAATCCTCTTATTCCTGACTCAGCTGCTTTGTTATACGCAATCCAATACACAACCGCTGCTACAACAGAAAACCCGAAGCATTCGAAGATATTCCCAAATGCAACCAGAATGAATGCAAGCCCTAATTTTTTGGCATCCCAAAACAAAATCAGTAGAGGCATGTTGATCCTGAAAGGGAATCTATAGGTATGCTGAGGAACGTCGTTCTGCTTACTCATTAAAAATCCAGAGAGGGGGATGAACCCCCTCATGCATGATTAACAATAAATTACAGCGGTACGCCAGCATCCATAAAGGTGCTGATAATTTTCTCGCCGTTGGCCATTACCAGCATCATGAATAATGAAACCAGTGCCAGGCCCGGGTTAGGCTTAAGGACAGAGAAATATACGCTTGAGATCAACATCGCGGCTGCCAGAATTTTGCCCGGAGCTCCAGTCATACTTTCACTCATGTATGACCAAATATCTCCCAGTGCCCCATCATCTGAACCCGCATATGCCAGACCGCAAAAAAGCACGGTCAGCAGAACAAACAAAATCACTTTTGCGCTTTTTGTTTTAAAAAGTGCAGCCGTGTTAGATTTCTTTTCACTAAGGCCAATATTTAAAGAAAGTTCCATAATTACTCCGTGTAGATTTGAGTTCACGTAAACGCGAATGAATAATACTTTTTTATTCCGATCCTTCCGTTCGCATAAACCCCCTTTTTTTAACGTTTAGCGATTGGTGAATTTTTAAGCAAAGGGCCTAAAGCATAATCTTTGAAAGGTACCAGTGAACGCTTAGTAAAAGTTTGAAAGAGGGGAGGGGGTAAGATTACGTTAAGCTCAATCCTGAAGCTGATGAGACTCCTCAAGCATAAAAGTCACTTTTGATGGTTTGAAAAGCTCTAACTAGATATCGGGCAGGTAACTAAGCTTCATATCTAATCTTTTTTGTTCCCTTATTATCTATCTCTTGATTCTGAGAAGGCCGCATATCACTGTGCTCCCTGGTTCGGCAACTATCAGTTGGAGAAACTACATACAATCCTCGGGCCGGTGCGTCATTCATCTAAATGCCTTTTACACCTCTGGGCGTGAGTGGGACTTTGTCTTGTCCATACGAACATCATTCATTCGAATGCTTTTGGCCAATGCTATTTAAGCAAATGCTTTCTGGCTGAGTCCTTTTGCGAATGAGTCTTTGATATAACTGCATGAATTTTGGGTTGTTTGGTGTACTAACAAAACAAAGGCATTTCTTTGAATGCCATTGGAGTTGTGATGCTTCTGATATTTTTTTGATCTCATATCAAGCACATAGTCCTTCTGATGCCCAATGTCATAGATGTCTTGGACCATTCTCGCTCTTAACAAAGCTGAACTGTGTGTCATTCGACCTAATGCCATTCACCAAAATGCCTTTTTATACCACTGCATAGCTATGCTCGGGATACAGTGGCAAACAAAAGCATTTCAATGAATGAATTTTTGGGATACCGACATCAAAAGCATTTGTATGAATGTAAGAGGCGTAATCCACAAAAGGCATTCACGTGAATAGAGTGCGCACGAAACCATCTTGCTCAACGGCATTTAATGAATGGGCTAGCATGTACGCTTGAGTCAGAAAGGCATACAGATGAATAGTCAGGAGTTCGTTTGAAAAGTTACTTTTTTGCACATTAAGCCGAGATGTAAGACCAGTAGTAAAAGAAGCACTAAGCATAGCACTGATAAATAACTTATTTTTCAGCAGGTTATAACCAGTGCATACCAGATAGCTTTCAACCTTGTTTGGCAAGGGCCAGCTTAGGGCTTCTTTTGAAGATCTGAAATTGTATGTCGCGACCTTTCTTAACTTCTTGATAATCGAGATATCCGATAGATTCAAGTTCCCGCATTGCTTTACGAATTATCTGGTTTTGCGTACGAATAGGGGTTGTAAGAAGCAACCTTTCCCTCAACCGTTTCATATTAACGAACAACGTACCAGCTGGCATTGCTTCAAAATAAATATAGAGAGATTGCGCAGCTTCTTTTTTAGCCAAAATGTATAGAACCTGAAGGCTTAACAATGTCTTATGGTCGTAACGATACAGTTCCCACATAGAAGGATCCCCAACCAGCTCAACAGTATCGCTTTTTGGATCAATCATAGCCTTCTGCACCAGATGCGTTACTGTGAACCGACCACTACGAGAGTCTGAGAAGGCAAGCACTACCGATGCAAGGTTCATTAATGACTCTTTAAAGCGCGCACGAGTTCGTTTGTTGATGTTTGTTGAACTGATACCACACATCTTCGCAAACTCGTTAAAAGTCAGGCTAATCTTCTCGGAAGTAAAACCATATTTACTGAAAGCCATGATGATCCCGAGCCAGCACTTAAAGTCGGTAGACATAGATAGTTTGACACCAGTTATCTTGATGTCGTCATAACCCTCCGATCTTGCAATTTCCATACACGAAAGCTCATCAGAGGCATCAACTTCAAAGTTTCGGTCGCGGTTTTCTTTTGTGCCGACAGGGGTAAATACACTCAATCTCAGCAGGGCCACGGGCTGAACCGACTTGGACGAGTTAGGCGTCAGTTGATAAGTCTTACCTGATTCATTACTGGTTACGTCAAAAGGATGGATTAACTCGTTGTTTTTAATCATTAACTTAACTCGTCGGTGATAAGATTTTCATTTGGCAAACTGTTTATAACATATTCTTGCAAATGCTTTTTACGCATTTACCTAAATGCCATAAGCATTCCAGTAAATGCCTTCCTTATTCATTCAAATGCTTTTCGCATGCATCCGAATGCCGGATCCTTTCATAAAGTTACTATAATCAATGAGTTAAAGATGCCGTGATCTTTACTTGAACTCTATTGATCTTTAGTGATCTAAAGAATTGATCTAACCTGTTGAAAACAATGATAAGTCCATATAAAACAAGGAATAGCGCTCCTTTATCAATATCTACAGATCGCAAACGGAAATGAAAGTGGGTTTACTATCATTGTTTTATTCAAGACAGTTTTTATTTTAATTTTATTAAGCAAATTTTTTGAGTTTACCTTTTAGATGTATCAGCCCTATTTGGCAAATTTGAGGTTCATGTATCATGTAGTAAACAGGAGGAAGATATGAACAACAGCAAACATACAGTCATTGAAGTGGATACTAATCTAGTTGAAATTGAAAAGGGATTTAATCCCCGAGAGGCGGTAATCGGAGATTTGTGTTACGAACAAGAACCTGTCAAATCGATGATTGTGTCAATCAAACAAGCCTTTAAGGAAGGAAGGCAGGTTGATATGATCAAGGTCGTAAAAAGAAAAGGTAAATATTTAGTTCGTCAAGGTCATACTCGTTTTCATGGCTTAAAATTAGCAATTTCTGAAGGTGCTAATATTCCAAAATTATCTGTTATCTTAATCGATTATAAAAACGAAATTGAAGAATACCTTGAGAACCTCGATGGTAACAGAAGCAATGGGCTAAATCCGGTTGGGCAAGCTCATGCATTAGCTCATGCTGTTAGTCTCGGGTATTCGGTTGAAGAACTAGCAATGCGATATCAACGATCAACTACCGCAATTCGTAATATGCTAAAAATCCTTGATATGCCATTAGAGCTTCAACGTTTGATTAGCCTAAATCTAATCAAAAAAACGCTCGCCATTGAAATAATGTTAAAATATTCCAACGATCACAAAATGGTTTTAAAACATATAGAAGGTTTCTTACCTGGCGTTAAGAATATTGAGACTACAACGAGCAAAATTGTAGGCATACCTGAACACAATGCAGCTGGAGCAGGACCAGACACCTTAAATAAAGGCGGACCAGAAAAGAAAAATTCGGCAGTCACACGTAAGACTTTGGGTATTAAGCGCCTCTCGCATAAGAAAACAGAACGGCTAAAATCTGAATTTCTTGAGCTTGTGGAAAGTACACATACGGAATCTATAACGAATACTCAAACAGAACTAAAATTTGGTAGAGATAGTGCACACTTGTTCAAAAATGTTGATAGTAAAAATGTAATATTTTCTGATGATGGTGTTCAAATAATCTTGAATGATGAAAAGCTAAATATTTTATTGTCTTTACTTAACGACGAAAATACAGCAATCATTCTTTCTAAACCAAAATTAGAAGAGCTTCTGGAAATTCGAGATCTCCTTAAGGAATAAAAACCCGAGGATTAGTTGAGTGATTAAACCTATAAAGCTGACTCTTATCGATAATTATAATGATTTGCTTCTAACTCATGAAGTCCTTAAACGCAACATGGAAGAGTTAGAACACGGTAAACGTTTTGACCAATTTCCTGAAGGGCATGACCACTATGAAAAAACTGTGAAAGAAGCTGTAGCAATCGTAGAGGCACGTTTGGAGGTGTTTCGAAAATGAAATCTCTTTTCTTTACTCTTGATGGTCATATGGTACCAGCCTCAGTGAATGTATCCCTTAACGGAGATGGAAATTATTATGCACCTATCGAAAGAGAATGTAACGAATGTGCGGGCACAGGCCACAAAGGGGCTGATGTATGTGAAAAGTGTCATGGGGTGCAAACAGTTGGACCCATTATTGAAAAATTAGTGGTACTAGAGCCAATTACCTTTCTCGATAACATTCCGGAACTGCGTGTTAACCCAACACTCGAAGCATGGAAATCCAGAAACCACGTACTTATTGAGAAAGCAAAAAAGGCTAACACTAAGTTTTCTAATAGTATATTGGCGCAACTAGACAATAACCGTTTTTTGACAGAACGCCAGCTGGATTGTTTCTTTACAACCTTTGATGTGATGTTGTCTGAAACTCCGGAAAATGAACAAGAAATTTTAAAACATAGCTACAATATCGGCCAGGTCATAAGCATTGAACTAACATTTACTGAAGTCAGGGCCGCGTACGCAAAAAGTAAAGGGAGTTATTTTTTTACATTTACTGGTAAAGTTAGAAATGACGGGATCGCTTTAACGGCCGATAAACAGGATCACATTTTATTGGGTGAACGTTATCATTTGACTGGAAAAGTCAGAAAATTCTATGATTTTGATTCGAAAAATTATGCTGCAATAACAGTTTTTAAGTTAAGTAAACTCCAAGACAGTTAAATGTTTTACTGCTTAAATATAGAGCCAAGACTTAAACTGTCGTTAGGACTCACTCACGTAATATTGTTGCTTACGCAATGGGTTTTATCCCTCATAAAGATCTGCGAGTATAAATCTTTTACATTTAAATTCCCCTCTATCACAACCTTTTCAATAGTAAAAAAATGATAATCTTATTAATTATAATTTTTAATTTTTTGTATACCAATACCATACAGTTAAGGCTAAAAGGTGATGATGGAGATGGACTTTAAAATGCACAATGATCTGGGTCTCGGTTTCATTTGTAAAAATGCAAGAACATCGTCAAAGCCAACGTTAAGAAAAGTTACTTTTCCGGTAAGCGCATATGAAACGTCTAAGCTTTCTTTAACCGGTTTTCAATGCCCCACAGCCTGCCGATTTCCTTTTTTTGTGCTATGCATGATAATCCATAACCATCTTTCGTCTGCATGCCCTATCAACCAAAATGAATGTTCAAATCATATATCGCAATTTTCTATCGACATTAAAGTACAAGATTGGCTTAGCCGTTCAAGAGTAGCGTTTATTGATTTCCATAATCTAAGAAATACAGATAAAACCACATTAATAACAGTGGAACATCTTGAAGCTTTACTTACTGTTATGTCAACTACTCTTGTCGCTTACGCTCCATATTCAAAAAAGAGACTTAACTTTAGCTTTCTAAATTCATTTACTTTGTCTAAAACTTCTCAAAGTTACACATTAACTTTCCCGGTAGTTCTCAGTCCGCTTTTAGATGCTCTTGGCGGTTTCATTCAGGAATGCATAACCGAAAAATTGTTAAAACGACGAAATTCGAATTTCATGGTTTACGAGTATCTTAAACGTTCAGGCCAGAGCTCTCATAAAGTGGAGGACATTAATAACGACTTACAGCTTAAAACTCTAAATATAAGACTTATGAGCGTCCTTACTGGGCTTTCTCAGCAAGGACTCATTTCATTTATTTGCGAAGGAAAGAGGGGCGACCGGAGAATAGAAGAGCTTCAGTTTATACCTTATGTTCAACGAACTCACCCTGAGGTATTAACTTTTCAGGAATGGATTAGCCCCGTTGATTAGAATTAACTCTATTTCAGCACGGCCAGTATTTCTGTTTCCGTTTTCCGTGTATTTGGCTTACTTCCTACGGATCGGTAAGCGCTGAGTCTGTGTATGACGAATCCACGCTCTTCATAGAGGCCCAAAGTGAATGGTGTCAGGCTATTTGATATCGCAACAGCAGCGCCTTTTCTGTGAGCGTCAACGAGCATATTTGCTAACAGCACGTGGTCGCTTTGGCTGAACGGTTTACCATCGTAACTGACAAAACTAGTTTTGCTTGTTTTGTCATATGGCGGATCACAATAAATCTGATCTCCTTCGCCGGTTGCGGCCAGAGTCTCCTCAAAACCAGCGGTGATCAGTTCAATACCTGAAAGACGAAATGAAAGGTAGTCTATTTTATTGAAGTCAAGCTTCAGTTCTGTATGTTTCCCCCAGGGCACTGAATAGATTCTTTCTGAGTTATAGCGGCACATACCGTTATAGCCCAGGCGATTCAGGGAGTAAAACAAAGCCGCTCTTTGAAGCGGTTGACCAGAAATACAGGTTTTGTTGAAACGGTCCCTCATCTCATAGTAGTCCTTTTCGACAAAGGTTTTATCCGCTAGGTTTTGGACCTGATTTATAAAGTTAGTTTTCTGTCTTTGAATAGTCCTGTATAGGTTGATCAAGTCTGGATTGCTATCTGCAAGCAATGCATTTTGTGCAAACATGTTCAGAAAAACGGCACCACCGCCTATAAAGGGTTCTACCCACCGGCAACTATGATCGTGTGGGTAGTGATGGCTGATGAAAGGCATCAGTTTCGTTTTTCCACCAGCCCATTTGATTATCGGCATGTGTCTGAGATGTCGAGTCAAAGTGTCTATACCTGAGAGAGAAATTTAGGTGCTGGTATCGTACCTAACCACGGGCTTTAACTAATAACTTAGGGAGCAAAAAAAAGTTGTTTAAGACGCACAGTTTTGACTTTCAGCATTGCGGATTTATAAGATTTTTCCTCACTGATACCTGAACTTTATGTTTTGGATTTATGTCTTTGTTTATGAAGCGATTTTGATGCCATCACAAGAAATGGGGAGCCCTCTTTTTTTGTGAAAAATCAGAATAGGCTCAAAAAGTACCTTTTTTGCGAAAAATTATGGATTTTTTTTTTCGGTAGTATCCCCGCTACGCAGAAAGTAAGCAGAAAAATGTAACGGAGCCCCTATGAGTGTTTTACTGACAGAACCTACACAGCAAGCTAATGACAAGGTCTTTAAAACGGCCCATGTTGCCTTTTCAGTAGTTACTGGCACAGGTCGTTACGTCACTGGGCTTAAACAGTTCCGTGATGCAAACCCTGAACTTTGTACTGAAGTAAGTGACCAGAAAGCATGGGCTATCCACCCTTCAGTAATTCAGGTCACGCCAGGCTTCAACTCCCGCGAAATGGGAATGGGTGACGATTACTATAAGCTCCCTGAGGTTGAAGAACACATCTACAACATCAAGAATGCCTACATTCGAGGTGACTATGTAGACCCTATCCGAGTACGTGTCATTGATGGGGTACCTTTTGTTCGCCAGGGGCACTGCCGTTTAAAAGCCGCAATGATGGCATGTGATGAAGATCATGACATCACAATCCTTTGCGTTGAGATTAAAGAAGATGAAATTGGCTGTGAGCTCGCGACCATTGATGGTAACCGTGGTCTTGCGCTTTCTCCTGTTGCGCTTGGCGAGTCCTATCGTCGCCTACATTCTCTTGCTGGCTGGTCACTCGAACGAATTGCTCAACGTGAAAATAAAAGCCCGACGACCATCAGTTCTCTTATCCGCCTGACAACCTGTTCTGTTGTTATCAAGAAATGGATTCATGCTGACGCTATTTCGTATGTTAACGTGCTTTCACTGATCGATGAGCTCGGTGAAACAGAAGCAATTTCACGTATCAAGAAGATGATCGCGGAACTTGAGCAGGCCGATGCGAATGGCATCACGGTGAAAAAAACCCAACATGGTCAGGTACGAGTCAGACCTTCAGACTTCAAGCCAGCACGGATTCCGCCGGTTATTGCCACAAAAGCCGTAGAAGGCGTCAAACTCATCACCACCAGCTTATTACAGAAACTGGGGGATATTGAATTGCCGGAGATGACAGATTCAAGTGCTGACGAAGAAATCAACATTACGTTGAACCGCAGTACTCTGGAGATGCTGAGAAATCTTTCAAAAGAGATCACAGAATCAGAGAACAAGCAGCTTCGCCGTGCGGAGAATCGTCAGGCAAAACTTAATGGTGAGAAGCCAAAATACCCACGTAAAAAAAATGCTAAGAAGGCAGGGGAAGAGACCGATCAGGATACTGACCCACAGCCGGACGCAGAATAATTTACTTTTGGCAAAGTGTTGGTTTTGTCAGAGTCATTAAGGATTCAGGCTTTTTGCCCGCCTTTTTTAAACCTCCATGTATCGTTCTTGCCCCGTTTATGCGGGGCTTTTTTTTTGCTTCTTTCTATGAGTTGACATCTTTAAGTTTTATTCAGAGACATAAAAAACTTTTTCGTGTCACTGAACCTATTAGGTTACAGAGCGACGTTGCTATCCTGGTAAAAGTTTTTTCTAAAGGACCGGTAAAATGTCATCTCTTGATTCTGAAGCTAAACCCGATAATGCAGGTCACAGCGTACTGGCTTTAACAACCTCTCATAGCCTGGTGGTTAGCTCTTCTGAAACATTTCTTCCAGATATGCGCAAAGAGCTCGGCATTATCGCGGATCTTGTTGAGTCCTATAATGATGAACTCTGCTTGTTGAAACACATGGCTGTCCAGTTCAAAACCCACAATCACCAGAAACTTTATTCTTATCTCTCAGGCTACAACCACAGTATCTCTGAAGCGGATGCCTTGTTCGCGGAAAACGCTCTGAGATCTGAATACTGGAAACGCGTTATGGCACTCACTGATGTTTTGCCTATCATGTCGGATGCCAAACGTAACGAATGGGATAAGCAGTTTACGGCCGACCGCTATATTATGCCGCCTCAGGTGATCCCTGATTTCACAGCTGACGCTGTAGTAGGCACAGTCGTTGCTTTGCTTAATGACCGCAATCAATTTATTAAAGAAAGGGTTTACGACGTCTTCCAGTCTCTGAGCCGCAGTCATAAGACAAACAAAGCTTTTGGGTTCTCCACCCGCATGATCACTACCGGAGTTTGCGAGCCGTCTAAATACCCCTGGCAGAAATTAAGGGTGGATTTTAAAGAGTCTGGCATTTCACCACTGAGCGAGCTCCGCGTTATATGCGCATTCTTCCGTGGCGAACAGGTGAAGGCGATCCATAACACCAAATCATTGGTTGAGGCGTTGGTCGAACATGAGGGGTTCAGAAAATGGATCTGCATCGATGGCAACAGTATTCGTTTCAGGGTTTACAAAAATGGATCAATGCATATTGACGTCCACCCTGATATCGCCGAGCGGCTTAACAATATTTTATCAGCTATCGTACCGCTGGCATTACCTGCCGACCGCATGGCTCATAGCAAGAAATCTTTGGAGGCATTCCCTGTACTTAAGCAGTGCATCGACTTTGATACCCGGATGCAGCTTTCTGAACTAATGTTTAAAAATGACGGGGACAATAAATGGAGTTGCTGGACATCTTTAGGGTCTCTCGCCGAACGCAAATCTTCGAGTGTTGCCGCTGACACCCTTCGGTTCTTAGGGGCAACAGTAACAAAATACGATGTGACATTTTCCTATGATCCGTGTGAGGTTATTCGTTACATCGGCCAGATAGGGGAGATGCCTGATATTGTATCGCATCAGTTTTACCCTTCATCTTGCCGAATCAGCGAATATGTATATTCCCTGCTCGGTGCAGGGGAAGGGGATACCCTCCTGGAGCCTAATATTGGCCATGCGGATTTGCTTAAATCATTCCCTGCCGGTGTGATCGTTACTGGCATCGAGCTTGATACTTTGAATTGCCTTATCTCCCGGGCTAAGGGATACGATACGACAGAAGCTGACTTCCTCACATGGTCTAAGTCTAATCAACAGAAGAAGTTTGATTATGTCGTGATGAACCCACCTTTTGCCGATAACCGGGCCAGGCTGCATCTCCAGGCAGCTGCATCTCATCTCGCAGCCGGGGGATCTCTAGCAGCCGTTCTTCCATTATCTCTTCAGGGGCTCGATAACCTTCTGGGGGAAGAATTCCGGACGGAATGGATGGACGTTTTTGAGAACGAGTTTGAAAACACGACCGTTTCGGTTCGCATCCTGTACGCCGAACGTATTCAACAAGAGGAAGTCCTATGAGCAACCAACCCACCAGCCTGCCAGAAGAAGATATTGAGTTTGTTATGGATACCTTTCAGAGGAGCATGGGTAAATCCAAACCTGTCAGGGATACTCAAATAGAGGGCGAGAAACCGCAAAGTAAAGAGTCCGCAAACTCAACTGAAAACCCCGGTTATGAAGAATTCTTTTAATTACGCTCATGATATCCTGGTGCAGTTATTTAGAATGATATTTGAGGGATGGGGGACATTGTGATTAAAAGGCGTAACATTCGACGATCAGTTTATGGATTGCTTATTGTTCTTATCGCCGGAAATGTGTGGTTAGGCCTTAGAGCTGATAAAATTCATAAAGTGCGTTATCAGGATTTCTGGTCACCGGCAACTGTGATTAAAGTAACTGTAATGCCTTCAACGAATGAAATCCAGCTCAGTGGTAAAATCCCTAAATCGGTAAGAGTTTCAAACAATTATGTTGAGTACTCGTTACCGGGCACACTCTCGGACAAGACCATTTACCGAAGCGTGTTAGAAGATGAGATGCTCACTTTGCTTAATGCTGGAGGTCAACTTGAAGTTAAATACACTCTGGACAAGCAGACAAATCGAACTAAGGTATGCACTAAGTGCTTACGGGTGATTAAAGATATTAACCATCAATATTCAGCCACTGAGGTAAAGCATGGGCAGTCCTAAATTTGAAATTGCTGAGCAAATTAAAATGTGGATCGTTGTTTATCTAGTTTGCTTTTTAGCACTTTACTGTGTGTTAAGCGCTCTACATGCGCTTTATGATCCGCTAAATTTACCTGCCCTGACGTGGCCTATCAGCTGGTTCGTGGTGCCTGAAATGACAAGTTTTGGCAGTGCATTATTAGCTTTTGTCCTAACGCCAGGCCTTTGCTCTATAATTGCTGTTTTATTCGGTAAGTCTACCTTTAAAAAAGCTAAAACAAAAATATAGAGTTAATTAGATTGGTGGCTCAGGTTTATAAAACCTCTCACTAGAGAGGTTTATTTATTATTTTTGACTGAGATTAACAGCGTTTTCCATAAATGTATCAATAACAACCGTAAGAGACTGGCTGGTACCATGGCTATACTCAGGCCAAGGTAAAAAAGGATATGAAGAATACGCCATCAACATGATACTGGTTGGGCAACGCCAGTCCGTTGGAACACCTTTACTGTAATGGACAATCATAGCCGGGCGACTACAATCAATATCTCCAGCGTTTTTATCGAGTACGAAAGTAGCCAGAACGCCGGTGTCCTTCTGGGATACGAAAACAAGGCTGTCAGTAAAAATAAAGGCCATTAAGGAAGAGGCCAGGAAAGCGCCAGTAAATAAGGACTTCTTCTCTTTCCAAACGCGTCGAGCATATAACCCCATTAGCGCTACCGCTGAAACCATTCCGGACCACTGAGCACCCAAAGAAAAATCTGTTACTGTTTTAGATGTCATACTTTCATTAATAGTAATCATTGCGACAATGAATGGTGATGCAATTCCAAGTGTTGCTAGGACTATCAGCGATATTTCAGACCGGTTTTCTTTAGCGGATCCTTTACTTATTGCAGACATTGCTCTGAACATAACGAATGTACTGTTGAGCATCAGAAAACAGCATAAGAGCATGTATAACATTGGGTTTCCTCAACCTAGAAGTGATGGTTACCCTGTTATTTTACATAAATTTGACTCAACAGATGCTTTTAAAATCTCGCTTCCTTGAATTTAAAAACATATCAGCACAATTGGCAAACATAAAGGAGCAGCGTCTATCAAAAGTTACTTTTATGATTGGTTGAATACTCATTTTGAAGGCTAAAATCCAAAAAAGTGGGTACAAAAAGTTACTTTTGCGTCATCCAGATGCACTGCCGCCATTTTGCATTCTGTACGTTGGTTGCTTTCTCACTTGATGTCTCTTTTAACAGGCAAATTATCACTTTATCCGACCGGACCTTGTAGGCTGAATCCGTAGAATAAGGCTATAACCTATTCCCGGAGCATCATATGCGTAAAACTCTAATTGGCTGCATGGTTGCAACTGCCCTTGCTACTGTATCTTCGGCACATGCTCAGGTATTTAGCTACTCATTTACAGATACCAATAAGGCTGTTCGGAATATTAAGCCTGCAACACAAACATATCTTAATCCCGCTGGTGTTTTGACTCTGAACTTGATATCGGGTCTTGATCGGTACGAGCGAGTGACGGTCACACGAGACAGCGATAAAAAGGTTATGTATTCCTCCGTCTCGACCAAAACGAGCGTTGCAGATCGTATCGTTGCTGCCGATGGAACAGAATACTATGGAAAGGATATGGTTCTACCGGCGCTCGGAGAAGGGACCTTTACTGTAGTCAATGAAACTCTGGATATTCGCCAGACTGTAGTGAGCACATCTACTTATCATTTCATCGTTGATACAACTCCTCCACGCTATAAGAGTATTTATCCGAGTCAAAACGCAGGTTACGACATGGTACTTTCTGGGCCACTTTGGGAGTTGGGCCGAGGCGGTAGTGGCCAGTTTTCTATATTTGCAGACGGTATTGAGGATGCTAGTGGAATTGCCAAGATCCGTCTTGTCATTAAACGAAGTAATGGTTCTGTGGTCTCCGACAATAACCTGAGTTATGACACAGCCAATAAACGTGCGTTCTATCCGTGGATTAAAGATATGAACACCCAGGCTGGCATGCCCTCAAGTGATCTTGATGAAGAATTCACCTTCAATTTCATCGTTACGGACCTGGCAGGAAATACGCTTAACATTCCTCCCCAGCGGTTTTTATATGACGATCAAATGGGAGAATTTACGCCATTTGCAGTTCATGACTCACGTGTAAGCACCAGTGTTGTACCCGGCATTTCTTCGGGATACGTCCCGTTTAAACGAGGCCTTACAGTGCTGGAAAACCCCTACAAGTTGGTTATACGTATCCCAAGAACTAACTGGAAGCCATATCGAAATGGTGGCATGAGCATTACCAATAACTATGGCGGAGTACAGGTCCTTTCCGAAGATGCCACCTATGTCTACGTGGAAGTTAAGCTGCCACAGGGTGCCTTAGATGGAAACTACTATAGACCTGTGAATACATATCAATGGTCTGGAGGAGATCTTGGTCAGTATGCCAGCTGGCTCAACTGGGATCCTGCCTCTGTAAAGAGTCCGGCTTGGGGAAGTTCACCCATAGAACGACAAAAGGCTGATGGAACATGGTTCAACAGCGTAAACTGGAACCTGTTCAAGGCATCTGATATGCCTATAAAACTTACTAATATCCGGTTCAATGTACAGGCTAGGCCATATGATCAAAAAATCACTGGCGGAGCAACATGCAGTATTCCAGCTGGCTCAACAACCTGTACCGTCTCTTTGCCCCAGGATATTATAAATGGCACTACCGGCTATCTTCATAGTGGCTATGAAGTAAGGTCAACCACCGAAGCAACCTTCTTTGCCCCTATATGGGAGAATATAGCCTGGCATACACTGGGTCCCTCCGTCACTGGATTTGATTACATTGAAACCACCAACATTCTCCAGGTTTACGTGAATCAACCTGGAGATGGTTCATATTTCGACCATGTTTATGTAAATCGAGTTTGGTTGTCAGATAAAAACCGTAACAACGCAGAAATAAGCGTAACCGGCAAACAAACAGGTAGAAATATGGCGTCTGGGAACTACACGTATGAGTTCAACATGAAAGAGGTACCAGAAGGCAGTTATAACGTGGTAATTAATGCCCAAGATACATTCAACAATACCGGTAACCTCCCTTATCAAACTGTTGTCGTTGATAATACAGCACCATCTGTAAGTATTAGCTACGAAGGAAAACCGATCAGCAAAAACGTAACAGTATATGGGCTGGAGAACGTCCGTATACAGCTCACCGATGCTCTAACTAAACCATCCTTAAGCCGTATGACTCTTCGCGGTGGCCCTGTTTCTGATGCGGTGGAATTGTCTTGGGTGAATCTGGGAAACAACCTGTATGCACCTAATTATCCCAAGATCTTTCCGTCTCTTAATGAAGGCGAAACATACACTCTCACAGTTCAGGCCAAAGATGAGATGAACAACGTTAAAGAAAGCTCAGTCGAATTTAACTACCTTCCAAACAATCTCGTCAGGCTAGAGAATCTGAAAACCTTAGCTGTCAATGCTTCTCTCAAAACATCTGACAATACTCCTCTGGCTGTTCTGTATGCCAGCCAGCTGCGTAAAAAGGATGGTTCAATCGCTACAGGGCTTCAGGACGCAGTGCTTACTGTCCGTAAGGACGCTGCATTCGGCGTGACTGTAAATGGTGTTTCTGCGATGCCAGGTGAAAGCAAAGAGCTTCAACTGGATTTGGGGCTCGGGGACAGCCGTAGCTTTCCTATTTTCCCTGCTGTATCCGGCCTTACAGGCAGATCTGAGTTCATGATTAACATTGAAGAATTAAAATAAAGCAGGGCTGTTTTGCTGAAGCACAACGGCCGTCTTCTGATGCGCCGTAGCCCATGTTGTTGCAAATCAGTCCGACGTTCATTGCGTAAGTAACGCTTACTGCGGACCATGGTAGTGATTAGACTCACTACCATGGTCATTTCACCACATATCTTCTCTGCATTGCTCTTGTTGGGCAGACTAGTAACTCGTCACTAAATTGCAGCTTTTGTCTTGCTAAGTCGCTGGTATAACTGCACTACGAAATCGTCAAAAGATTTTATCCCTCATGTAGATCCAATAAATGATCCCAAAGGTGCCAGAGAGTACAAAGAAGATCCCGGTACGCTGTAGGCCGCATGGTTACTGGGCTGGAGCATTGTCACTGACAACAGTAGCGACATAAGTGACAACGGGAGTGACTTAAAAGACAATGGTAGAGACTATTTCGACGTTGGTAATGATTTTAAGTGACAATGGTAGTGAGGTTAGACTTAAACTTCCACTGTAAGGTAAGGTGACTCGCATTATTTAAATAAATTATTACTTTCAATTACTTGCGACACGAGTCTGCATGTATGCTTCTATTTCTCAAAAATTTATCCACCGAAAATGCCTGTGGCTGTGATTTAGCTTTGACGACAGTTTTTATCAGGGAGGCAAGTTGAGACCTGTATAAGAACTAAGCATTTATTTATCCCCATTTTCCACAAGGTAGTTCCAATAATTAGTACCTTAGTGTTCCTGATAGATCAAAAGAGATCCCCGCTGCCTCCAGGCCAGACGGCACAAGGCCTGAGACGTGATCAGTGACAACAGTAGTGATTATTTTGACATTGGTAGTGATTATTATAACGTTGGTAATGAGTTTTTTGACATCAGTAGTGATCAGAGCGACAATAGTAGTGACTTTTCATTAGATCTTTTTAACTTGATCTGATCCGTTGTTGATAAGAGTTGCAGGTCATTGTATGCAAAGAGTTTTTGCCAAGTTTTAATGAGTGGAGTCGTTTTTTTAGGTAGAACTTATGCACAGATATGGATCATCACAATGATCCATCCAGTGACATAGAGTTCGCTGGGGCTTACTATTCACCAATCTGTTTACACATTCAGTGATAACTTATTATGACTAAAGAGAAAGATACTGAGCAGCAGGACCTGGTCACCAGGGCTTTCTCTGTTAGAGAGAAAGAATCAGGTAAAGACATCATTTTGCGTCCTAACAGCAACCGTACGGTGCAGTCTATTGCTTTGATGCGGCTCGGGCTGTTCGTCCCATCACCAAAGAGTGTGGGGCGTCAAAATCGGGAATATAAAACGGTTGGCTTTGACGCAACGAAAGAGTTACAGACGCTCTCTTTAATGGAGAGCGAGGGGTTCACCAATATTTCAATTGTCGGTGAGCGTCTTGATATGTCAGTAGATTTTAAGACGTGGATGGGCATCATTCGAACCTATGCCAATCATCCGATTAACAATGACACGATAAGCTTAAAATTCACTGAATTCCTCAAGCTATGTACGCCTGAAAATTATCGCTCATCTACAGCGTCCAGAAAACGTATAGACGCCTCCTTACGCAGGTTAGCATCCGTTACCTTGTCGTTCACCAGTAATAACTCGTCCAAAGTCTATACAACGCATCTGGTACAGTCTGCCCTGTTAGACCCGGAATCAGATCAGGTTGTCCTTCAGGTTGATCCTAAGATTTTCGAGCTCTATCAATACGATCATAAGGTTTTGATGCAGCTGAAGGCAATTAAGGAGTTGGCCAAGAAGGAAAGCGCCCAGGCTCTCTATACGTTCATAGAGTCATTACCGCCAAATCCTATACCGATATCCCTTACTCGGCTGAAAAATCGTCTGAACCTCAAAACACGAGCAAATAGTCAGAATGCTACCGTGAGAAAGGCTCTTGAAGAGTTGGCATCGATAGGATACCTCCAGTACACCGAAATTAAGAAAGACGGAAAAGTATACTTCCAGATTCATAAGCGGGATCCCGATCTGAATTTGAACAATACTCAGCCTCCTTTAGAAGTGGTTGAAGATGAAGAAGAGAACTCAGGGTCTTCTGTTTTAGAAGGTGAGTTATGCCCACCAGCTGACCCGATAGACGGCGATGATGTTCTTACCGTCCATGATTTAACCGCTGAAGAACTGCGCTATATTCGTAGTCTTCGAAGCCAGAAAAAGAACAGCAACGCCAGCTAAAGTTAACCCGGCGGTTCAGGCTCCGGGTGCTAAATTACTTCTTCGATTTTCGTTAGTCCCAGCCCGCTCTTTCACGTCAACGGTAATGAGTCAAAAGTCATTACCGTTGTCATTGTTCTCTACCACCCTATGTAGATCGAGATTGCGAATTCAACGCTTTCTCCTGAGTCACCTGTTAACACCCGGTTTCTACGCTTTACTTCATTGGCCAGTACATCCAACGGAAAATATCGTAACGGGGTGACAATGGCAGTGAGTTGACCCACTCACTACCATCGACATTCAAATCCCGGCTTCTCTGGTAGCTATAGTGACAATGGTAATGATGTGTACCTTACTGGCATTGTCATTGTCCTCCGAGTGTGCGTTCAGCTTTGGGAGGACACCGGAACTTAATGCGGCGAGTCACGGCCATTGTGAATCTCGATTGGATTGGCGAATACGGCTTCCGGTTGGGCCAGATGTCAATGGTTATGCTTCATCCAGCTCATTACTGTAGTCATTGCCGTTCAGCTGAGCTGATGCTCCTCTCATTCTATGTGGCGACAACGGTAGTGAGCCCAGAAAGTGACTACCGTTGTCATGGCCGTCCAGTAGAGCGGGTCAACCTCTTAAATCACAGGGTGACAACGGTATTGAGCCCAGAAAGTCACTACCGTTGTCATGGACGTCTGGTTAAGCGGATCTACCTCTCAATTCACAGGGTGACAATGGTAGTGAGCCCAGCAAGTCACTACCGTTGTCATAGTCGTCCCGTTGAGCAGATCAACCTCTTAACTTACAGGATGACAACGGTAGTGAGCCTATTAAGTCATTACCGTTGTCATTGCCATCCAGAAGAGCGGATGATCCTCTCAATTCATACGGCGACAATGGCACTGAGCCCAGCAAGTCACTTCCGTTGTCATAGCCTTCCAGAAGAGCAGATGAGCCTCTTAATTAACAGGGTGACAACGGTAGTGAGCTCATTAAGTCATTACTATTGTCATGGCCGTACAGCTGAGCTGATCATCCTCTCAATTCACACGCCGACAATGGTAGTGAGCTATTAAAGTCACTACCATTGTCATAGACGTCCAGTTAAGTGGACCATCCTCTCAATACACACGGTGACAACGGTAGTGAGCCATTAGAATCACTACCGTTGTCATTGCTTTTCAGGTGCACTGATAAGGCTCTCAATAGACACGACGACAATGGCAGTGAGCAATTAGAGTCACTTCCGTTGTCATTGCTTTCAGCTGAGCTGATAAGGTACGTCATTTACACGATGACAATGGCAGTGAGCCAATCGAGTCACTACCGTTGTTAATGCCGACCAACCGAGGGAAGGGTCCGCTCAAAGAACTGAGTGACAACAGTAGTGAGATCATCCAATCACTACCATTGTCAGCTTAAACCTGTAGGACGAAGAGGCTTGTCCGATAAAATGACGACAATGGAAATGAGCCTATCCATCACTACCACTGTCATTAAAGTCCAGCGGTTCAACGTTAATCAGTAGCTCCGGATGACAATGGTTGTGAGTCAGGCAATTCCCAAGCATTAAGTGACAGCAGCGTAACACCTCTAAGCTCACTCCTGTTGTCAGGGGTTAGGGTATTGAGTCTCTACCGTCGTCAGTGTTTCTGAGACACCAGTATTGCAGATCACTACAATTGTCACTTAAGTATCGACGGGGGAATAGATGCAAGTGACTGGCTAACCAGTACCAGTTTAGATTCAAAACGATCCCATCTTTGTGGATGCACTTGAGTAAGCTCGTATGACGATATGTCAGAGAAGTGACAACGGGAGTGAGTTGCCGGACTCACTACCGTTGTCATCCCCGGTTGAAGGAAGAGGATCCCCGGGGCTGTATATTTACCGGGTATCCTTACTCAAGGGTTTCGACACTCACTCCCATTGTCGTAATCAACGAGTGTGCATTGTCTTTTAAAAGCATCGCTGGAAACGTACGATTAAAGTAACTTTTCTTTCGGTTCTTCCTTGCGAATCTCTGAAGACGTACTGGCTGATCGGAGTCAAGGAGGGCAGTAAAATTGAAGCCGTCAGTTTTACTGTCGGCTCCGGGTAGTTACTTCAACTCGTCGATCTGAATCATGAATTCTGAGGTGCCAACTTTCCCATTTTCGGAAGGATAAACGGGTAACAGAAGATTATCCCCCTGGCCCATATCTATTTGCACCTCAACTGACTCACCTGGAGCCGCCTGTGCCCCGTTAAATTTAATACCGAAGGCTGCATCCTTCCGCACAGTCAGCGTTGCGTTCTGGACCCCTTTAGCAATTTCTCCATTTGTCTTACGCAGAACGTTAGTGGACAGGTACGCAAGGGGTACGCCATCTGTCGTTTTGAGAGGCGAACTGACCGATAATGTGCGTAGATTATGTAACTGCACAAGGTTATTCGGTAGATAACTGAACTTCTGAGTATAGGTTTTGGTATTCGACTGACTATCGGCAACTGTTACGCTAATTGAATAATTTTCAGATGGTTCGAAATTTGGGAACAGCCTCGGATACTCAGGCATGTATGTATCTTTGCCTGCCGGTGACCACGTAAGCTCAACGTTATCAGCTGTGGGGCCACCTACGAGCTGAAGACGGGTTATCCTCGGGGTTGTCAGATTATCTGCCAGAGCGATCCTGAGGTTCTCCAGGCCGTACACTACCGTATCGTCTTTTACCGGCTTTCCGTCGAATGTTATGGCCACTGTCGGAGGAGTGTTATCCAGAGCAATTTCTCCGAAAGTTTTATTGGTCTGGTTCTGGAAGAAGTCCCTGATGTTGACCTCAACGTTGTATTTTCCTTCAGACTGACGGGATAAATCATAAGCAATCGTGTAGTTACCTGAGATACGAGATTTGATTACGCCTGTGGGTGACATCCGGGTACCGGTGTTCTTATCGGAAAGATAAAATTCCCTCAATGAGACCGAGTCGAACCAGTTACCATCGCCTTCAAGTGACGCCAGTACATCCAGCTGCTTGTTAGTCTCGTCATATGATATCGAGTTTATTACCGGCAGTTGTTTATTGTTCCAGCGTGTCATAATCCATTGCTCAGACCGCAAAATGGGATTGCTGATGCTGCGAACGAAGTAAAGGATCCTATTGTAGCCCTGGGTACCCAAGGCCATATCAAACGTCTCAGGCGCTTCACACGAGGTTTTTCCTGCCGGAATGGTGCAGGTCGCCTTACCGCCGATCTCTTGTGCAAAGGGCCGGGCTTCAACGTTAAAACGAAGTCGGGAAATTTTAATTGGCAGTCGTGATGAAGCCACACTCTCAAAATCCTTCCACTTAACCCAGTTCCCCTTATCATCGAGGAAATCTACCCAGGTACCCGCAAATGCAGGCGTTTGGTTTGCAGATGGGTTTAGAACGAGGCTGTATGACGGATAATACCCTCCCCACTGGCCAAAGTTCGCCATACGAGCCATATCCCCATTAATTGAGCCATAGGGAAGAGTCATTTCAACATAAGCATAAGTGCTGTCTACAGCTATCTCTTTGGGGGCGGAATATTGATTGATGAACTGAAGCCCACCTTCTGAATAAGCACGGTAGTTAGATTTTGGGATCCGGTAGACTAATCGAATAGGGTTTTCGTTAACGACCATACCGGCTTTGTAAGCCGGATAATTAGAAACCCCGGGTACGACGCTGGAAGACGTATTTGGATCATGAACGGCCCACAGTGTCATCTCACCCAGCGTGTTGTCGTAGCGAAATTTTTGAGTTGGCAGCGTTCGGCTATTACCTGCGTTATCGAAGATAACAACTTTTGCAGTAAAGTCTTCATCCAGGTTGCTGTCTGGTATTCCGGTTCCCTTAACTGAATTCTTAGAGTAAGTGTGGTACATCTTTTGGCCGGATACGTCATACTGCATCTGTGTAGTGCTGTAGAGGCTACCGTCCTGCCTGTAAATATATATTAGGCCCTTATCAATACCATTTGCATCACTTACGCCCGAAGAGGTGAAGTCATACTGCCCCGTTGCCTCTAATCCAAGCTTCCACACGTCACCAGCGGTAGAGCCAGAACCAGTATTAGCGGTAAGAGCATTTGCCGCTGGAGGGGTGACATCAATTAGCCAGTTATAGTTATAGGTCGCTACAGGCTTCTGATTGAGATCTAACACGTTTATCTGAACGACAAATTTGCCTTCACCCAAAGCAGGCAAAGTTACTTTTTTGCCGTAGAACTCACTACCGTCAGCAGCTGTTAGTCGGTCTGATACACCCGTCCGTGTAGTCGTAGTATTAAGAATGACAGTTCCAGTGTCTTTCGTGACTTTGACATTAACGAAACGATCAAGACCTGAAATAAGTGTCAAAGTTACCGGTGATGCCGGATTAAGCATAAGACGAGAAGACGGGGCGTGGATCTCAATACCGTTCGTGTCTTTAAAGGCCGATTCATATATCTGAGCTGGGGCCTGAACAGACATACCGAGTCCGGCTACAGCAGTAATAAAAGCGAGATGTTTCATTCTTATTCCCCTTTAGGTTTGGTGTTATTTTAAGCTTTTCCTAAAGGTCACTATGTTCGTAAAAGTATAAAAAACTTCTCCATATGGTGCTCGAAATTACAAATCTATAATTTGCCTTTCGACAAACCTTATTGTGCGTTCAGGACGGAAATCTTTCTTTTTGGAATTACATCTGACATTTCTGTGGTGTCCAAACTGGCAACGATTGCAAAACTTATAACATTAGCCTGAAACTATCGGCATCCACATATCGCATTAAGTGATGCTTTTACTTTGTGTAAAAAAGAATCAGGATAAATTAGGTATGTCAGATATAAATGCGTTAACGGACGGCATATATGAATCAAAACCTGGCGGCATTACGCCACCAGTCGAGAGGGGAGTGAACCTCAGTCAGTACGTCTACCTTCGTTCCGCAAGGCGCTTCTTGTTGTGAATTACAAACTGCCCTGGCGAGAACTGCATCATTTCACCCCTAGCAACACACGTGCCTCTTCAACGGTTTGCCAAGAAGGCATTGCTACGCCAGATTGAGTGCCGTTGCCCCTGCGCTCACCTGTGTCACATTCTACATAAAGACGCATCAGCATCGCTTCTGTTTCAGCGGCCCGGCTATTATCCATTACCAGTTCTGCTGCGCGTCGTAGCTGTTCTGGAATGTCATTCCACATTCCCGCACCACTTCTGTCTTTGTTAGTGAGCAAGTCTTCAATAGCAGATGAAGCCATGTTAAGCAGGTCAGCCGAAACTAAAGGCATCGGCGGGGCGGTATAGAGGATTCGACGTCTTCCGCGTCTGTCTGGATCGTATTTATCATAAAAAGCTTTGTTCACATCTTCCCAGTGCCACTGAAGTTGCCCGGTTGCGTCATGGTGGCAAAACTCGCACTGATAAACAGGCGCAATCGACATAACTGCCTTTCCAATACGTGCCAGTACAGCAACTTCGTCAGCTCTGAGACTCATTGCTTCGCTTGGGTTACTACCCTCGGCAAATTCCAAAATTTGTTCAATACGTTCTGGTGTGAAAGTGGTCATAGGCTTTGAAAACATATTTTTCCAGTTGTGCTTACCATATCATCAGGCATTAGGAGCGTTAGCGAATAATTAACAGGTCAGGACCAAAACTAAATCCTTCCCCCATACGGTCTTCATGACGGGAGACATATGCCTTACCGTATTTCTCCAGATCCTGTAAGCGATCTTTTGCCAGATTCCACGAGTATTCCTGGCCCCACACGGGTCCGTCACGCCCGTCAAAGCG
This sequence comes from Enterobacter sp. CRENT-193, assembly GCF_002787395.1. Lineage (NCBI taxonomy): Bacteria > Pseudomonadati > Pseudomonadota > Gammaproteobacteria > Enterobacterales > Enterobacteriaceae > Enterobacter > Enterobacter sp. CRENT-193. Next base: position 1,334 of record NZ_CP024813.1, on the reverse strand, counting down.
GTCAGGTTTACAATTTGCTTTCAGAAGAGCGTAGACATGCTCCACCGTGGGTAGCTGCAAAGCACTATTAGCCTGAGAAACGGCAGTATGCGTCATTTCTGTTCACTCTTTATTGATTTAGTCAGTTAAGCCGGTCAGGTAACTTTAACCGGCTACTCGTATTAAGATTTCTTTCCGGTTGCTTGTCAGTTAGCGGCGAAGATCAATTTCAAGGCGGGCTGTTTTGACCTTTGTTCCGGACTCCCTAAATGTATCATCCGGAAGAGGCGAAATTTGTCCGCCAAGTTGTTTGACTCGCTCCCTGAGCGCTTTTGTCAGTGTGTCTTCCCGGAACAATACCCCAGCTGACAGAATGGCCTGTAAGCGACCTCGCTTAGCGAGCATTGCGATGGCATGCATGACTTGTTTAACGTCAGAGCGTTTAAGGAATGGTGGATTCATAACGATAACATCAAAAGTTTCATCGGGCTGGTACCCAAGAAAGTCGGTATGCACCAGCTCGACTCCTGTGCTAAGGACACTATCGTTCTTCACTGCAAGGAATCGCTCATCGTTCAATTCGATCCCGGTAATCAATGCATCCGGAGCCGCCAGTTTTAAGGCTTTCAGAATGCGGCCATCACCAAACTCTGGCTCCAGTACACGCTCCCCGGCAGCTGGTTCAGCGCGTAGAACCATATCTGTGACTAAATTCTCAGGTGTAGGGAAGAAATTGAACAGATCTCGTGGGATGTCAACCGAACCTGTCAGAATGATTTGCTCGATACGCTCAGCTGCATCCGCCGTAAAAATATGTGCCTGCTCTTTTCGGTTCCATTTGCCACCGGCGGCTTCGAGCACTTTGTTTGTCTTAACATAAATGCTGCGGTCGAGCTGGTCGGCCAGGAAAAGAAAGTTCCCTTCAGCACGGCAGCGAGATAAGACGTTCAGAACTTCAGTTGAGATTTGCATTAAAACTCCATTAAGAGGATTTACCCGCCTGGCGGCAGCGGGTTGGTTACTTAAACGGGACAATTCAGATTTGGCCTTGGTTAGTCGGCAGACAACAGCAGGGATGGGCTGTTATAAGAGAAGCGGTCAACGGGAGCCTTATCAAATCGCTGACCGCTTGCATCAGGGGTCAGAACGAGTCCGTTATGGGCGCAATGAATGTGGAGCAACATATCCCCGCCGGTGTTGATGTGTAAGGCAGGCACACCCTGATCGATTTCGAACATGACACCAAAACAGGGGTTACCTTCCTTGTTAACAACTTCACAGTGGATGTTATGTTGGCCGGTAACGCTGACCTGATAGGCCTGACTGTCCTCTTCTGGCAGTGTTTCCTCCTCCAG